>CAZPEY010000114.1:0-14976 GCA_964585665.1 uncultured Polyangiaceae bacterium | reverse complement strand
CACCCCCATCTTGTGCAGGTTGCGCAGCAGCTCGGCGCGATCGACGCGCAGCCGGAACCGACAGCCGAGCGTCGCCAGCGCCAGCAGCGTCATGCCGCCCAGGTGGCGCGCGGCGTCGAGGAACATGCGGCCGAGGGCGACGATCACAGCGGCCCCTCCAGATCGCCGCGCACGAACTGGCGGACCACCGCGCCGCCCTCCTGCTCGACCGCGTCGGTGGGGCCGTCGTAGACGACCCGGCTGCGGTGCAGCATGAGCAGGCGCGGCGCGAAGCGGCGCAGGGCATCGACGTCGGAACTCACGACGATCACCGTCGCTGACGAGGCCTGCTGTTCGGCGCGCAGCAGGTCGTAGATCTTCGACGTGGTCACCGGATCGAGGCCCGCGGTCGGCTCGTCGTAGAGCACCACGGGGGGGCGAGCGATGACGGCGCGGGCGAGCGCGGCGCGCTTGCGCATGCCGCCCGAGAGCTGGTTCGGGAACTTGTGCTCGCTGCCGGCCAGACCCACCGAGCGCAGGCGCTCGCGCGCCTGGGCGGAGATCTCGGCTGGGGGCAGCTTGCCGAGGCGGGTCAGCGGGAAGGCGACGTTCTCCTCGACGGTGAGGAAGTCGAAGAGGGCGTTGTTCTGGAACAGCATGCCGATCTGGGCGCGCACGCTCATCAGCGCATCTTCGTCGATGCCGTGGGTCGGGAGCCCGTTGATCGTGATGTGGCCGGCGCTCGGTTGCAGCAGGCCGCAGAGCAGCTTGAGCAGGACGCTCTTGCCGCTCGCCGCAGGACCCACGAGCCCGACGATCTCACCCGGCTCGATGGTGAGGCTGACGCCGTCGAGAATCGGCACAGCCCCCGGAAACTGCATCGTCACGTCGCGGAGCTCGATGCTGCTCATGGGGCCGCTCCGGCCGCTTCGGGGGCCGAGGGGCAGCCGAGTGCGGTCTTCTCGCGCTCCGCGGTGCTGCGCTGATTTCCGTCTGGGAACTTCAGCGGCACCTCGGCGTAGAGCCGACAGGCCAGCGCCCTGTCGCGCTTGGCCACGGTGCGCGCCCACTCGACCTGCGCGTCATCGCGCAGGCGCGACTCGGGCCAGTCGTTGACCAGCGCCGAGAAGGTGTCGATCGCCAGCGCGTCGTCGCGCAGATCGTCGCGACACAGGCGCCCCTTCTCGAGCTGCGCGTCGTCGAGGAACTCCGAGTTGTAGCTGCCGGTGAGGTAGGCGTCGCGGCGCGTGTCGAGCAAGATCTGCAGGCGGCGCAGCGCGTCGAGAGGGCGGTGCGCGGCGCGGAGGGCCAGCGCGATCTTCCACATCGCGTCGTCGCGGAGCGACGAGCGCGGGTAGCGGCGCCACAGCTCGTCCGCGACCGCCAAGGCGCCGTCGAGATCGCCGCCATCCAGCAGCAGCGGGAGCTGGGCGTAGAGCAGATCGTCGCCAAGCTCCTGCTGCGCGAAGCGCTCGTGAAACTGCCGCAGCTTGGCGAGCGCGGCGGTCCGTTCGTCGAGTCGCAGCGCCAGTCGCAGCGCGTCCTCGCTCGGCATCTCGTCGGGGAAGCTGTCGACCGCTTGCCACGCGAGCTGGAGCGCGCGGCGGTGCTCGCCGAGCTCGTCGGCGATCGTCGCGGCGCGGACGACGGCGCGCGCCTGCGTGCGGCGGCTCTGGCTGAGCTTGACGGCGACGAGCCACGCGGCGAACGCAGCGCGCGGCTCGCTGCGCTCGAGCAGCAGCGCCTTGCGCGATGCGGCGTCGCCGCAGTCGTCGCGCCCCCGTCGCTGTGAGTGCTCGCAGGTCCACAGCACCGCGTCGTAGATCTCGATCGCGCCGCGCTCGTCGCGCTTCGCCTCGAGCGCCTCGGCTCGCTGCAGCTCCGTCGCCACCGGCGTCGCTGCGCAGCCCGCCCCGAGCACGAGCGTGGCCGCCAGCGCGGCCGCCAGCGCGGCCGCGTCCGCGGCTACAGGGCCGACAGCGCGCGCGCGATGGCTAGACCCGCCGCCTCGCACTGGGCCTCTGTGACGTCGAGGTGAGTGACCGCGCGGACCTGGCGCGGCCCCATCGCCGAGAGCAGGACTCCGTCGCGCTGCAGCCTCTCGCAGAAGGCGTCGGCATCGACGGGGGCACTCGGCAGGAGATCGAAGATCACGATGTTGGTGGCGACGCGCTCCAAGACGAACGCGACGTGCGGCGCTCCGACCAGCGCCTGCGCGAGCAGCCGCGCGTTGCGGTGATCCTCGGCGAGGCGCGCCATGTGGTTGGCGAGCGCGTAGCGCCCCGCCGCCGCGACGATGCCGACCTGGCGCATGCCGCCGCCGACCTGCTTGCGCCGCAGCCATGCCTGCTCGATCTGGGCGCGCGGGCCGGCGAGCAGCGAGCCGACGGGGGCACCGAGACCCTTGCTCAAGCACACCGACACCGTGTCGAAGGGCGCGGCGAGCTCCGCTGGCGTGCGACCCGCGGCGATCGCTGCGTTCCAGAGGCGCGCTCCGTCGAGGTGGAGCCTCAGTCCGGCGCGCCGCGCGACCTCGGCGATCGCCTCGACCTCTGCCTGCGGGAACACCAGACCGCCGGCGCGGTTGTAGGTGTTCTCGATGCAGACGAGGCTCGTGCGCGCGTAGTGGAAGTCGACGGGCCGGATCGCCTCGGCGACCTCATCGGCGGAGAAGCAGCCGTCCACCGGACCGATGGCGCGGAGCTGGACGTGGCTCAGCGCCGCCGCCGCGCCGGTCTCGTCGACGAGGATGTGCGCCTGCGGCGCTAGGATCACCTCGTCCCCGGGACGGGTGTGCAGCCACAGCGCGATCTGGTTGGCCATCGTCCCCGTCGGGACGAACAGCGCCGCCTCCTTGCCGAGCAGGCGCGCCCCCTCGGCCTCGAGCGCGTTGACCGACGGGTCTTCGCGGTACACGTCGTCCCCAACCTCGGCGCGCGCCATCACCTCGCGCATCGCCGGCGTCGGGCGCGTGACGGTATCCGAGCGCAGATCGATCATTGCGAACCTCCGTCGGGTGGCGCGCTCGGCGGTGGGTTCTTCGGGCGCGTCGGGGCAGGCGCGATCGACCCGAAGTCCTCCTTGAGCTTGCGCTCGAACAGCTCGAGGAAACGCAGCTCCGCGTAGTGCGGCTCATCGGGCAGCGCGACCTGGATGCGGAGCGTCTTGCCGTCGCCGCGCTTGCCCTCGCTGGGGCCGTCGCCCGGGCCCTGGCGAAACAGCTCGAGGGTGCCACGCGACTTCTTGGTCTCGCCACACTCGAACACGACGAACGCCGCGTCCGCGTCCTTGTCGACGACGGCACAGCCGCGATCGACGCGCACGAAGCGCAGCGCCGCCGAGAAGGCGCGGTCGAGCGGCAGCGACACGTCGAGCGTCGCGCGCGCCCAGGCGGGCGCGGGCAGGAGCAGGGCGGAGAGCAGGAGGATCCGAAGGAGGAGTCGCAACGTCCGTCGCTGCGGCTAGATGCTGACGATCGGCGCCTTGGCGTTCGCCTTGACGTTCTTGGTGGCGTTGCGCGTGTCGACGACCAGCTTGGCCTCGGCGACGACCTTGCCGTAGTCGAGCTTCGAGTGGTCGGTGACGATGACCACCGCGTCGTAGCTGCCGAGGTTGTCGAACGGCACCGAGTGGTGCGTCGTCGTGCCGATGACGACGCTCGGTGCGTACGGGTCGTGGTAGCTGACGTGCGCGCCCTTGCCCTCGAGCAGCTCGATGATGTCGAGCGCCGGCGACTCACGCACGTCGTCGATGTCCTTCTTGTAGGCGAGACCGAGGACGAGCACCTTGCTGCCGTTGACCGCCTGCTTGCGGCTGTTGAGCGCGTCGGCGACCTTCTCGACGACCAGGTGGGGCATGCCGGTGTTGATCGCGTCGGCCAGCTCGATGAAGCGCGCCTCGTACTTGAGCGTGCGCAGCTTCCACGACAGGTACAGCGGGTCGACGGGGATGCAGTGCCCGCCGAGGCCGGGGCCGGGGTAGAACTTCATGAAGCCGAAGGGCTTCGTCGCCGCGGCGTCGATGACCTCCCAGGTGTTGATGCCGAGCTTGCCGCACATGCTCGCGACCTCGTTGACGAGGCCGATGTTGACGGCGCGGAACGTGTTCTCGAGCAGCTTGACCATCTCGGCCGCGTCCGTCGACGAGACCGGCACGAGGTTGTCGATGACCTCGCCGTACATGGCGCGCACCACCTCGGTGCAGCGCGGCGTCGTGCCGCCGACGACCTTCGGCGTGTTCTTGGTGTGCCACTTCTCGTTGCCCGGGTCGACGCGCTCGGGGGAGAAGCAGAGGAAGAAGTCCTCTCCAACCTTGAGCCCGCTCTCGGACAGCTTGGGCAGGAGGATCTCCCGCGTGAAGCCGGGGAACGTCGTCGACTCGAGGACGATCAGCATGTCCTTGTGCAGGCGCGGCACCATGTCGTCCGCGGCCATGACGATGTAGCTGTTGTCCGGCTCCTTGGTCTTGTTGAGCGGCGTCGGCACGCAGATGATGATGACGTCCGACTCCTTGATGACGTCGGGGTTGGTCGTCGCCGAGAGCTTGCCGCTCTTGACCAGCGGCGCCAGCGTCGCGGTCGGGATGTCGGGGATGTACGACTCGCCCTGGTTGACGCTCTTGACCTTGCCTTCGCTCTTGTCGTAGCCGACGGTGACGAAGCCCGCCTGCGCCATCTCGACGCACAGGGGCAGTCCCACGTAGCCGATGCCGATCACGGTGACCTTGGCGTCGTGGCTCTTGATCTTGGAAAGCAGGCTGGACATGCGGGCGCGCTCCTCGAAGTGGGGGATGAAATACTGGATGAGGGATATACCCAATACCGGCGGGAAAAGCTACGCCGGATCGGGCAGCTCCCCGGCCAGGATGGCGCGGGGATTTTCGTCAAGCAGCTTGACCAGGCGCTCCTCGCCGAGGTGCTTTCTGATCCAGCGGATGCCAGCGGCGATACCGCGGACGTCGCCAGCCGAGTGGATGTCGCTGGTCACGGCGTGGACCAGGCCCGCCTTGAGCAGGCGCACCGAGGCCCGCTGCTGATCGGCGCCGTGCGCGCCCTCGATGGCGCCGAGGTCGACGACGAGCGCGGTGCTGCGGCCGATCGCCTCGAGGCGCTCGGGCTGCTTCCAGAACGTCGCGTAGCGCTCCGGGTGTGCCATCACCGGCAAGAGGCCGGCGAGGCGGATCTGGAAGAGCGAGTCCTCGAGGTTCGGCGGCGCCATCCGCGGGTCGATCTCGAAGAGAAAGGCCCGCTCGCCGGTGTAGCGGGGCTGCGCGTGGGTGCGGTTGCGCTCGAGGAACAGCTCATCCCAGAAGTTCTCGGCGGCGCGCAGCAGCGTGAGCGGCAGGGGCCGGGCGCTGAGCGCGGCCTCGACGGTCGCATAGGCCTCGTCGATGGATTGGCGGGTCGGCACATAAGCGCCAACCTTTTGGTGCGGGGTGGCGCAGACCGTGTCAAAACCTAGGTCGACGAGGTGCTGGAGCAGCTCCATCGACTCGTCGAGGTGGCGACTGCCATCATCGATGCCGGGAAGAACGTGCGAGTGTAGATCGACGAAACGCATGGGACGTTGAATTACAAATCATACGGCCGCATCTGCCCGCCGTCACGTTCCCGACGGCTTGGCTTGAATATGTGCGGGTTTGTATGATAATTGATCGACGACAAGGAGCCGAAGTTATGGCCGAGCGCCGCGAAAATTCCGTTCTGTTCTCCCTGCGCGAGCTGCGCAACATCGAAGACGAGCGCGTCAAGCAAGAAGAGGCCGCGGACCGCGCGCGCATCGAGGCTGAGCGCAAGGCGCGGGAAGACGAGATCCGTCGCGCCAAGGAAGCCGAAGAGCAGAAGCGGCGCGATGAAGAGGAGCGCCTGCGTCGCGAGCAGCTCGAGCGCGAGCGCATCGAGAAGGACGCCCAGGTTCGCCTCGCCGAGTCGGAGCGGCGGGCGCAGATCGAGGCGGCGACCGCTCTCGAGCAAGCGCGCATCCAGGCCGAGGCGCACGCCGCGGCTGCCGCCAAGAAGCTCCCGGTCAAGCAGATCGTCGGTGGCATCATCGGCCTGATCATCGCCACCGGCGGCGTCATGGGCTACCTGATCCACAAGCACAACCAGGAGCTCAAGGATCAGCAGATCGCCGCCGAGAAGCAGCGTCAGGCGGAGATCGCTGCCCTGCAGAAGAAGCAGGAAGAGGAGCGCAAGGCCCTCGACAAGCAGATCTCGGATCTGCAGGGCTCGCTCGAGAAGGCGTCGACCGAGGCCGAGAAGAACAAGATCCGCAGCGAGATCGCGGCCGCGACGGCGCGCCGCGCCTCGACGAGCAGCAAGCCGAAGACCGACTCGACCAAGGCGACCAAGGTCAACACCAGCACCAACGATCCGCTCGGCGGCCTCGGCTTCTAGCCAGCCTCGTCCCTCTCTCGATCCCCCCAACTCCTACGGGCAGAACGTGTCGGCGAGCGTCGCCGACATCGTCAAGACGTTGCTCGGCGCAGCATCGTTCCGCCAGTTGTCGAAGACGGTCAGTAAGGGCAACGGCGCGCCGCCGCTCGGCGTGATCGTCGTCTGAAACGTGTCTGGATCGCTGTGGATCGTGTCGTGCTTGGTGCAGGCAGGGGCGAAGACTCCCGGGTTCTTTTCCATCGCGCTGCCCTCCTCGGCGCTGCTCTTGAGCGTCGAGAAGGTCACCAGCTCGCTCTGCAGCAGCAGCGCGAAGATCGCCGGCGTCATCACCTGGTTTGGCTTCGCGGGATCGCGCACGCCGAGGTCGATGTAGTTGCTCGAGACGAGCGCATCGAGCAGCGCCATCCGCACGAAGAAGGGCGTCGTGACGTGGTGACGCAGCAGGTGGGTGAGGTCGCTGCAGCTGGCGAGCTTGCCGTCGGTGGCGTGGAAGGTCTTGCAGCTCGTGTCATCCCGCGCCTCGAGGGTCTGCGCGGCGGCCGAGGTGGTCGCGAGCATGCCCTCGTACGTGGTGAAGTTCGGGTTGGTGCTGTGGGTGAAGTCGAGCGTGCTCATGTTTGGACCGACGGCGGCGTCGATGATGCCGAGGACGCGGAGCGGGCAGGCGCTGCCTTGGCAGCGCGTGTTGGTCTTGCGCAAGTCGTCGTTCATTCCGTCGAGGTTTGCGATGACACCGCCGCCGCCAGCCGAGTCGCCCGTGAAGACGATCTCCTCTGCGTCGTCGAGGTCGGGCATCGTCGTTCCGGTCTTGGTGTGGACCAGCGCCGGGACTCCGTCGCGCCGGAGCGTCGCCAGATCGGCCGCGAGGATCTTCGCGCCGAGGAAGTGGATCGAGTACTGGACCGGCTGGTTGGTCGTCGGGTTCACTCCTTCGAGGATCAGGTCACGGCGTGCGCCCCGCCAGAGATCCGAGCTGCAGTAGATGAGCTCGACCTGGTTGTAGTCTCCGAGTGGGTTCGGCTTGTTCGTGTCGCCGCGGCGGAACAACCCCGAGTCGTCCAGCGTCGGCGCGTCGTCGTTGACCATCGTGAGGCGGTTGAAGTTCGTCGTCTCCTCGACGTACGGGCACTTGGTCTTGCTGGCGCACGAGCACCAGCGGGCCAGACAGCTCGCGCCGCTGTTGCAGGAGCCTCCACCGTGAAGGTTGATCTGCCACTTGTTGCGATTGGCCTCGCCTTCGAACGGCCGGAAGTAGATCACCGCGGGGTCGCCGTTGTTGCAGAGCGCGTCGGGGAACTTGCTCGTGTCGAGGACGTGGCGCTGCATCACGAACTGCGTGGCGTTGCCCGCCTGGGGAGGCGCGCCGCACTCGACGGTGTCGATGTTGGGGACCGACGTTCCGCCGTCGCTCGCGGCGAGCAGATCGGGCGAGTCGTGGTTGGCGCTGCCCTTACAAGCGACGAGGAGGAGCATGCACCCTGCGAGGCCGAGTCTGCGGATCATCCTGTCAGTTTCGTTCGGTCGCGTGACAAACGCCAGTCAACCGCGCTCGTGGCGGCGGCGCGCTGACAGGCACTCGCGGTTGCCGGGCGTGATGCTGCGGCAGGCCTCGGGGCGCTCGGCGTAGATCGTACAGTAATGCTGGCTGCGGACGATGCGCAGCGCCGCGCAGTGCCCCTTGGCCATGCGCATCGAGCGACTGCGCTCGCCGAGGACGAAGCGGCGCACCGTCGGTGCGCTCATGCGCACGAGGTCCGTGGCGCGCACGTCGATGTAGTCGCGCGGACCGAAGCAGCAGGCACCACAGGCGAGGCAGTCGAAATCGGCTTGCATCGAAGTGAGAAGCGGACTAATTGTAAACGCCTTCGTCGGTACCGTCGCCAAGTTGGTAAGGCAACGGATTGCAAATCCGTCATTCCCCGGTTCGAATCCGGGCGGTACCTCTCGGTTGACCCCGCAGCCATCGCCGGGGCGGCGCCATGTCCCGAGATATGGTGCGGCCCAGCGTCGCTGGCGGGCTCTTTTCGCGGGCGCATCGCCCGTGCGATAGTAGGAGACGATGAGCCGGGCGCGCTTGGCGATTGGACTGAGCTGGCTGGGTCTGCTCGTAGCCTGCGGTGGGGGAGTGGCGGGTCCGGGTCGCGCGACCATCGGGCCGCAGGGTGGGACGGTGCGCCACTCCTCGGGGGCAGCGATCGTCGTGCCGCCAGGCGCGCTCGACGGTCCCGTCGAGCTGGCGCTCGAGGCCACCGAGCCTCCGTCGGGGCTGCCCGGACCGGCGGCGACCAAGGCGTTTCACCTGACCCCGGACGGACAGACCTTCAAGAAGCCGGTGCAGGTCGTGCTGCCGTCGAGCGGCGAGCCGGCGGGGCTGGCGGTGTTCACCGCGCCGAGCGGGTCGAGCGAGCTGGCCGAGCTGCCGACGTTTGCGCTCGACGGGCAGGTGATGGCGCAGACCGTTCACTTCAGCGTCTTCGTCGGCGCGCGGCTCGCGGTGCTCCGCGACCTCGAGCCGCCGACCCTCGATCCGGCCGTCGTCGACGTCGCGTACGCGGTGGCGCTGGTCGCGCCGACGGACAAGACCTGGCAGTTCGCGGTGACGACGGGCGCGCTGCCACCGGGGCTGTCGCTGTCGTCGGGGGGCGCGGTGACCGGCACGCCGACGGCGGTCGGCGTGTGGGGCTTCGCCGTGACGGCGACCGAGCCAGGCGGCGGCCGCCTCGAGCGGGCCTACGCGCTGGTCGTGCAGGACGCGAACGCGCAGCCCGTGCTCGACTCCCTGACGCCCTCGACGGCAGCCGCCGGAGCGTCGTCGCTGGTGATCACCCTCGGTGGGTTCGGCTTTGCCGCCGGAGCGACCGTCAAGTGGGACGGCGCTGTGCTGCCGTCGACCCAAGAGTCGTCGCTGCACCTGACGGCGACCGTCGATGCGGTGCGCCTCGGTGGGCCGGCGACCCATCAGGTGACGGTCAGCAATCCATCAGGGGCGACCTCGAACCCGATGGCGTTCGTGGTCACCGGGATGATGTCGGGAAACGCCCCGAACATCACGTCGGTCACGCCGACGACGATCGCGGCGGGCTCCGGCGACACGATCCTCATGGTCACCGGCGAGAACTTCGCCACTGGCTCGCACGTCAAGGCCAACGGCAAGACGCTCGTGACGACCTACCTCGGCCCGACGCGGCTCGATGCGGTCCTGCCAGCGGCGCAGCTCGCGTCGGTCGGGCAGCTCGATCTCACCGTCGACAACGGCCTCGCCGGCGTGCCCATCTATGTCGATTCTCCGTCGCTGCTCGTCCTCGCCACCGGTCAGCCGTCGCCGCACAACCCGCTGGTGGTTGGCGGATACCTGTACTTTGCGACCTGGGATGCGCAGCTCCACCGATCGCTGCGACGTGTGCCGATCGGCGGCGGCGCGGCCGAGGTGATTGTCGACAACGCTGACAGCGACGCCGTGGCCAGCGACGGTACGTACCTGTACTGGTCGCTCGCCTATGGGGGCCCGCCGTATGGCTGCAACCTCAATCGCGTCGCGCTCGCCGGTGGCACCCCGGAGCCAGTCCTGAGCCGCGCGACGACCAACTGCTACGCCTTCCTTCTCGAGGGCAGCAAGCTCTGGATCGTCGACAACGCCAAGCTCGCCACCGTCAATACCGACGGGACAGGCTTCGCCTACGTCAACGTCACGACCTCGCTGCCCGGTGCCACGACGAGTGTTGAGGGCATGGCGCTCGATGCCAGCAACGTCTACCTCAGCTACGCCGATGCCAACGGACAGGTGTTCGCGCAGCCGCGCAACGGCAGCCAGGGCGCGACCCTGGCGACGGCGCTAGCCTATCCGCGCGGCCTCGTCGTCGATGGCGGCACGGTCTACGCCGCGGTGAGCTCGGCGATGCAGATCGTCTCGTTTCCGACGACCGCGGGCGGGACCGTCACGCCGCTTGCGACGCTGCAGGGCATGCCGCGGCAGCTGGTGCGCGAGGGCAACAACCTCTTCTGGGCAGCCGGCGGCGTCGTCCAGACGATGCCGATGCCGAGCGGGACGCCGACGACGCTGGCCATCCGGCCTGACGTGCAGCAGGTCGCGGTGGACGCGACCTACGTCTACTACCTGCGCGGCACCGCCGGCGAGATTGTGCGGGTGACTCGATGAACCTCTACAAGGCCTCTCTCCTGGCGACCGTGCTCACGGGCGCAGCGGCCTGCGCGCCGCAGACGCCACACGGCATCGCGTATCTCCGCATCACGGAGCGCGACGGCAGCTGCCCGACGACGGCGGCCTACGCCGAGTCGTGCCCGCCGAGCAACCCAGAGTGCGCCGTGACGCTGCTCGACAACGTCGAGTTCCGGCGCGCGCACGCGACCGCCTCCTTCGAGTCGGGGAGCCGCTGGCTCGACGGCAGTCTGGTCGTCGCCGCCTGGCAGGATCCCGACGGTACGATCGGTCGCATGTACGTCGATCTGGGGCCAGACCGGGGCGCGGGCGCGAGCCTGTTTCCCGAGACGCCGTCGCTGCAGCAGGCGATCGGCTACGTCGAGTGGCAGGGCGGCGCGCGCAAGTTCGAGGCGCGCAAGGCGCTGGCGACGATCGACTATGTGACGCTCGACAAGGCGAGTACGTTCAACCGCTATTCCGTGTCGGTCGTACCGAACACCCTGTATGCCCACGCCGCGTTCGACGGGGTTGGCCCGCATGGGGAGGCGCTCTGCCGGATCATCGGCATGCACGCCGCCTATGATCGAGCGCGCAAGGACCCCTACGATCCGTCGTGGCTGGCGCCCAACCCGTCGGTGCTGTTCGTCGACGGGGAGGGGCCGCCTTCGTACGAGGCCGATCTCGAGCCGACCGCGCAGCTGGTCCTGCCCGCCGAGGCGCCGAGTGATCCGGGCGGACCTCCGAACATCGTCCACAAGCAGCTCCCCCTCCCCAAGATCTCGTTCGGCAGCGGAGGGTGCGACTGATGGGAGCGCTGCGATCGATCGCCTCCGCCGCGCTCGCGCTCGGCTTCCTCGCGGGGTGCCAGACCGACCCGCTCACCACTCCGCCACACCTCGTCGAGCCGCTGCCGAGCGCGCTCACCGGTCCGCTCGATCGCACGCTGGTGCGGGTGCGGATGAACCGTCCCGGCACCGACGACTCGCCCGCGGCGGCGCTGCGCGACGACGGGACTCACGCCTCATGGCGCATCAACGGCAGCGGGGGCAACGAGGCGATCAACCACGCGTACGGCATGTTCCCCGACGGCGACGACTTCGTCTTCGCGCCGACGCTGCTGTCGGGCGAGAACCACCTGGAGGTCGGGCGCTGCAACGATCTCGACGACTGCGGGTGGACGGCCGTCGACCTGACGGTGAACCTCAAGTCGGGCTCGCCGGATCCGAAGCTCGGAGGCACCGGGCAGCTCGTGCTCGACGGGTTCTCCGGCGCGAGCACCGCGACGCTGTTGCCGGACGGGCGGGTGCTGCTCGGCGCCGAGACCAAGCAGGGCACCCGCCTCCTCGCGATGCGCTCGGACGGAAAGCTCGACACCACCTTTGGCGACAAGGGCGTCGCGACCCTGCCGTGCAGCGGCATGACCGCGCGACCGCTGCTGCGCAGCGACGGGACGTTCCTGGTGACGGTCACCAGCGGCGCGTGGTCGCGGGTGCTGCATCTGCTCGCCGATGGATCGGTCGACGCGTTCTTCGGCACCAACGACTTCGTCGAGCTGCCCGACGCCGGCAACCTGCGATCGTTCGTCGCCGACGGCGCGGGGCACTACTGGCTGGCGGGCGTCGCGGGGTCGCGCGCCTCGCTGACGCAGCTGGCCGAGGACGGCACGGTCTTGTCGGCGACCTTCGTCGACGACGGCTCGTCCTCGATGGCGCTCGACGCGGTCGTCGATGCGAGCGGCAGCGTCGCGCTGCTCAAGACCGATCGGCTGCTGCGCGGCGGTGTCGCCGGCGTGTCTTCGACGACGATGCTCGACCCCGCCTCCTCGGGGGCCGTCGCCTTCGTCGGCAGCGAGGTGGCGATCGTGCAGGGGGTGGCGAGCGCTACGGGGGCGCCGCTCTCGGCGCGGGTGCGGATCGGCGCCAGCACGATCGACGTGCCGTTCGCGATGACCAATGTCCCGGATCGGCCGTTCCGCGTCGCCGCGGCGGCCGATGGCAGCGTCTATGTCGTCGCGAACATCGATCATCCGCCCGACGGCGGCGGTTGGTCGCTGACGCCGCAGGCCGGCAGTGACTTCGCCGTGGCCCGGATCCGCGCCGGCGCGCTCGACGCGACGTTCGGACAGGCGGGCATCGCGCACGCCAGCTTCCTGTTGTCGTGGCGACCGATCGCGACCGACACGATGCTCGATCAGCCCGCGGCCATCTGGTTCGGCAGCGACGGTGCGCCGTGGCTCGCCGGCCTCACGCCCGGGGGAGGCACCGACGGGTTCTCGCAGCGCGGCGGACCCGGGATCGGGGTCGTGCGCTTCTTGCCGTAGGGGGTCCGTCGTCGGGCGCGGCCCGACTACTTCTTGGCCTGCGGCCGCGCCTTGCTCGCCTGCTCGGCGACGGGCGTGGTCGGTTGCGGCGGTGCGTTCGGGTGGAGCAGCCCGGCGGCGTGCAGGTCGTTGATGCGCTGCCGGAGCGCGTGCACGGAGTTGCTCGCGGTGCGCTTGATCGCGCGGTTGAGCATGCCCCGCGGCGCGTACACGTTCGGCTCCGCGACGAGCTCGTAGGTCACCGTCGTCTTGAGCTGGCCGCTCGGCAGGACATACGGCTCGATGAGGATGCGGCCGAAGTACTGGCGCATCGAGCCGCGGACCATCTGAAAGTCGATGCGGTAGGTCTCGCCGGCGAGCGCCTCGTGGTGGTAGCGCGCCTCGACCCAGGACTCGCCGAGCAGCTTGAGCTCGGCCGTCGTCGAGACGAGGCAATCGCTGCCGCTCCACGACACGACCTCGCTGCGCTTGACCTTGGGCATGAACTCGCTCCAGCGCGCGTAGTCGCTGGCGATGCGGTAGACCTCGTTCGGAGTTGCGTCGAACAGGCCGATCGCCTTGCCGCGCTCGATGCCGTCCTTGTGTGGATCGGAGTAGCCGAGCACGTCGTAGCGCTCGAGGCTGGCCTGCGCGGCGGCTGGGAGGCTGGGACGCGCCCACGCCGGCGTCGTGCTCCCGGCGAGCATCGCGACGAGACCGAGCTGCAGGGTGCGTCGCATTTGCATCTCCAATAAAGGTAGCAGTTGCGATCTGGACCGGTCAACGATTCGATGGCCCCGATCATGTCGCTGCTCTCCTCCCGGATCGGGACGTCTGCGATTGCTCCGTCGCTGCTCCGCGAGCTCGGCGTGCAGCTGGGCGAGCTCGGGCGGCGGGGGCTCGACGTGCGCTTCGTCACCGGCGCCTACGGGTGTCCGTTGCCGAGCGATCTGCCCTACCTGCGCCTGCGGGGCGCGCCGCCTCGCCGTGGGCTGCTCGCCTGGCTGGCGCTGCTCGTCTCCGGCGAAGAGGTCGAGCGAGCGGCGCTCGAGCGCGCGCTGCCGGCCGGCGCGGCAATGGTCAAGATACTTGACGAGCTTGGCCTGGTTCGCGAGGCCGCGGGGGATGGGCGGCTCGCGCTGCGCGGCTGTCTGCAGCCGCTCGGTCGTCGGGAGAGCGGCGGGGGGCCGTGGTTGCTCACCGATCCGCTCGGGGCCGGTGGCGACGCGGTCAGCGCGCCCGATCTGTCGGCGTGGAACGTCCTCGGCGCGCTGCCGCGCGCGCCGCAGCTGGCCGGGCGTGCGGCGATCGACGTCGGCGCAGGCGCGGGCGCGATCGCGCTCACGCTGGCCTCGCGCGGTGCGCGTGTCGTCGCCACGGATCTGCACGCTCCGGCGCTGGCGCTGTGCGCCTGGAACGCCGAGCTCGCGGGGCACGCGGGGCACGCGATCGAGACGCGCGTCGCCGACGTTTGGCAGGGCGTGCCGGAGGCGCGCTTCTCGCTGGTCGTGTTCAACGCGCCGCTGCTGCGCGCCCCGACGCTGGGCGGCGACGAGGCGACCTGGTACACGTCGTCTGCCCAGGGCGAGGCGGTCGCGCTGCGCTTCGTCGAAGGATTGGACAGGTATCTTGACCACGATGGCGAGGCGCTGCTGCACTCGCAGTGGACGCCGTCGCTGGCGGAGGCCCTCGCGCGCTTTCGCGTCACCTCGCTGCGGTTCGCCTCCGCGGCGGATGGGACGCCGTTCGGGCTGCACCGGATCGAGCGCGGCTCGCCGCGGCTGCGGGTTCTGCAGACGCCGCTCGGGCGCGCCTTGCCCTGCCTGCACCGCGCGATCTTCGAGCACACGGAGCCAGGGGATGGCGTCGCGGTCACGCCGGCGCCATGGCTCGAGCGCGTCGAGCGCCGCGTCCTCGCGACCGGGGCGCGCCCCGAGGTCGCGTTCGGCGGCGTGCCGATCGACGCGGCGACCGACGCGTGCCTCGCGGACTTCGCCGCGGCGCCGCGGCCGATCGACACGGACGACGAGCGCGCCCTCGTCGAGCGAGGCTGGCTGGTCGACGCGCGATGTGGGGTGCCGCCGGCCGGCGGCTTGGAGTAAGGTACCCGCCATGAAAACGCTGTGGAATGTTCCTGCGCTCGCG
>CAZPEY010000113.1:10506-14980 GCA_964585665.1 uncultured Polyangiaceae bacterium | reverse complement strand
GTCGCGTTTCCGCGACCCCGCTTGAATGGCTCCGACAATAGGACTCGAACCTATGACCCGGTGATTAACAGTCACCTGCTCTACCATCTGAGCTATGTCGGAAAAAGCGAGGAAGCAGTTCCCATATTGAGACGGACCTGTCAAGGGTGCAGCGCGTAAAAAGTGGCCCTGCGCGACGGCGAGGTGGCCTAGCCGGGGGGGCGCGTGGCGGGCCGAAGCAGGGTGCGGGTCTCGGTGACCACCGCTGAGAGGGGCTGATCGTGCGGCAGCGGATGGATGGTGGGCAGCTCGCTGGCTTCGTAGGCGCAGCCGATCGTCATCGCGGACGGCAGGAGCGCGAGCGTGCGATCGTAGTAGCCACCGCCATGGCCGAGCCGCTGGCAGCTCGCATCGTACGCGACCATCGGCACCAGCAGCACCGTCGGTGTAAGCACGTCGCTGGTGCGCGGCTCCCAGATCCCGAAGGGCGACCGCTCGAGCGGCGCCTCCGCGTCATAGCGTCGAAACACCAGCGGCGCGCGGGGCTCTTCGACGACCGGCAGGACGATCGTGCAGCCCCGGGCGCGCAGCCAGGGCAAGAGCGCCGTCAGATCGAGCTCGCCCTCGAGCGGCCAGTAGCTCGCGACCGTGGCGGGCAGGTGGGGCGGCAGGAGCCCCTGCAGGCGCTTGACGATGGCCTCGCTGGCCGCCGCGACGTCGCCGGGCGACAGCGCCCGCCGCCAGGCGAGGAGCCGCGCGCGCTCGGCGCGGCGAAAGGTCGCGATCTCGGCGGGGCTAAGCACCGCACCAACATATCAAGAGCGCGGTGTTTCGAAACTCACCTTCTGTCCGGGGAACCAGCCGCGCTGGAGCGAGGTGACGATCGCCTCGGTCAGGCGCACCCGCACCGGCAGGACCGGCGTGTACGTGGCGAACCACGGCAGCTTGGCGACGATGCGCTGCCGCACGCGATCCTCGTCGGAGGCAGGCAGGACCTCGGCGATCGCTTGGGCTTGCGCGAAGTCCTGGGTCGCGTCGTTGGCCGAGATCAGGATCGCGACCTTGGGGTTGGCGCGCAGGTTGGCGAGGGTGCGCCCGCTCTGCTCGAGGACGAGGTAGAGATCGTTGCCCTCGTGCGCGAAGTAGACGCCGAGCACCCAGGGGGAGGTGGCGCCGCCGGCCGAGGCGAGGACGCAGGCGGCGTGCTTGGCGAGCAGCTCTTCGAGCGCGCGGCGGGGCGTGATCTCCGACGGGATGGGGCTATGTGCTTCGGTTTGCATGGGGAGCTCCTTTGGGCGAAGGGGACGAGAGCGCCAGGCCGAGAGCGACCAGCGCGTAGACGAGCGGCGGCTCGTAGCCGCCGTGCTTGAAGGAGAATCCGGCGGCGAGATGGTGAGGGATCGCGCCGAGGAACAGCGGCACCAAGCCGAGCGCAGCCCAGCGACGGAGCACGCCGGTGACGAGCCCGAGCGCCGCGGCCAGCTCGGCGCCCCCGATCAGGTAGCGCAGCGACGGTGGGAGGTTGCTGGTTGTTTGCCACCACTCTGCGCCCGTCGACGACAGGTTCCACAGGCCGTGATAGACGCAGGGCAGGGCGAGCGCGACGGCGACGAGCCAGGGGCCGAGCGCGTGACCGTACGACGAGCGGCCAGGTGCTAGAGCCATCGACTCACCAGCAGTGCGACGATGACGAGGATGCCGAGCGCGAGGTGCGCCTGCGCTGCGCGGACGCGCGTGGGCAGGGGGCCCGCGGGTGCGTGGCCCAGGACCGCTCGCTGCAGAGGTACGACGAGCGGCAGCCCGACGAGCGGTGCGACAGCGACGGGCCAGCGCAGCTCGCCGAGCAGGACCCCGACGAGCGGCAGCCCTAGCGCCACGACGTAGAGCGCGACGAAGTAGGCGCGCGACCCGCCGCGCCCGAGGAGCTGCGCGACCGTCTGAGCGTTGCGGCTCGCATCGAGCTCGACGTCCTCGAGGTTGTTGGCGTGCAGGATGCCGACGGCGAGCAGGCCAAAGTAGCCGCCGAGCAGCCAGATCCCCGGCGTGCTCTGGCCGAAGGCCGCGTAGCTCATCCCGAGCGTCATCCCCGGCCCACAGAGCGCGAGGACCGCGAGATCGCCGAGCGCGCGGTACTTGAGCCCGAACGGCCTGCCCGAGTAGCCGAACGCGCCGAAGGTGCCGAGCGCGCCGATGATCAGGATCGGTACTGGGGCAGCGAACAGCGCCGGCAGCCCCGCCAGGACCCCGAGCCCGAGCGAGAGCAAGGCGGCCCGCCGGACCTGTCTGGCGCTCAACCAGCCGCGCTGGATGATGCCGGCGCCCCCAGGCCCACCGGGCAGATCGATGAGCCGGAGGTGATCTTCGACGTCGTTGATGAGGTTGACGGCGATCTGGAGCAAGAGCGCTCCGAGGATCGCGAGGCCGGCGACGAGCGGCCGCATCGACCAGCCGCGCAGGCTGCCATAGAGCAGCGTCGCGATGGCTGGCGTGGCGGTGGCGGTCAGGCTGATGGCGCGGATGGCGCGCCACCAGACCACCGTCGCTGGCGGACGATCTCTGCGGGGGTCGACGCGCTCGACCGTGACCTGGCGCTGCGCGACGTCGAGCGCGGTGGGGGTGACGGCGACGGGCGCGCCGTCGAGGGTGAGCTGCCCGGACTCGAGGACCTGGTGGAGCTCGGCGCTGTCGAGCGCCAGACGCAGGCGTTCATCGGTGTGCATGGGGACCTCGCAGGAAGGGGACAAGGAGCGACGAGCCGCCGTGACGACGGCGTCGAGGGGTGTGGACAGGGCCTTGGAGGGGGCGGTGTGCTAGCGCGAGCGCAGCTTGCGTAGCGCCGCGGCGGCGCGCCCGAAGTCGAACCGCGCCGTCGTGACGAAGGTCTCGACCGCGCGCTGGGAGAGCTGGGCGAGGCGCACCATGCGCGCCAGGCGCTGCTGCACCTTGGCGTCCACCCGCGCCTGCGCCGCGAGCCGCTGCGCCCGCTCGAGATCGTGCAGGACCCGGCTGACCAGTGCGCCCTCGCGCTCCTCGACGACGCGCCCGACCATCTTCATGAGGTCGCTCTCGGCCCGGAAGTGCCAGTTCGCATCGCCCGGATCGCGCACCCGGAGCACGACGCCCCACTGCTCGAGCTCGCGCGTCAGCATCGAGACGGCGCCCTTGGACAGCCCGAGGGCGTCCTGGATCTCCTGCGCGCTCATCGCCTGATCCCGCAGATAGAGGAGCGCCCAGACCCGCCCCTGGTTGCGCTTGAACTTCCAGAAGTCGATGACGTGGCCGACCGCGTCCACGACGAGCGCCTCCCAGGGCTGGAGCGTACCGAGGCCGGTCTGCTCGTCTTCGTCGCCGGAGGAAAAGCCGCGCGTCATCGTCTTGGCTCCACTCTGACCTCGACCGCATGGGCTAAGCAAGTCCTTGTCGTTCGTCGGTGACACGGCGCAGGCCGTGCGCCCAGTCGAGCAACGGCCGCAGCGTCGGCGCGCTGGCGTCGCTGCCGAGGATGGCCTCGGCCTGTCGAATCTGCGTCGTGATCGCGTCGGCGACCGTCGCTCGTACCGCGCGGCTGGTCACTCGCTCGAGCAGCGGGGCGAGCGGCCGGCTCGGATCGGCCCACCAGGAGGCCAGCGCAGCGACGAGCGAGCGGTCCTGGCTCTGGGCGATGAGGATGGGGAAGGACGGGTTGCCGTCCGCCAGATCGCGGGCCAGATCCTCGCGCGACCCGTCCTCGACGAGGTCCGCGAAGTCGTCCGCGATCTGGAAGGCGACGCCGAGCGCTCGGGCCGCAGCGTCGAAGCGGCGCGCGCGCTCGAGCTGCCCCGCCAGGGAGGCGGCCACGTAGCCAGCGAGACCGAACAGGGCGCCGGTCTTGCCCTCTGCCATGGTTCGCCACTCGGCCAGGGAGAAGTCGAGCCTTCGGCGAGCCTGCCACTCGCAGGTCGCGGCGTGGCAGATCTCCTCGAACGTCGCCGCGGCGCGCGCGATCTCGTGGGGGTACGGCGCGAGGAGCTGCAGCGCGCGACACAGCAGCAGGTCACCAGCGAGGACGGCCGCCTCGGGGCCGAGGCTGACGCGCAGAGTCGGTAGCCCCCGCCGTAGCTCCCCGTGGTCGAGGATGTCGTCGTGGACCAGGCTCGCGGCGTGGATGAGCTCGATCGCGGCGGCCGCATCGAGCAGCGCGTCGGCCGGAGGCTGCGCGATCGAGGCGAAGCGTCTGGCGAGCAGCGGGCGGGCGCGCTTGCCCCCGGGAAAGAGCGCGGCGCGCGCCCCTGCCTCGAGGAGGCGCGAGCCGGCGGCGGCCCGATGCAGTCGCCCATCGACGGCCGCGAGGAACTGGGTGTCATCGGTGCGTGTCGCGGTGTCCTGAAAGGCGGAGACGTTTGCGACGTTCATGGCAGCTATGTAGTTCAAGATGTCTTGAACCGCAAGGCCTCCCTAAGCCATGACGCCAGTCCTGGCCTCAGACTCGGCCTCAGACTCGGCCTCAGACTCGGCC
>CAZPEY010000113.1:0-10406 GCA_964585665.1 uncultured Polyangiaceae bacterium | reverse complement strand
GGCCTCAGACTCGGCCTCAGACTCGGCCTCAGACTCGGCCCCGGCCTCGGACCCGGACCCGGCCTCGGACCCGCGGTTTCCCTCGGTCCGCTCTTGTGCTAGCTTGCGCCCCTCATGATTGAGCGCTACAGCCGACCCGAGCTGCGCGCCCTGTGGAGTGACGATCATCGCTTCGCGACCTGGCTTGCCGTCGAGCTGGCCGCGTGCGAGGCGATGGAGGGCGAGGGGATCGTGCCCAAGGGCCAGGCGGCGCTCGTCCGTCAGGCCGCCGAGGGCAAGCTCTCCGCCGCCCGGATCCTCGAGCACGAGCAGCGGACGCGCCACGACATCATCGCCTTCCTGTCGCACGTCGAGGAGCTGGCCGGCGAGCCGGCACGATGGCTTCACCTCGGCCTGACCTCCTCGGACATCGTCGACACCAGTCTGGCGCTGTTGCTCGTCGAGGCTGGGGAGGAGAACCTCGCCGCCCTCGACCTGCTGCTCGCGGCGCTGCGCCGCCGCGCCGAGGAGCATCGGCGCACACCGATGATCGGCCGCTCACATGGCATCCACGCCGAGCCGACGACGCTTGGCCTGGCGCTCCTCGGGCTCTACGCCGAAGGGCGCCGCCGCCGCCGCGGTCTCGTTTCGGCGATCGACGGCCTGCGCTACGGCAAGCTGGCCGGCGCGGTCGGCGCCTATGGCAACGTCGCGCCGTCCGTCGAGGCGCAGGCGCTCGGGGCCCTCGGGTTGCGCCCAGAGACCGTCGCGACCCAGGTCGTACCGCGCGATCGCCATGCGGTCTTCTTCGGCGAGCTGGCGCTGCTCGGCGCCTTCGTCGAGCGGCTGGCGCTGCTGGTGCGCCACGGGCAGCGGACCGAGGTCGGCGAGATCGAGGAGGCGTTCGGCAAGGGGCAGAAGGGCTCCTCGGCGATGCCCCACAAGAAGAACCCGATCCTCTCGGAGAATCTCGCCGGCCTGGCGCGCCTCCTCCGTTCCTACCAGCAGGCGGCGATCGAAAACGTCGCGCTGTGGATGGAGCGCGACATCTCCCACTCGTCGGTCGAGCGGGTCATCGCGCCGGACGCGACTGCGACCTGCGACTTCATGCTGCGCCGCGCCGCGGGGCTCGTCGAGGGGCTCGTCTTCCACCCCGATCGCATGCTGCGCAACCTCGAGCTGACCGGCGGCCTGGTCTACTCCGAGGCGGTGCTGCTCGAGCTCGTCCGCGCCGGTCTCCCCCGACAGGCTGCCTACGAGAAGGTCCAGGCCTGCGCGCTCGCGGCGCGCCAAGGTGGCGCGTCGTTCATGGAGCGCCTGATCGCCGACGAGACCATCGGCCAGCGCCTCGGCAAGGCCGCGATCGAGGAGTGCTTCTCGGTCCAGCACCACCTGCGCCACGTCGACGTGCACTTCGCCCGCGCGCTCGCCGAGGATCCGGGCCCGGAGCCGCGATCATGACGAACCTCGACGCGCAGTGTCTCGCGGGCACCGACCTGCCAGCGCTCGGGGCGCGCTACGCCGGCAAGGTGCGAGACTGCTACGATCAAGGCGAGACGCTGCTGCTCGTCGCCAGCGATCGCGTCTCGGCCTTCGATCGCGTCATCGGCCTCATCCCCTGGAAAGGCCAGATCCTGACGCAGCTCTCGGCGTTCTGGTTTGAGCAGATGGGGGGGCCGACAGGGGAGCGCTTTCCCAATCACTTCGTCGACTGTCCGGATCCGGCGGTGACGCGGGCCAAGAAGTGCACGCCGATCAAGCTCGAGATGGTGGTGCGCGCCTACCTCACCGGCGTGACCTCGACGTCGATCTATCGCCACTACCAGGCGGGGCAGCGCGACTTCGGCGGCGTGCGGCTGCCCGAGGGGATGAAGAAGAACGAGCCACTGCCGCACCCCCTGCTCACGCCGTCCACCAAGGCGGACGCGGGCCTGCACGACGAGACGGTCGATCGACAGACCCTCCTCGACCGTCAGATCGTCAGCGCCGCGGACCTCGAGACGATCGAGTCGATGTGCCTCGGCTTGTTCTCCTACGCGCAGGATCGGATGGCGGCGCACGGCCTGCTGCTCGTCGACACCAAGTACGAGCTCGGTCGGGATCGCGACGGACGCATCGTGTTCATCGACGAGGTCCACACGCCGGACTCGTCGCGCATCTGGGACGCGACCGACTACGAGTCGCGCCTCTCCGATGGCGAGGAGCCGACGTCGCTCGACAAGGAGTACCTGCGTCGCTACCTGAAGGAGGTCGGCTACACCGGCGATGGTCCGCCGCCTCCGCTCCCCGACGCGGTGCGCCTCGAGATGAGCCGCCGTTACGCCACCGCCTTCGAGCGCGTCACCGGGTCGGCGTTCGTCCCCAACCAAGAGCCTCCCCTCGAGCGAATCAAGAGGAACCTGCTCCCATGATCAAAGCGCGTGTCCACGTCTCGTTGCGTCCCGTCGTCCTCGATCCCCAGGGTAATGCGGTCGGTCACTCGCTCCGCGACCTCGGCTACCGCGAGGTGACGAGCGCCCGCATTGGCAAGTTCATCGACCTCGAGATCGAGGGAGACGCCAGCGATCCCGCGGCGCGCCAGCAGATCGAGGCGCGGCTGCGTGAGATGGCCGAGCGGGTCTTCGCCAACCCGGTGCTCGAGGACTTTGCCGTCGAGATCCTGCCGTGAAGCTGGCGGTCCTTCGCTTCCCCGGCTCGAACTGCGACGACGACGCGCTGTGGGCCAGTCGGCTGCTCGGCCTCGAGGCGAGCTTCGTCTGGCACAAGGAGACGACGCTGCCGCCCGCCGACGCGGTGATCATCCCGGGCGGCTTCTCGTATGGCGACTACTTGCGCGCCGGCGCGCTCGCCGCGCTGTCCCCGATCATCGCGGCGGCGCGCGCCTTCGCCGAGCGTGGCGGCCCGGTCCTCGCGATCTGCAACGGCTTCCAGATCGCCTGCGAGGCGGGCCTCCTCGACGGAGCCCTGACGCGCAACGCGTCGCTGCGCTTCTCGTGTCGCGACGTCTATCTGCGCTGCGAGGGGCGGCCGACGCCGTTCACCGAGAGCGTGCCGGCGGGGCGCGTCCTGCGCCTGCCGATCGCGCACGCCGAGGGCCGGTATCTGCACCCCGAGCCGCAGCGACTCGTCGACGAGGGGCGGGTCATCTTCCGCTACTGCGACGCAGCGGGCGGGATCGTCGACGACGCCAACCCGAACGGGTCGGTCCTCAACATCGCCGGCATCACCAACGCCCGCGGCAACGTCCTCGGCCTGATGCCGCATCCCGAGCGCGCCTGCGAACCGTTGACCGGTAGCACCGACGGAAGGCAGCTCTTCGAGTCGCTCCTGGCGCACACGCAGCGGAGCGGAAGGTAAGCGATGGTAAAGCAAGTTGACCAAGCGCTCGCGATCGAGTTCGGCCTCTCCGCCGACGAGTGGCAGCGCATCCTCGAGCTCCTCGGCAGACAGCCGACGCTCGCCGAGCTCGGCATGTTCTCCGCGATGTGGAGCGAGCACTGCTCGTACAAGTCGTCGCGCAAGCACCTCGGGACGCTGCCGACGACCGGTCCGCGCGTGCTCATCGGCCCTGGCGAGAACGCCGGCGTCATCGACATCGGTGACGGCCTCGCCGTCGCGTTCAAGATGGAGTCCCACAACCACCCGTCGTTCATCGAGCCGTACCAGGGCGCGGCGACCGGTGTCGGCGGCATCCTGCGCGACATCTTCACGATGGGGGCGCGACCGATCGCGACCCTCGATCCGCTGCGCTTCGGCTCGCCGCAGAACCCGCGCATGCGGCGGCTCGTCGACGGCGTCGTCCACGGCATCGCCGGCTATGGCAACGCGTTTGGCGTCCCGACCGTCGGCGGCGAGGTCTTCTTCGACGACAGCTTCGACGGCAACATCCTGGTCAACGTCATGGCCGTCGGCCTGGTCCGCAAGGATCGCATCTTCCTCGGACGCGCCGAAGGTCCCGGCAACCTGATCCTCTACTTTGGCAGCCGCACCGGGCGCGACGGCATCCACGGCGCGACCATGGCGTCGGCCGAGTTCGACGACGCGTCGCACAAGAAGCGCCCGACGGTGCAGGTCGGCGATCCGTTCCTCGGCAAGCTCCTCGTCGAGTGCACTCTCGAGCTGATGGGCGCCGGCGTGCTCGTCGGCATTCAGGACATGGGCGCCGCGGGCCTGACCTCGTGCTCCGTCGAGATGGCGGGACGCGCGGGCAACGGCGTGCGCATCGACGTCGCCAAGGTGCCGCGTCGCGAGCCCGGCATGACCGCGTACGAGTGCCTCCTCTCCGAGTCGCAAGAGCGCATGCTCGCGGTCATCGAGCCGCAGCACCGCGAGCAGGCGATCGCGATCTGCACCAAGTGGGATCTCGAGGTCGCGATCATCGGCGAGGTCACCTCGAGCGGCCACGTCGTCATCGTCGACGGCGACAAGGTCGAGGTCGACGTCGTCACCGCGCACCTCGCCGACGGCCCCAAGTACGATCGGCCGTCGTCGCGCCCAGCGTGGCAGGACGAGGTCAACCAGCTCGATCTGGCGTCGGTCTCGGCGCCGCACGATCTCGGGGCGACGCTGCTCCAGCTCCTGCGCTCGCCGACGATCGCCAGCAAGAAGTGGATCTACTCGCAGTACGATCACCAGGTGCGCCTCGGCACGGTGGTCAAGCCGGGCGCTGGTGACGCGGCAGTGGTGCGGATCGTCCCCCCCGACGTGCAGCCTCCTCCGGGCGGCGCGAATCGGGCGCTGGCGATCAGCACCGACTGCAACCCGCGCTTCGTCTTCCTCGACCCGTACGAGGGCACTCGTCTCGCCGTCGCCGAGAGCTACCGCAACATCGCGTGCACGGGCGGCGAGCCGGTGGCGGTGACCAACTGCCTCAACTTCGGCAACCCGCAGCGCCCGGAGATCATGTGGCAGCTCAAGGAGGCGATCCGTGGCCTCGGCGACGCGTGCCGCGCGCTGCAGACCCCGGTCGTCTCGGGCAACGTGTCGCTCTACAACGAGACCGATGGCCGGGCGATCAAGCCGACGCCGGCGATCGGCATGGTCGGGATCGTCGAGGACGCGCGGCACGCGCTCGGCATGGCGTTTCGCCGCGACGGCGCGACGATCGCGCTGCTCGGAGTGAACACCGACGAGCTCGGCGGCTCCGAGTACCTGGCGACGGTGCACGGCAGGGTGGCGGGGCGACCGCCGCGGCTCGATCTCGAGCGCGAGCGCGCCCTCGCGGCGCTCCTCGGCAAGCTCGCCGCAGCGGATCTCGTCGACTCGGCGCACGACTGCGCCGAAGGCGGTCTCGCGGTCGCGCTCGCCGAGAGCTGCCTCGGCAGCAGCGAGGTCGCGGCCGAGCAGCACGGCGCGACGGTCGCCCTGCGCGACCCGCTGCGCGCCGACTGCCTGCTGTTCGGCGAGGGCGCTGGACGCGTCGTGATCTCGTATCCACCCGCGCACGCCGGCGAGGTGGCCAAGCTCGCAGCAGCGCTGGGCGTCCCGCTCGCCGAGCTCGGCACCGTCGGTGGCCGCAGCCTGCGCATCGAGCTGCCCGGGGTGACGCTCGACACCGAGCTGGCTAGCTTGAGCAGCGCCTACTTCAACGGCTTCTGCGAGACCCTCGCGCTCTAGGGGCTGTCCGACCGCCCCTAGCGCGGGTCCGGGTCGGCCGCCGCCACCCGGATCGGCGCGCGAGGCTCAGTTGGCGCGCGCCGGGTCCTGCCGCGGCAGCCCGAGGCGGGCGCGCAGGGCTGCCGTGCGCTCTTGCCACTTCCCGTCGCGGCCGCGGTTCGGGGCGGGGAGCAGCGAGACCAGCTCCACGGCTTGATCGATCGTCAGCTCGCTGGTCGGGCGATTGTAGTAGTGGCGCGCCGCTTGGGCGATGCCGCGCTGGCCGTCGCCGAAGTCGACGATGTTGAGGTAGAGCTCGAGGATCCGCGCCTTCTTGGTGGTCGCCTCGAGCCGCCAGGTGAGGAACGCCTCTTCGAGCTTGCGCTCGAGCGTCCGCTCCCCCGACAAGTAAAGGTTCTTGACCAGCTGCTGGCTCAGCGTCGAGGCGCCGCGGACCAGGCGCCTCGCCTGGAGGTTCTGCGCCAGCGCTCGTCGCAGCATCGGGACGTCGAAGCCGGGGTGCGAGAAGAAGCGACTGTCCTCGGACTCGAGGAGGGCGCGGATCACCGGGCCCGGGACGACGGCGAGCGGGGCGAAGCGGGCCGTCTGGAGCCGCGGTTCGAGGACGCCTTCGGGCGGCGCCGCGCCGAGCGGACCCAGGCGAGTGGGATCGCCGAGCGGCGCCTCGCCGATCGTCTTGCAGCCGAAGTCGACCTCGAGGGTCACGTCGTTCTCGTCGATCGACGCCCAGTCTCCGGCGAGGCCGAAGCGCGCCGCGACCTCACCCTGGAGCGGCAAGCTCGCCAGGCGAGGCACGAAGCCTTGCGGCATGGACTCGAGCAGCACGCCGCACGGGCTCTTGGGCAGGCGCAGCGACAGGCGCACGCTCTTTGGACTGACGCGGCCCTGCAGCTCGACCGTCGCCCCGCCGCTGCGCAGGACCAGGGCGTTCGACGCGAGGGCGCCGTCGGCGAGGCCGAGGTCCCCGCCGAGCTGCAGGTTGATCGGCCCGACCGCGTGCGCGGACAAGAGGCGGTGCCGCAGCACCATCCCCGAGAGCTGGAGCCCGAGGCCGATCTGCACTGGGCCGTCCGTGCTCTGCAAGATCTCGACGGTGCCGCCGAGCTGCGGCGGCTGCTCGAGCACGCCGCGCCCGATCGACGGCTCGAGCAGCAGGCGATCGAGCCGAACGACCGCCTTGCGCTCGCCCTCGTGGGCGATCAGATCAATCTCGAGCCCCGGCGCGGCGATGCGCCCCTTGAGCTCGGTGGGCCCCGCGCCGCGGAGCTGTCCCTGTAGCTTGTGGATCGCGCCGAACCACGGGTGCTCGACGCTGCCGCCGACAAACGCGGCGCGCTCGAGCTTGCCGGCCGCCAGGTCGAACGACAGCTCCTCGATGGAGGTGACCAGCGGCGTGGCCGTCGCCAGCTCGAACGCGACGCCGTGCCAGCCGTGGCTCGTTCGCCCGAGGACCAGCCGGTGACAGCCGATGGCGATCGGCGCGACGCTCGTCGTCAGGTGCGCCGTGATGCCGTCGAGCTCGACGCTGGCGATCGAGACCCGGCCGACCAGCAGGCTCCACGGCGAGACCGACAGCAGGGCGCGCTCGATGGCGACGTTCTGGGCCTCGATGCCGCGCACCGACAGGCCGAGCGGCGACATCGCCACCTCGCGCACCTTGACCGCGGGGCCGAGGCCGGCGGCGAGCCGCGCGACGACGAGCTCCTGACAGCGATCGGCCAGTCGCCGGGCCCCGACGCCGACGAGCAGCGCCGCGGCGAGCCCGAGGCCGACGACGAGGCGCTCCCTCAATGCACCGTGGCGCCGCTCGGCTGCGCGGACGCGATCGGTCGAGCGGGCGTGATCAGCGACGAGACGCGCAGCGCATCGTAGACCTCGCGGCGGACGATGCCGTGGGCGCGCAGCAGGCGGCCGAGGGGTGACTGCGAGTCCATCGCCAGGTTGCGGCGCACGTCGCAGACGACGAAGCGCCCCTCGAGCCGCCCCAGCTCGACCTCGCAGGGCGCGACCAGCCCAAGGGCGACCGCGGCGCGTCGACCGAGCGCCAAGACCTCGCTCGACTCGGCCGCGGACAGGGGCGCCGGGATCGTCGCCTGCTGGGCGACGAGCGTACCGCCGGGGCGCGTGATCTGCTTGATGCCGACCGTCCCCAGCGGCTCGCCGGCGAGGACGCCGACGACGACGCGATCTTCGACGCGCGGCGACCACCAGTAGCGATCGACGGTCGAGGTCAGCAGGCTGACCAGCTCGGTCAGCTCCTGCTCGGTGGTCGGCTGCAGGGTGCGCGAGCCGTGCACGCTCGAGGAGAGCGCCAGATCGAAGGGGCGAGGCAGCGGGGGAGCCGCGTCGGGACGGAAGACCGGCAGCGCGGGCAGGTTGAGCGCGCGCAGCCAGCTCGACAGCAGCGCGCGATCGCCGCCCATCGGGAGGAGGCGATCCTCCCCGCCGAGGACGGGCAGGCCGACGGCCTGGAGCGCGCAGACGAGCTGCCGCTCGCGCTCGGGCGCGGCTGCGACCAGGACCGCCTCGGGCGTCTGCTCGCGCAGCGCGGACAGCCAGTCTCCCTCGGAGAGGAACAGCTCGCTGTCGCCGAGGTCGTCGAGCAGGCTGGCCACCTCCTTGCCGCCGAGGAAGTTGCTCTCGGTGAGCAGGGCGAGGACAGATCTACAGCCGGGCGCGAGGGTCACCCCATACGGCTACCGGGAAGCGGTGGGTCGGGGCAATTTTTTTGTGCTGCGGTGCAATAAAATTGACCCGCCCTGGCGCGCGGTTGGCTCAGCCGATCCGGGCGAACTTCAGGCCGGCGCGCTGGAGGCGCTCGATCAGCACCTCGCCGATGGAGGCGGCCGGGGTGCCGACGCCTGGGACGGGGCTGAGGCGCGCCCGATCGTCGAGCAGCGCGAGCGCCGACTCGCTCAGCATCTTCGAGGTCTCGCGGTAGCCTGGCTCGCCGCCCGATACCTCGACGATCGCCTGTCGCCCGTCGGCGCGACCAACGAGCACGACGTTGAACCAGCCGCGCTCGAGCTGGCGAGCGCTCGGCCCCTGCCCCGAGGGGCGGAGCCGCTCGAGCCACTGGCGTCCCGCCTGGAGCTGGGAGGCTGCGGCCATCGCCCCGAGCGCCAGGCCGCCCCCGAGCACGGTCGTCAGGCGCTTGATCACCAGGTGGTGCCCATAGGTGAAGCGCACGCCGTAGTCCGCGCGCAGGCTGGCCGAGCGGAGGACGATCTGCGGATCAATGGTCGGCAGCGGCAGGACGATGCCGCCGCGCTCGGCGTCGAACCGCGGCGTGTCGCTGCGTGTCGAGAGCCGACGCCCCTCGTTCGGCGCCAGCGGCAGGCGACCGCCGCCGCGAAAGTTCGCGAAGACGTTGATCGCCGAGTGAAAGGTGCCGCCCGAGAAGGTCGTGCCGCCGGCGCGCACGTAGCCCGCGACCTCGACCTCGTCCGTGGTCGCCGACACGCCGAGCTCGCGCAGCAGGAACAGCACGCCGAGATCGTGTGGGATCGAGTCGAAGCCGCAGCAGTGCACGATACGCAGGCCATCCTGGGCCGCGCGCGCGTGGTGCTCGCCGATGCTGCGCGCGACGAACTGCGGCTCGCCTGTGATGTCGACGTAGTCGCAGCCGCCTTCGACGGCGGCGCGCAAGACGGGGGCGCCGTGGAGAGCGTAGGGCCCAACCGTGGTGACGAGCACGCGGCAGCTCGCGGTGAGCGACTCGAGCGTCGCCGGGGCGGTCGCGTCGGCGTGCAGCACGTCGCAGCCGAGTCCGAGCTCCTGGCGGAGCGCGGCGAGCTTGTCGGGGTTCCGCCCGGCGATCGCCCACGGCCGCGCGCCCCCGTGCTCTTGCAGATACTGCGCGACGAGACGGCCCGTGAAGCCGGTGGCACCCAGGAGGACGAGGTCGTACTTGCGATTGGTCAAGGTGCTTGCCTGATGGCTGGAGGTGGAAGTGCGAGCTGACGATAGTAGTCCGAGAGCCGCTGCGTGCCGACCGATGGCGCGACCGAGCGGCTCGTCGACACCGCGGCGAAGAACTCGAGCAGCTCGCCGAGGCGGGGGTGCAGCGCGCCGATGAGGACGCCCATCGCGCGAAACAGCCCCGGCGGAACGCGCAGGATGCGGGCCCGCTTGCCGAGCGCCGCGAAGACCTGCTCGAGCGTCTGCTGCCGCGTCATGATCTCGGGCCCACCGACCGACAGCTCGTGCGGACCGTCGCTGATGGCCCCGACGATCGCCTGCGCGACGTCGCCCGGATGGATCGGGTTGGTCTCGGTCTTGCCATCGCCGATCTGCGGCAGGAGACCGCGGCGCGCCATCGGCACGAGATCGGCGAACGCGCTGAAGATGCCGGTCGGACGAACCACCGTGTAGGAGAGGCCTGACGCGGCGAGCCGAGCGACGACGGCCTCGTGTGCTCGCACGTAGCGGGTCTGGGCGAAGCCCGGTTCGACGTGGCACGCGACGTAGACGAAGCGGCGGACGCCAGCCCGCTGGCTCTCGGCGATCAGCGCCTCGTTGGCGCGCGTATCGACATCGAAGAACGAGGGCCGCGCGCCGAGGTCGAGGGTGACCGGTGCGCCCAGGCAAGAGACCACGACCTCGATGCCGTCGGCGCAGCCGCGCAGGGTGGCCTCATCGACGGACTTGACCAGCAGGATCTCGTCGGCCCCGAGCGTCGCCGCGCGGCCGGAGTCGCGGACCAGGACCCGGACGAAGCAGCCGGCCTGCTTGAGCCGGGCGCAGACCTCCCGGCCGACCGATCCAGTGGCGCCGGCGACCAGGACGCGCGGGCCGCTGTCAGGAGGGGC
>CAZPEY010000112.1:8946-15036 GCA_964585665.1 uncultured Polyangiaceae bacterium | reverse complement strand
CCGCGACGAGTACCGCGCCGACATCGATCTGATGAAGCTCGCCTCCGAGCTGCACGTGGACGCGGTGGTGCCGGGCGCCGAGCTGCGTCGCGAGCTGGTGCTGCGCTTCGGCGCCGCCGAGGACAAGCGGAGCCGCGCCTATCCGCGCAAGCGCTCCGTCACGCCGGTCTAGGATGTCCGAGCCAGGCGGGATCACGGTACGGCGGGTGGAGACGCGGGATGTCGAGGCGGTGGTCGCGCTGGTGACCAGCGTCCTTGGCGAGTTCGGGCTGACCTTCGGGGCGGGCTGCGCCACCGACGACGAGCTGCATCGACTCCCGGGCTCCTACGAGGCCGACGGCGGCGCGTTCTGGATCGCCGAGCGCGACGGCGTGCTGCTCGGCACGGCCGGGATGGCGCGCACCGCGCCCGATCGGTTCGAGCTGCGCAAGATGTACCTCCAGCCCGCAGCGCGTGGCCACGGCCTCGGTCAGCGCCTGCTCGACGTGGCGCTCGACTTCGCCCGACGAGCCGGCGCGCGCCTCGTGACCCTCGATACCACCGACGAGATGAAGGGCGCCATCCACCTCTACGAGAAGAACGGCTTCGTGCGTGACGATCGCTGCATCACGGTCGGTCGCTGCACGCGCGGCTACCGCAAGGAGCTGCGTCCGTGACGGCGCTCCCGGTGATGCTCGGCGCGATCTGCGTGCTGACGATCGCCTATCGCTTCTACTCGGGCTTCCTCGCCGCCAAGGTGCTGACGCTCGACGACGAGCGGCTGACGCCAGCGCGCCGGCTCACCGACGGACGCGACTTCGTGCCGATGGGCCGTTGGGTGCTGTTCGGGCACCACTTCGCGGCGATCACGGGCGCGGGGCCGCTCATCGGGCCGGTGCTCGCGGCGCAGTTCGGCTTCGTGCCCGGCCTCCTCTGGATCTTGATCGGCGTCGTGCTGGCAGGTGCGGTGCATGACTTCGTCATCCTCACCGCGTCGGTGCGGCGCGACGGCAAGTCGCTCGTCGAGATCGCGCGCATGGAGATCGGCCCGGCGGCCGGCGCGGTGGCGAGCATCGCGGTGTTCTTCACCGTGCTCATCGCCATCGCGGCGATGGGGTTCGCCGTCGTCAACATCCTCAACGAGAGCCCGTGGGCGACGTTCACCATCGGTGCGACGATCCCGATCGCCATCGCGATGGGGCTGCTCATGAAGGGTGGGCACGAGCGGGTCAAGCTGGCCTCTGTCCTCGGCGTCCTCTTGCTGCTGCTCGCGGTGTGGGCCGGTCGGTGGGTCGGCGAGTCGGCGCTGGGGCCGTATCTGCACCTGTCGCAGTCGACGCTCGTCTACCTGCTCTGCCTCTACGGCTTCCTCGCGTCGGTGCTGCCGGTCTGGCTGCTGCTCGTGCCGCGCGACTACCTGTCGGCGTACATGAAGCTCGGGACGCTGGCGCTGATCGTCCTCGGCATCACGATCGTCAACCCGAGCCTCCGCATGGATCCGATCTCGGAGTACGTGCACGGCGCTGGCCCGATCATCCCCGGCAAGGTCTTCCCGTTCGTGTTCATCACCATCGCCTGCGGCGCGATCTCGGGCTTTCACTCGCTCATCGCCTCGGGCACCACGCCCAAGATGATCAGCAAGGAGAGCGACTGCCGACCGATCGGCTATGGCGCGATGCTCATCGAGGGGCTGGTCGGCATCACCTCGCTCGTCGCCGCCGCGAGCCTGCACAAGGGCGACTACTTCGCGATCAACGTCGCGCCGCAGAAGTTCGCGGCGCTCGGCCTGCACACCGTCGAGCTCGACGCGATCGCGGCCGCGATCGGCGAGCAGCTCCGCGGACGCACCGCGGGCTCCGTGTCGCTCGCGGTGGGGCTCGCCGAGATCTTCGCCAAGCTGCCCGGCGCGCGCACGCTGCTGTCCTACTTCTATCACTTCATCGTCATGTTCGAGGCGGTCTTCATCCTCACCACCGTCGACGCGGGCACGCGCGTCGCGCGCTTCCTGGCGCAGGACATGCTGGGCCACGTCAGCCCGAAGTTCCGCCGCCACGACTGGTGGCCGGGGACGCTCCTCGCCTCCGGCCTGGTCGTCGTCTGCTGGGGCGCCTTCTTGAAGACCGGCTCGATCTCGACGCTGTGGCCGATGCTCGGCATCGCCAACCAGCTCCTCGCGACGACCGCGCTGGCGGTCGGTACGACGGTGATCATCGCGTCGGGCAAGCGCCGCTATGCCTGGGTGACCCTCGCGCCGCTCTGCTTCGTCGCGACGACGACGCTGACCGCCGGCTATCTGTCGACGGTGAACAACTTCCTCAAGCTCGGCACGATCGCTGGCTACGTCGACGCGGCGTGCACGATCGGCTTGATGATCGCGACGGTCGTCCTGCTCGCCGCGAGCCTCCGCAAGTGGTTGAGCGCCCCGCCGCCCGCGCGCGACGGCGCGCCGACGAGTTGAGGTTGATCTCTGCCCCCAAAGGGGCCTATCGTTCCGAGGCCATGCGTCTACGTCTATCGACTGTGCGACTCCTCACTTTGGCGGCGCTCCTCGTGGGAGCGACCGCGCCCGCCTCTGCGCAGACCCTGCCCAAGCCGGCGCGCAAGGGCCACCCGATGCGCATCAAGATCGACTCGCAGCCGCAGCAGGCGGCGATCTATGTCGATCGCAAGGAGTACGGCATCGAAGGGTATACCCCGTCGACGCTCAAGCTCCCCAAGGGCAGCTACACGATCATCCTCGAGCTGCCGGGCTTCAAGCGCGTCGAGCGGCCGATCACGGTCAAGAAGTCCGAGGGCTTCATCTTCGCGCTCGAGCGCGAGGCGCGGCCGGCGGTGCTCGACGTGCGCTCGGTGGCGTCTTCCGATTCGGCGACCGGCGGGCAGCTCCTCGTCGACGGCGCGCCCGTCGGCAGCGTGCCTGGGCGCATCGAGGTCGCGGCGGGGCGCCACTCCGTCGAGGTCAAGAAGGCGGGCTTCAAGGAGTTCCGCGACTCGGTGGACGTCAACGAGGGCGAGACGCGCACCATCGTCATCGATCTTCAGCCCGAGGCGAAGAAGGGCACGCTCCTCGTCACCTCCGACGTCGCCGGCGCTGAGGTCTTCGTCGACGGCCAGCGCGTCGATGCTGCGCCCGCGCTCGTGCAGGGCCTGCTCGAGGGCTCGCACACCGTCGAGGTGCGCAAGGAGGGGATCCCGGCCTGGAAGCAGGTCGTCAACGTGCTCGGCAACCAGCAGACCAAGGTCGAGGCGCGCCTGACCGAGAACATGCCCAAGACGGGCTCGCTGCGCGTCGTCTCGTCCACCCCCAACGCCGAGGTCATCGTCGACGGCGAGCCCAAGGGGCCGGCCAACACCGAGATCGCGAACCTCCGCGCCGGTCAGCACATCGTCGAGGTGCGCGCCCAGGGCTTCCAGCCGCAGGTCACCGAGGTGCAGATCGTCGCAGGGGAGCAGCGCATCGCCAAGGCGGATCTGGCGGCCGCGGTCGTGCAGAAGAAGCCGACCATGCTGCGCGTCGTCACGCCGGTGCCGGACGCGGAGGTGTTCGTCGACGGCGCGAACGTCGGTCGCGCGCCGATCGAGCGCGGCGACCTGGCGCCCGGCAAGCACTTCGTCACCGTGCGCAAGCCGGGCTTCGCGGAGTGGAAGCGCGAGATCGATCTCGAGGATGGCGGGCAGATGACGCTGACGGCGGACCTCTCGGCCTCGGGCGGGCTCAAGGTGCTCGCCAACCAGCCGGGCGCGAGCGTCTACATCGACGGGCAGCTCGTCGGCAAGACGCCGCTGACGCTCGACAACGTCGCGGTCGGCGATCACCTGATCGAGGTCAAGCTCTCCGGCTACTACGACGCCAAGCAACCGATCCGCATCGACGGCGGCGACACCAAGGTGCTGTCCGCCGAGCTCGCGGTCGTTCCGACGGGCCCCTCGGCCACCGACGTGGCGCGTCGCCACCGCTCGAGCTCGTCGCTGTCCGCGGTGACGCTCGACACGACCAAGGTGACGCTCGACCTCGCGGCCGGCTACATGCCGTTCGGTCAGCTCCGCCTCACCGTCGGCGCCTGGCGCCACGCCAAGCGCAACCTCGGCCTCGACGCAGGCATCGAGGCGCGGACCAACGGCTACTTCTCCGAGGGCGGCGCGCACGCCAAGTTCCAGTTCCTGAAGGCCGGCCCGGTGGCGCTAGGCACCGACCTCTACCTTGGCGGCGGCGGTGGTCCACAGGGGCGCAACACGTTCAGCTTCGAGTACGGCATCCTGCTGACGCTGCTGTTCGGCGACGTCGTGCGCTTCACGGTGCACCCGTACCTGCAGGTCTACACCGACCGGAGCTGCCGCGACGTGCAGAAGATGATCGACGTCTCCACCGAGGAGGGCAAGGCGCAGAACGAGACCTCCTACGCCCGCAAGGAGAACGATGCCTGCAAGGTCAAGGACGGCCTGCGCACCGGCGGCACCGACGTCAACACGATCAACGGCACGGACAAGCTGCCCACCGATGCGGCGCGCATGGCGCAGAAGTTCGATCCGCGCGACCGCGACGTCGGGGTGCGCATGATGCTCCAGGCGGTCCTCGAGATCGCCGTGCACCACAACGTCAACCTGTTCTTCCTGATCGAGGGCGATCCGGTCGGGCAGCGCCGCGCCTACCAGAAGGCCTTCTCGAGCCTGTTGCCCGACAAGGACTCGCAGGTCTACGGACGCGTCGGCGTCACCGCCAAGTTCTGATCCCGCTACGATCCCCGATACGTCGAGTAGCCGAACGGGCTCAGCAAGAGCGGCACATGGTAGTGCTGTGTCGCATCGCTGATCTCGAAGACGATCTGCACCTCGGGGAAGAAGGCCGTGCCGCCCGTCGCTGCGGCGTAGGCTGCGGTGTCGAACGTCAGCCGATAGCGCCCCGCGATCAGCGCGGTGTCGCCGAGCAAGCCGCGGTTGCGGCCGTCGCTGTCAGTGGTGCCCGCGCCGAGCTGGCGGAAGGATCCGCCGGCGAAGATCTCGAGGCGCACCGGCACCTGCGCGGCCGGGCGACCGCGCGCCGTGTCGAGGATGTGGGTCGAGATTCCGGCCATGGGGTCTCCTTGCGGGCTAGGCGCCGACGAGCTTGCGCAGGCGGAGCGCGGTGATCTTGTGCTGCTCCTCGGCGGCGATGCGCCGCTCGTCGGAGGGGTGGTTGCCGAGTCGGGTGCGCAGCGCGGTGAGCATCTCCGCGGCGCTCTTGCCCGTCGCGCACAGCAGGAAGACGTGGCCGAACTTGTGCTCGTACTCGGCGTTGGCGCGGGCGAGCTCGGCGAGCACCTCGGCCTCGGCGCTGGCGGTGCCGCGCTGCTCGTCGCTGGCCCAGCTCGCGGTCGTGCTCGTCGCGACCGGCCGATCGCCGAGGCGCGGATGGCCCGCCATCGCTTGATCGAGATCCGACTCGCTGCGCGCTTGCCAGGCCGCGTCGACGATCTTGCCGAGCGCCTCGCCGCTGCCGAAGGGCCGGGCTGCGAGCACGCGATCGACCCAACCGGTCGAGTGGCAGCAGCGGAGCAGGGCGGCGCGCGCCGCGCTGTCGCTGCGCGAGTCGAGATACAGCGCGACCTGATCGTCGACGCCGCGCGCGGACAGGCGGCCCCATACCCGCATGCGGCTGACCCCGCCGTCGGGGAAGACCGACAGGCGCAGGTGGGTGAACGGACCGCGCGCCGCCAGCTCCTCGACGAAGAGGTGGCGCGTGTGCGCCATCAGCTTCTGGCGCGGCACGACGACCTGCCAGCTCGCGCCGTCGAGCTCGTCGCTCGGCGACACGCAGCCCTCGACGAGCGCGGTGTCGGGGAAGTTGCCCTTGAAGTGGTTGGTGTCGAGCTCGAGCCGCTCGATCATTCCCTCGCCCGCGAGCCGCACCGTCACCCAGTCGTGCCCCGGTCCGCGGCGACGGCGCGTCTCCCAGCCCGACGCCATGTTGCCGGCGCGACCGGGCAGCAGGAGGTTGTTCTTCTTGCCGAAGAACATGTCGCTGCACGCGAGGGCGCGGCCGCCATTCTCGATCGCCGCCAGATCGAACACCGAGCGGGCGCCGCCGAGCGCGCGCCAGTCGGGCAGCGGCTCGCCGTGCAGGCGGAGGCGCGC
>CAZPEY010000112.1:0-8846 GCA_964585665.1 uncultured Polyangiaceae bacterium | reverse complement strand
GTGGCGGAGGCGCCCGATCTGACCGAGCCTGACGATCGCGAAGTCGTGGCCGGGCACGCGCTTGCGGCGCGACTCCCAGCCGTCCATCCACTTGCCGCGATCGGTGTAGGCGTGCTCGCGCCACTCGGCGGGGTGCGGCCGCAGCAGGTTCTCCTTCTCCGCGAAGAACTCGTCGTTGGCGTAGAGCACTGCGCCACCGAGGAGCTCGCTGGCGAGATCGGGGAGGTCGTGGTCGGGGTGTTCGCTCATCGGCTGGGCTCGTCGGTGGCGCGCCGCGCCGCGCGCCGGTTGAGGTCTTAGGCCGCGCCGCTCGCGGCATCGAGGCGCCGTCCACGCCGCGCGATCGACTGGCCGTGGGCAAAGATGCGCTCGCCGCGCAGCCAGGTCGCGACGATGCGGCCGCGCAGGGTGCGCCCGAGATAGGGCGTCACCTTGTGGCGATGCTGGATCGACTCGGCGCTGATCACCTCGCGGTGCTCGGGATCGAAGACCACGAGGTCGGCGTCATAGCCAACGGCGATGCGCCCCTTGCGACCGGTCTGTGACGCGAGGCGCGCCGGCTGCTCGGCCATCCAGCGGACGAGGTCGACGAGCTGGTGGCCGCGCGTCGAGGCCTCGGTCCAGACGGCACGCAGGCCGAGCTGCAGCGAGGCGATGCCGCCCCAGGCGCCGACGAAATCCCCGACCTCCATGCGCTTGAGCTCGGGCGTGCACGGCGAGTGATCGGTGACGACGAAGTCGACCAGTCCGGCGCCGAGGCCTCGCCACAGCGCCTCGCGGTTGGCGTGCTCGCGGATCGGCGGCGCGCACTTGTACTCGGTCGCCCCGTCGGGGATCTGCTCTGCCTCGAGCACCAGGTAGTGGGGCGTGGTCTCGGCGGTGAGCTGCGAGAGGCCGCGCTCCCGGTGGGCGAGCAGCGTCGGCAGCGCGCTGGCGGCGGAGAGATGCACGATGTGGGCGCGGCCGCGGGTCTCGTCGCAGAGCTGCGAGACGAGCGCGATCGCCTCGTCCTCGGCGCGCGGCGGGCGCGACTCGAGGTAGCGCGCGTAGGCGCGGCGGCTGGCCTCATCGTCGGCAGCACCGCTGGCCGCGAACGCGGCCGCCGCCGCCTCGATCGGGCCCGGCAGCTCGGCGTGGACGAGGATCGGCGCGGTGGTGATCGCCAGCTCGGTGAGCGCGTCCTTCAGGATCGCCGCGTCGACGGCGGGGAACTCGTCGACGCCCGAGTCGACGAGGAAACACTTGAAGCCGAGGGCGCCGGCCTTGATCATCGGCTTGAGCTCGGCGCGATTCCCCGGCACGACGCCGCCCCACAGCCCGACGTCGACGGTGAGCTGGTCGCCGAGCGCGTCGATCTTCTGCTGCAGCGCCGCGTAGGTCGTGGTCGCCGGGATCGAGTTGAGCGGCATGTCGACGATGGTGGTCACCCCACCGGCGGCGGCGGCGCGCGTCGCGGTGGCGAAGCCCTCCCAGGCGGTGCGGCCCGGCTCGTTGACGTGCACGTGGCAGTCGACGAGCCCGGGCAGGAGCGCGTAGCTGCCGAGATCCTCGACGAGCTGCGAGGGGAAGGGCTCGTCGAGCGCCGCGATGCGCGCGATCCGCTCGCCCTCGATCACCACCTGCGCCGGCCGCTCTCCGTCGGAAAAAACGACGCGTTGGCTGCGCAGCACCCTCATGGCGTGTAGACGTCGAGGATGGCGAGGGGCTTGCCGTCGGCGCCGACGCCGCCGGCGATCAGCACCGGGCCGGTCTCGAGCGGCAAGGCCGCATGCTTGGTGCGCGCGATCGACAGGTTGAGGACGGCCTTGCGCTGCAGCGTCCCGGCCGTGATGACGTCGCAGCTCCCGTGCACGGTGCCGGCGTCGTTGTCGCCGCCGCAGACCAGGACGTTGTCACCGGCCAGCGTCGTGGTGTGGTGCTGACGGGGCACCGACAGGAGGCCGTCGAGCACCGTGACCAGCGGCGGCGTCGACGGGATGACGTGGATCGCGGAGGACTCGACGCCGGTGCTGCTCTTGCCGCCGGTGATCAGCACGCTGCCGTCGGGCAGGGTCGTGGCCGAGGCGAAGTCGCGGTTGGGGACGCCGAGATCGTAGGACGAGAAGCTCTGGCCAACCAGCCGCTCGGCGGCCGCGCCGCTGTCCGAGCCGAGCCCGCCGAAGAGGAGCGCCCCGTCGCCGTCGGGAAACTTGGTCGCGGCGACGGCGTGGCCGAAGCGCGGTGCCGCCATCGGCGCCGAGATCGCGGTCAGGCGCGCCGTGCCCGTGGTCTGGAGAAACGCCGCGGTGCCGAGGCGCTGCCCGGTCGCAGACAGACCGCCGGAGACGAGGGCCGAGCCGGAGCCGAGCACGACCAGGTTGGCGAAGCTGCGGGCGTCGGTGGGCTCGACGGGGAGCGGGGTCCAGAGGCCATTGCCGACCGTCGGATCGAAGAGCTCCGCCGTCGCGACCGGCGCCTCGTACGAGCCCGCCGTGCCCATCGTCGAGCCGCCGAAGACCACGGCGCGCGCGCCGGTGGCGCCGGTCGCGACCGCGCCGGCACGGGCCGTTGTCGTGGTCGTCTCGTCGGTGTTGCGCGCGATGTCGTGCGTGTAGATGTTGTAGACCACCGTCGCGCCCGTCGGCCCGCCCGCCGCGTCGCGCCCGCCGGCGAAGAGCGCCCCGAGCCCGGTCACCGCTGTCGCAGCGAGGTCCGTGCGCGGGGCGGGCAGCGCCGCCCTGGCCGGGACGATCTTGCCCGGGCGTGCCACCCAGACGGCGACCTCCGTCCCCACACCGGCGACGAGGGGCAGGGAGGGCGTCTTGCCGCTCGCCACCACGTTGCCCTGCGCGTCGAGACACTCGACGACGATCGGCGCCGGATCCTTGAGCGGCTTGAAGTCGAGCTTCATGCTGAACTTGCCCTGCGTCACCGTCGCGGTCTTCTGGTTCGTGCCGATGGTGACCCGCACCTGGGTCGAGTCGACGAAGGGATCGTCGATCGGGGAGACGACGATGTCGAGCTTGAGCGAGCCCTTCTTGCCGCCGCAGCCGGAGAGGCCGAGCGAGGTGAGCGCAGCGACGAGGATTCCAACAAGGAGTGTTCGCATGGAGAGGTGTCTCTAGGAGTTGGTCGAAAGGATCTGTTCGAGTTGGGTGGCGAGCGCCTGGGCGCGCGGGCGGTCGGCCAGCGCGAGGCGCAAGGTCTTCTGTCGGCCCGTTTCGCCGCGCGGGATCGAGATCGCGCCGCGCGGCACGCCGAGGAGCTTGCTGACCAGCGCGCACAGCTCGGCGTTGGCCTCGCCGTCGACGGGCGGCGCGGCGATCTGCGCCTTGATGCGATCGCCGAGGCGCGGCCCCAAGCGACTGCGGCTGGCGCGCGGCACGACCTTGACGTCGAGCTCGAGATCGCCGCCGTCGGTCACGCGGATCACCCCGGCTCCCCGCGGTTGGCCGAGGCGAAGCGCTGTAGCGCCAGCTCGCCGAGCTCGCGGCTGCGGCGCGTCGCCGCCTCGACCGCGTTGATGAGCGTCGTGCGCAGGCCGCCAGCCTCGAGGGTGTGCAGCCCCGCGATCGCGGTGCCGCCCGGCGAGGTGACCATGTCCTTGAGGCGCCCCGGGTGCTCGTTCGTCTCGAGCAGCAGGCGGGCCGAGCCGAGCATGGTCTGCGCGGCGAGGGCCTGCGCGTTGTAGCGTGACAGGCCCATCTTGACGCCGGCGTCGGCCAGCGCCTCGATGATCAGGAACACGTAGGCGGGACCAGAGCCAGAGAGCCCCGTGACGGCATCGAGCTGCTCTTCGTCGAGCACAATCGACATGCCGATGGCGTCGAAGATCTGCTTGGCCAGCGCGAGATCGTCATCGGTGGCGCGGCTTCCGGCTGCGATCGCCGTGGCGCCCGCGCCGCACAGCGCCGGCGTGTTCGGCATGGTCCGGATCACCCGCACGTCCGGCGGCAGCCAGGCCTCGAGCACCGGCAGCGGGGTCCCGGCGGCGATCGAGATGACCAGCGTCCCGGGGCGAATCGCGCTCCGCACCTCGTCGAGGACCTTCTGCAGGATCTGCGGCTTGACCGACAGGATGAGCACGTCGGCGCGCTCGGCGACCTGGACGTTCGAGCCGGTCGCGGAGATGGCGTAGCGGCTCTCGATCTCGGCGCGGCGCGAGGCGCGCGGCTCACTGCCAACGATCTGCGAGGGCGCGACGAAGCGCGCCGCGAGCAGACCCTTGATGAGGGCCTCGGCCATGTTGCCGACCCCCAGAAAGCCAACCTGCAAGCCGATCTGGCGGTTGCCGTCGGAAGAAGCCATTTGAGCGGACACTACAAGCGGCGACTCGTCCTCGCAATCAGAACTTGCCGCGACGGCGCTCGCGCCCGGGCAGGATCTCGAGGCAGGTCGTCCACCACCCGGTCCGGATCGTCTCGATGAACTCGGGCGGGAGGCCCTCTCTGCGCATCTCGTCGGCGAGCCGCTCGTGCTCGTAGTCGACCTCGAGCTGCTCGTGCACGAGGTCGCCGCCCGGCTCGGCCTGCGCGAAGGTCAGCAGGCTGTACGAGACGCTCGGCCGCCCGTGGTTGGCGGGACGTCCGATCGCGCCGACGTTGATGACCTGACGGCCGTCGGAGAGGCGGCGCTGCCAGGGCAGGCCGGTGTGGGTGACGAGGAGCAGCTCGGCCGCTGCGCCGTCGAGCAGCCGGCGCAGGAAGGCGTCCGAGCTCGCGGACTCCCAGAGAAACTCGTTCTGTTGGCGGGGCGAGCCGTGCGCCATGCGGACGCGCCGGCCTGCCCACGTCTCTGCAATCTCCGTCGGCAGCGCCCGCAGCCAGGGCAGCCAGCGCTCGCTCGTCTTGGCCCGCGTGTAGTCGTACGAGAGCTGCGCGAAGTGGTTGTCGCGCGGATCGGTGTAGCCACAGCCGCAGTCGGCGCGGCCGTGGCCGATGGCGTCGTCGTAGTTGCCCTGCAGCACCGTGACGCTCCCGTCGAGCAGCAGCGGCATCACCCGGTCGGGGTGCGGGCCGAAGCCGCCCAGATCGCCGAGGCAGTAGAACGCCGTCGCACCGCGCCGGCGGGCGTCCTCGAGCACCGCGGCGAGCGCCAGGTGGTTCGCGTAGACGCCGCCGAAGACCGCGACGCTCGTCGGGGCGCTCAGGTCCGACATTGCAGCCCCTCGACGAGACAGGTCCGGCAGGCGCTCCAGCGCAGCCGCTGCGGCCCGAGCGAGTCGGCGAGCGACTGCCCGAGGAGTGCCCCCTCGCCGTCGAGCAGCAGCGGGCAGATGTGGACGCCGAGGGCAGAGACGAGGCGCGTCGTGCTGCACGCGAGGCGCGCTGCCACGTCGGGTTCGATCGGGCCGTGCAGCACCGCGAGGTCCTCGGTGGTGTAGTCGTGCGTCCGGCGCGGCTCGCGACCGACGCGGAGCAGCGGCAGGAACTTGCAGCGTGGCCGCGGCAGGCCGAGGTCCCGCAGGAAGGCGAGGAAGGAGGCGCGGCTCGCCTGGCTGCCGACCTCGGGGCGGTGCTCGACGACGGTGACGATTGGATCGAAGCCGACCGCGGCGAGGCGCCGGATCCCGGTGATGACCGCGTCGAAGCTGCCGCCGCCGCGGATCGGATCGTTCTCGTCGGCGGAGACGCCGTCGAGGCTGATGCGCAGGTCGAACGAGTAGGGCGTCTGCTCGGCCAGGGTCGCGAGCCGGGCGGCGCGCGCCTCGTCGACGAGCGTCCCGTTGCTGAGCACGGTCAACGGCCCGCGCCGCAGGATCTCGGCGCAGAGCGCCTCGAAGTCGGGGTGCAGCATGGGCTCGCCGCCGGTGACGTAGTAGTCGCGGACGCCGAGGGCCTCGGCTTGGTCAAGATACTTGACGAGCTGCTCACGCGCCATCATCGGCGCTCGGTCCTCCTTCGGCCCGCTCGGCACGAAGCAATGGCGACAGGCCAGGTTGCACAGCGTGCCGGAGAGCTGAATGAAGAGCGTGTCGAGCGCCGCGAGCGGGACGAGCGGCGCCGTCGCCTCGTTGGCGAGGCGCGAGATCTGATAAAGGGACATGCGAGCGCTCCGAGACTACCGAAGCGCTCGCGGCGAGGCCAGCCTAGCGACGGCGGTTGCCGTTCTTCTGCTTGCTGCCGTTCGGGCGCGCCTCCTTGCCAGGAGCAGCGGCCGGAGCCGCCGGCTCGACCTCTGCCTCGGCGGTGGCCGCCTCGACCGGCTCGCCGGCTTCGACGGCGGCGGGCGTCGCCGCCAGCCGATCCTCGAGCAGCGCCAGGAGCTCGCTGCGCAGCGACGCGCGCTCGCCGCCGAGCCGCTCGACCTCGAGCGACAGCGCCTCGAGCTTGCCCTCGAGCGCCAGCAGCTCGCCCTTGGGGGCGAAGTCGAGCAGGAGCTGCAGGCGCGCCCGGAGGCCGGACCAGAAGTGCTGCAGCTCGCTCGGGAGGGCGTCCAGCCGCTGCCGCGCCTCGGCGTAGTTGGCGCCCGCCTTGTGCTGCAGGGCGACGATCTGCCCGCGCACCTCAGCCTGCACCTCCGAGAAGCGATCCTTTACCTGCTGCGGAACGACGAGATTCATAGGACTCCTCCAAATGTGCAGCGCCGAAAAAGGGCTCAAAGATCTACACTGACGCGCTGCGTTACCTGCCCTCCAACATAGCCCCGGACCTCGACCTGTCAAGCAATCCTTTGCGTTAAACCCCTGTACGACAAGGAATTACACAATATTACATTCTGATGACAATCTTGCCGAACGCGCTGCGTTAGTAGGGAAGAGCGATCCGCAACGGATTGGAGATCTCTTCGCATGCTGACCCCAGACAACCTCCTCATCGGGATCTACCTCGTCATCTTGTTGGCGCTGTCGGTCTACGGGTTCCACCGGTCGATGTTGGTGTGGATGTACCTCAAGAACCGCAGCAACGTGCCGCAGCCCAAGCGGCAGTACGCAGCCGACGAGCTGCCTCACGTCACAGTGCAGCTCCCGCTCTTCAACGAGATGTACGTCGCGGCGCGCCTCCTCGAGGCGGCGGCGGCGATCGACTACCCCCGCGACCGCCTGCAGATCCAGGTGCTCGACGACTCGACCGACGAGACGCAGCGGATCTGCGCCGAGAAGTGCGCGGAGCTGGCGGCGACGGGGCTCGACATCGAGTACGTGCACCGCACCGATCGCACTGGCTTCAAGGCCGGCGCCCTCGCCAACGGCCTTGGCAGCGCCAAGGGTGAGCTGGTGCTCATCTTCGACGCGGACTTCCTGCCCAAGCCCGACGTGCTCCACCAGATGGTCCACTTCTTCACCGACGAGAAGGTCGGCATGGTCCAGGCGCGCTGGGACCACGTCAACCGCGACTACTCGCTGCTGACCGAGATGCAGGCGCTGATGCTCGACGGACACTTCGTCATCGAGCACACGGCGCGCCACCGCGCCGGCAAGTTCTTCAACTTCAACGGGACCGCCGGCATCTGGCGGCGCACCGCGATCGACGACGCGGGCGGCTGGTCGCACGACACGCTCACCGAGGACATGGACCTGTCCTACCGCGCGCAGCTGCGTGGCTGGCAGTTCGTCTACTTGAAGGACGTGGTCACGCCCGCCGAGCTCCCCGTCGAGATGAACTCGTTCAAGAGCCAGCAGTTCCGCTGGGCCAAGGGCTCGATCCAGGTCGCCAAGAAGCTCCTGCCGACGATCCTGCGCAGCAAGGTGCCGCTGGCGACGAAGCTCGAGGCGTTCTTCCACCTCACCAACAACTTCGCCTATCCGCTGCTGATGCTGCTCTGCCTGATGGTGATGCCGACCTTGCTGGTCCGCGGCAAGCACGGCTGGAAGGAAGTGCTGCTCATCGATCTGCCGCTGTTCCTCGGCACGGTGGTGTCGATCGCGTCGTTCTACCTCACCTCGCAGCGCGAGATCCGCAGCGACTGGCGGCGGACGATCCGCAAGCTGCCGATGATGATGTCGCTCGGCATCGGCCTCTGCATCAACCAGACGCGCGCCGTGCTCGAGGCGCTGTTCGGCGGGACGTCGGGCGAGTTCGTGCGCACGCCCAAGCACGGGGTGGTCAAGAAGTTCGAGGGCTGGACGGCCAAGCGCTATCGCGCCGCCAAGACCGTCGTGCCGTACATCGAGGTGCTGTTCGCGCTCTACTTCATCGCCGGCTTCTGCATCGCCGCCTTCGCGGGGCACTACGTCTCGATGCCGTTCCTGGGCCTCTTCTTCCTCGGCTTCGGCTACGTCGGCTTCCTGTCGCTGCACCAGGCGCGCTAGGGGCCGTCGGGCAGGCCCTAGCCCAGCCCGCCGGACGGGCCCTGTAGTCTATCCAAAAACCTCGTTACTGTCGCCGTTGACCCTTGGCCGTTCGCGCTTATAGTGGGGATGACCTTCTGCGGAGCGCGACAGGGTACGAATGTTTTTTCCCTACGATTCTGAACCCGGGATTGGCCGCTGACCGAGGCGTGCATACCCGCATCGCGGGAAGCCCAGATCGGTTATCTCGCCGAGCCCACCTACTGAGATGTAGGGGTTCTGACTTCGCGCCCATCGGCTTAGCGGGGGTTGTTTTTCAGAAGAGCGGCGAGGTGGTCAAGAGGATTGACCATCTCGCCGTTGTGGTATCTGGGGGGAGAGGCTAGCTAGTGCCTCGACCGGGACGTAATGACCTCATCTCGCTCGTCTGCGACGCGGATGGCTTCGTCGCTCCTCCCTAGTGGCCGCCGCCGAGCGGGCGGTCGCGGTTGAGGAAGCCGCCCTGCACCGCGGTGGACGGCTCGCCGCGACGGAGGAGGTCCGGCTTGCTCATGATCGCGTCGGCGCGGCGGTAGGTCGACGGGGCGTGCTCGCCGGTGTCCATGCGGATCGCGTCGCACGGGCAGGCCTCGACGCA
>CAZPEY010000111.1:5603-15130 GCA_964585665.1 uncultured Polyangiaceae bacterium | reverse complement strand
GTTGTTCGTAGACTCGTTACCGGGTTCGATTCCCGTGCGCTTCCGCCAACAACTCGCTGCCGCTCGTTCGTGTTCTCCGACGGCTCTCGGGTCAGTCGCTGCGACCGAGCGTGAACATCGCGCCGCCAGCGATCGGTACGAGCGCGAGGTCGACCGGCAGGCGTCGCCGCACATAGTAGTGTAGGAGCGGTACGGTCGCGCCGATCGCCGTCCCGATCGCCGATCCCACCAGGACGTCACTGTAGAAGTGCTTGCCGGCGACGACGCGCAACGACGCGGTCGTCGTGGCGAGCGCGAACAGGCCGGTGCCGACGAGCGCCGACAGGCCGGGGCGGTCGCGGTGGCGCAGCGCGAAGATCGTCGTGTACGCGGCCGCGGCCGCGAACGTCACCGAGCTGTGCTCCGAATAGAACGAGACGTACGAGTCCGCCTTGTCGCTCACCGGCAGCGCCCCGTAGACGAGCGGCCGCGGCCTCCGGACGGCGAGCTTGACGATCTCGTTGACCACCCCATCGAGCGCGATCGCCTCGGCGTAGATGCCGACGTCATGACCGAAGCGCGCCCAGCCGACGTGCGATCGGGAGACGTCGCCCGCGTCGATGGCGATCGGCACCGCCAAGGTCAGCGCCGCGGTGGTCCACGAGATGGCATCCGCCACCCGATCGCGGCGCCCCGCGAGTGGCCGGTCGAACGGATTGATGGTCGCGGCATCACAGGGCGAACAACGAGGCGGGTCGACGATCGGCTTTTGCGCCAGGGCCAGGCTCAACCAGCCCGTCGCAGCGACCGCCGTCACCGAGCCATCGATCGCGGGCACGAACTCGAGCGCGCCCGCCGGCAGCGGCTGCGCCCTGGCGAGCGAGTACGCCAACACCAGCATCGTGACGACGCCCGTCGAGCGCATCGGCACGAGGATACTCCGATTCCAACCGCGCGGAGGGCGGTGCCACCAGGGTGCCACGGAGGGTCGGTTCAACGGGACCGAGGCCGGACGAGAAGGGACGAGAGTCCGTCGCGAAAGCGAGACGCGCCGAGGAGTCGCAGCTACTGCAAGCGCCAGTTGTACCCCTCCGTGCCGTGCTCGATGTCGATGTGCACGGTCCCCGTCGCGATCGTCAGGTCGCCACAGAAGTCGAAGCTGGCGTCGACCTTCAGGCAGATCGAGTAGGCGCCCGCTGGCGCGGGGATCTCGAAGAAGCCGCGCTTGTTCGAGGTCGCGGTTCCGACGACGGTCTGGTTCTGCCGGAGCTCGATCACGCGACCGCTGACCGGTGAGGGGTCCTTCGTGAAGAGGGTGCCCGAGTCGGTGGCCTGTCCGAAGACGCCCTGCGTAATCGAGACGTCACCGGTGATGTCGGGGACTCCGGGGTTGCACGCAGTCGAGGACAGCAGCACTGCAAGGTAGAGAGCTCGCATCGCGACACTATACCGCACCTATGGCGTGACCGCGCCGCTCGTGCCGGGCGGCGGGTAGAACTGCTGCGCGTAGCGACGGAAGCTGACGAGCGGCGCGTCCTCACGCGTCAGCGCCGGGCGCTCGAGATCGATCTTGTGCGCCCAGATCTCGCGATCCTGAAGAACGTCATGGACGATCGGCCGCAGGAGCAGGCGCGTCAGTTGAGACGGCACGGGCGACGGTGCGCTCACCCCGATCGTGAAGGCGAGCTCCCGCGAGGTGCACTGCGTGGCGAGGAGCAGCAGCCGAAAGCGCAGCCCGAGCCGCGTCACCGAGAGGTTGGTGATCGAGCAGCCAAGTCCCCACACCTCGGTGTCGAAGACCGCCTCTATGTCCGGCAGCAGCCCGAGCACCGGGTTGGCCCGTGAGAACGCAAAGCGCGACAGCAGCGTCGGGCCACGCACCTCGATGCGCGAGTCCGCGATATTTCGGTAGTGGTGCTCGGCCAGATGCGCAGCCGCCCGCGCGAACCGTCGAGGCAGCGACCGTCGACGCCGAAGCGCAGACCGTGAAACGGACAGCGCACCGCTTCGCCCTCGACACAGCCGCCGTAGCCGAGGTGCGCGCCGAGGTGCGGACAGTACGGATCGCTCGCCGTCAGGGCGCCGCTCGCGGTGCGGAACAGGAGCAGCTCCCGCCCGAACGCTTCGACGCGGCGCACCGCCTTGCGCGCGACGTCACGCGACGCAGCGATGCGGAACCAGCCATTCGGGAACGGGCGCACCCCCGATCTAGATGCGAGAACCGCAGCGACGGGAATCACCGGGACCGTTACGGCTTTTCGGGCACGCAGCTGGGCTGGCCGCCGCTGATCGGCGTCACCACGCCCTTGCGACCCGGCGCGCACTTTCCGTCACTGTTGGGGGCGCAGAACTGGCTCCGGGTGCCGCGGTGCACGACGACCTCTCCGGGTGGGCAGGCGCCATCCTTGAGCTGGCCATCGACCCAGGTCCCGCTCCACAGCAGGTCGCCGTGGAAGCCTCGGACCTCGACGTCGTACGAGCCCGTCTTCTTGTCCTTGAGCTCGACGACCTCGACGGTGGTCTTGAAGGGCGCTTCGTTCTTGGCCACGACGGCCCCCGCAGCGGCGCTCGCATCGACGGTCACGAGGATCTTCGCCGCGGCGATCCTGGCGTCGGCCTTGTAGGTCCACCCGCCGCGCGCCTCGCCGAGCGCCGCGCCGTGCAGCGTCAAGACGTCCCGCCGTGTCAGGCCCGGCTTGACCGAATCGACACGGAGCACCGCATGGGTCTTCCCGTCGCCCGTCGCGGCTGGCGAGTCCGCCAGGGCGAGCGGCGCGAACAACGTGCAGAGGATCAGAGTACGCAACGACATGAGGCTCTCCTGGGTAGAACGCCTGCCAAGGGGCGCTACTTGTGCAGTAGCGCGAGGACCTCTTCCTTGCGGTCCTTGCCGCGCTGCTTCTCGAGCAGGCCCATGAAGTAGTCGAGCTCGCCGATCTCGTCCATGCAGACGGCCATGACCAGGTTGGTGAGCCGTCGGAAGTCGGTGAGCTGCAGGAAGTAGTTCTCGCTCTTGACCAGCGTGCGCTGGATGCGAATCGACGCCTCGTGGTTGCCGCAGTTGACGAGATAGAAGCTCCGCAGCCGCTTCATCAGCTTGGCCAGCTCGGCGCGCGCGTCGACGTTGTCGGGGCAGCCGGCGTCCCCCTCGCCCGACATGCCGTGCGGCACCGAATCGGTGATGAGGACCAGCACGGTCGGACGATCGCTCGTCCAGCGCGGGTTGTCGTTGAGCTCCTTGAACAGGCACTCGAACGCCTCGGGATAGTCGCCGCCCGACGTGCCGCGGATGTCGTGGACCGCCCGCTGCATGTCGGTCAGCTCGTGCGTGAACGGGTGCGCCTGCAGCATGAACGGCCCGTCGCAGTGATCGCCCACTCCGATGAGCGCGATGCGGATGTCCATCAGCTTGAACAGGCCCTGCGACAGATAGTCGACCTTCTCGCGGACGTTCTGGATCCACGGCCGCATCGAGCCGGTGGTGTCGAAGGCGAGGATGAGATCGAGGGGCTTGCGCGGTCCGCTCGCGCCGTCGGCGACGAGCTCTTCTTCGACCTCCTTGGCGGCCGCCGGAGTCGGCGCAAAGCGAGCCGCGTCCGTAGACGCCGGAACATCATCCCAGTCGGAGCTGCCAGCATAGCTTCCCATGTCTATTCCCCCTCGATCGAGACAGCGCCGTTGGGCGAAACGTTGACGATACAGACGTCGTTCCAGTCACGCCCGGTGCCGCTGGGGCTGCCCTCGGAACGACTGAAGTCGAGGATGCCGTAGAAGCTGTGGCGCCGCTGCTGCTCGGTCGACTCCTCCGAGATCACCCGCACCGTCCACTCGGTGCGCCCGAGGCCACGATCGGCGTAGTAGTGGACGCGCACCCGATACTGCCCTGGCGACACCTTGCCGCCCGCCTTGCCGAGGCTGTAGTTCTCCGGCCCGAACCCCTGCGTGCGATCGACGTCGAGGTTGCCCTCGTGGGTCTTGGAGCTGTAGTAGACGCTCTGGCCCGAGGGCTCGGTCACGTAGAGGTCGACGTCGGTCGACGGCGTGTCCCACACCAGCGTCACGAGCAGCTTGGCCGGATCGAACGCGCCGTTGACCAGCCGGGTCGCGTAGAACTCGCCGATCTGCACCGCGAGGTGATTGGCACCCGGCCGCAGCACGATCTTCTCGTCGAACGATCCCTCGGTGCCGCGCACCGAGAACTGCTGCATGAAGCCGTTGACCGAGATGACGCCCGCCGGACACGACACCTCCTTGTAGGTCCCCGTCAGGCCAGTCGCCCGGGTCGCGATCGACTCGTGATCGGAGGGCGTCGCGAACACGACGTTCTTCGACGGCTTGAGCGTGACCTCGACCTTGGCCGAGGCGCCGTCGAGCTCGACCTTGATCGGGTTGTCCCCTTCGAGCAGCGTGACGTTCTCGCGCAGCTCGCCTTCGCCAGCCGGCAGCTCGACGACGTGACGCACCTCGCGGACCGAGATCACCGCGGTGCGTGCGTGGGCGTTCTGGTAGCGGACGCGGACGATCGCCAGCGGCGACGAGAGCACCGCACCGTCGACGGGCGACAGGATGGACAGCGTGACGTCGTCCTGGTGGTTCTTCTTCTTGGTCATGACCTTCCCCCATATACCGCGATGAGCTCCGCCAGCGCGCGCACCGCGGCGACGGGAAACTTGCTGTTCGATGTCTCGTCGGAGAGCAGGAAGCTGTCTGCGCTCGCCGCGGCCGCGACGTCGCAGACCTCGGACCTCGCCGGCACCGGGCTGTGCTGCATCGACAACAGCAGGCCGGTCGCCACGATCGCCGGCACGCCGAGCGCGCGGCAGCGCTGCAGCAAGTCGGCCTGGATCGCCGGCAAGCGACTCCACGGCAGCTCGACGAACAAATCGCCGCGGGCGATCATCACCGCGATCGGGCGTGCCGTACCGCGCGCGGCCTCGACGATCGACTCCAGCCGATCGATGCCCCCCTGCTCCTCGATCTTGATCGTCAGCCCCGCCGCGGCGTCGCCCGCCCTGCGGAGCGCCGCATCGAGGTGGAGCACGTCGGCCGCGTCGCGTACGAACGACAGCGCGTACCAGCCGACGTGCAGCTCGACCCCGAGCGCGATCGTCTGCAGATCCCTGCCCGAGAGCTGCGGCACGTCGAGACGTCTGCCCGGCACGTTGGCGCCCACGCGCGGCGCCAGCTTGCCAGCTCCCGCGTCGATCACCTCGAGCAGCACCGCGTTCTCGGGCGGCGCGAACCCCCGCGCCGCGGGATCGATCACGCGGGTACGAATCGTGCCGTTGTCGAACGTCACCACGTCGCCAGGATCGAGATCGAAGGTGGAGTTGAAGTGCACCGGGCCGTGCTCGAAGCCGACGCAGATCACCTCTCCCTGGGCGACGGGATAGCGGCAGGGCACCGTCGTCAGGTTGCCGTGCTCGTCGCGTTTCTCGGTGGTGCACTCGATGCGGAGCTGCGGCCCCTTGAGGTCCAGCATGACCGGCACGCCAGCGGCGTGCGCGAGGCCGACGCGCTGGCGCAGCTCGTCGAGCGAAGCGTAGGCAGAGTTGATCCGCGCCATCCCCATGCCGGCGGCAACCATCGCGGCGAGCACGGCCGGATCATCGGTGGTCGTACCCAGCGTCGCGATGATGCGCGGGAAGCCAGCGCGCGGGAGGTCGTCGCGGCTCATGCGGCCACCAGCGTGGCGTGCGCCTCGGCGGCGGTCGGGCGATCGGTCGGCGAGCGAGCGAGCATGTCACCGACGAGCGGCCGCAGCGCGCCGAGCTGAGGGGCCTCGAGGTCGGGCTCGTCCCAGAGGTTGGCGAGCGCCACGGCGACGCCCTCTCCGTCCGAGAAGGGGTGGTGACCGACGAGGAGCTGGTAGGTCACGAGGCCGAGCTGGAAGACATCGGAGGCGGTGGTGGACTCGAAGGTGCGCGCCATCTCGGGGGGCACGTACTCGAGCGTCGACAGCATCGAGCAGACCTGGCGTCCGCGCCGGGCCATGCCGAAATCAACCAGCGTCAGGTCGCGGCCGTCGAAGAGCAGGTTCTGCGGCTTGACGTCGAGATACAGCACCCCCTGCGCGTGCAGCCAGGCGAGCGTCTCGGCGAGCTGGGTGACGACGCACAGCGCGTCGCGCCGCGGCAGCGCGCGGCCGTCGAGCGTCGCGCCCGGCGCGCGACGAAACAGCATCAGCTCGTGCGGCGGCATCGCCACCCAATCCACGAGTCGAACGATGTGCGGGTGGGCGAGCTCGGCGAGCAGCTCACGCTCCTCGCTGTAGCCCGCCAGGCGCGACGGATCGAGGTGCAGCCGCAAGTGCTCCTTGAGCACCAGCTCGCCGTTCGCGAAGAGGTAGGCGCTCTTCGGGTTGTAGTCGTCTTCATCGCCGCGCTGCAGGAGCGCTACATCCCAGCGACGGCGTACGAGTTCCGGAAGCTGGGCGCGCGGCCGGGCGGCGCGCGCATCGAAGGCGGGCTGCAGCGCCCCCACCAGCGCGGCGTCGCCCGCGAGCCGCGCCAGGACGTAGAGCTTGGCGATGTGGCGCGAGCCGGCGTCGATCATACGCCGCACCGTCTGGGCGAGCAGCGCCTCGCGCGGCTCTCCGAGCGTCGCCGCGATCTCGTCGATCATCCCTTCGTCGACGGCAAAGCCGGTGGACTTGTCGCCCCCGATCGGCACCTGCGGCAGCGCGCGATCGCGCAAGAACGCGCGGTAGGCGTCCTCCCCAATCAGGTGACGCAGGCGCGTCACGACGCGATAGCGACCGAAGCGCACGCCGAGCTCGCACACCCGCGCCACGTCGACGTCGTCGCGGTAGTGGGTGAGCGCCTCGTCGAAGCGGAGGCGCAGCACCTCGGCGTCCCCTGCCTTGCGGTCAGCCAGCGACATGACGCTGCAGCACCCCAACCTTGATCCGACGCTCGAGCACCTTGTGGTACGCGGAGAACAGCCCGGCGGCGGGCTCGCGATAGACCGGCAAGAGCGTCACCCCGTCGAGGAGCAGGCGGGTGCACTCCATCTTGTTGCGCAGCGGCGAGCGCGCCTTCTTGTGGATCTTGGGCAGCGACGCCTCGATGTGCCCCAGCATCTCCTCGGGGGAGCAGGTGGCGGGCAGCGCCTGCAGCGCGCGGAAGAAGTCCGGCTCGATCGCCTTCTCGAAGATGCGCGCGTACTCGTGCAGCGTCATCAGGTTGTAGAGCTTGTCGTGGATGCGGAGCAGGCGCTGACCGTCGAGCAGACTCGAGGTGGGCGCGTTGAGCTGCAGGATGTCGAGCGCCTCGTCGGCGCGCTCGCGCAGGACGTCGGTGGGGATCGCGTCGAGGAAGCGCTTGCCCTGGCGCTCGAGCTCCGCGGCGTGGTCCGCGAGCCAGCGCGCCTCGAGCTCCGCCGCCGTTCCGCGCTCCTCGAGCGCCGCCGGCGCGCCGTAGAAGCGGATGCTGTCCCGGCTTGGCGCGCGGTCGACCGGCTCCCAGATGCGCCCCTCGACCAGCCCGAGCAGCGCTAGCGGCTGCAGCGGTAGCGGCACGGGAAGCGCCAAGGGCTCATCGAGGAACGACCAGTCGACGCGCCGCTTCTCTTCGGGGATCTCGAGCTGACGGAACCGATCGAGGAACGAAGACGCCATCAGCCCCCTCCTTGCAGATCACGCGCGTACAACCCCAGCAGGCGCTGGCGTGCGTCGACCCGCTCGATCACGGTCGCGGTCCCCTCTGGCACGAAGGGACGGTAGTCGACGCCGTCGGCGATTCGCTTGCGGATGCTGCCGGCGTGGAACGAGAACCGGCGCGGGAAGTCGCGCCCCTGCTTGCCGTGCGCGTCGAAGAAGCGGCGCTCCCTCGGGTCGGACGAGTACAGGCAGGCGAACTCCCCGACGGTCGCGACGAGCCCCGCGAACCAGCTCTCGTGCTCATGGGTGTCGGGCACCCCGCACAAGGACCACGGCTTCCGTAGGCCGCCGCGACCCTCGATCGAGCGCTCGATCATCTCGCGGCGCTCGAGATAGGTGAACGGATTGTTGGCCCACGGCCACTCCGGCGACTTGTTCTGCCAGTCGTACTGGGTGCTGCCGATCGCGATGACGATCTCGTCGACGTCGGGCTGCGCGTCGATGTGCTGCAGCACATCCCAGTGGCCGAGGTGAAAGAGCTGGAAGCGTCCGAGGTAGAGTGCGCGTCGCATCATAGGCGCGCCTTGATCTTGTCGACGTGCTCGCGCAGGGACCAGCTGGCAGACGCGCGGTGCAGGGTCTGGAGGAGCTCCAGCAGCGTCGGGAGCACGCGCCCCTCCGCCAGCGCCGCAGGCACCGGCTCCTCGGGCAGCGCGGTCAAGATCGCGTCAACGAGCAGCGCGGCGCGCAGATCGTTGCGGCCCGTGACGCGCGACAACGCCTCCCGCACCTCGGCGCGCCGCACCAGGTCACACACCATGCGCCCGACGGACAGGTGGAAGAGATCGGTCCCCGGAGCGCCCGCGGCGGGCGGCGTGTTGGTGCGCTCGTGGCGTCGCTCGATCGCCGCCACCGAGCCGGCCTTGAAGAGCTGCTCGCCCTTCAGGTCGCGACCGACGTAGACCCCCACATAGCGCACCACGAGCTCCAGGTCCGGATCGAGGTAGTCCGCCATCTTGTCGAGCTCTTCGACGAGCACGGCGATGTCGTGCAGGATCGTTGAGCGCGCCGCGACGACCTCGGTGAAGTAGTCGAGGCAGACGATCGCGGCGAAGAACTCCTCCTTCTTGACCGCGATGCCCTCCTGCAGCGTGGCCTCGCGCACCAGCTTCTGCAGCAACGTCGTCTGCACCGGATCGAAGCTGACCGGCTTCTCGGTCTCGTGCAGCGAAGGGATGTCGCGCAAGAACCGCCCGACCTGCGCCGCGTCGCGGTCGCTCATCGCGCCCTGCCGAGGAGTTTCAAGACCTCCTCACGTCGTTCGGGGCCGCGCTGCTTCTCGAGTACGCTCATGAAGAACTCCAGATCGCCCACCTCGTTCATGCAGATGGCCATGATGAGGTTGGTCAGGCGCCACAGGTTGTCGAGCCGGATGAAGGCGTTCTCACCGACGATCTGACGCTGCAGCGCAACGATCTTCTCGTCGGTGGCGCAGCTCACGAGGTAGACCTTCTGCAGCTTGTCGCGCAGCACGTCGAGCTCGTCCTGCCAGCTCACCTCGAACGGACAGCCGTCGTCCTCGCCGGTGAACTCGCTCATGCCGTGCGGGATGGAGTCGGTGATCAGGATGAGCACGGTGGGGACGTGATACTCGCCGGCGTTGAGCACGCGGAACAAGCACTCGAAGGCCTCGGGCGTGTCCTGTCCGTCGGTCGGAACCAGCTCGCGGATGCTCTGCTGCAGCGCTCCGACGTCGCGGCTCGGCGGCTTGATCTGGAGCATGTTGCGCCCGTCGCCATGATCGCCGACGCCGATGAAGGTCAGCTCCATGTCCATCAGCTTGAGCAGCCCGGCGGCGAGGTACTCCATCTTCTGCTGCACGTTCTCCACCCAGGGCGTCATGCTGCCCGTGGTGTCGAAGGCGAAGATCGCGTTGAGCCGCTTGCGC
>CAZPEY010000111.1:0-5503 GCA_964585665.1 uncultured Polyangiaceae bacterium | reverse complement strand
AGATCGTCCCAGTCGGAACTGCCCGCGTAGCTGCCCATCAGTTGTCTCCTGCGATGCGCTGCAGCCGCTCGGCGATCGTCGTGTTGCGATCACTCTCGAGGAGCAGCGGCTCCTCGGCCGAGGCGTTGCGCGTGCGCAGCCGCGACCACTCGCGGAGCTGCACGATCCGCTCTTCCATCAGCACGGACAGCGGCACCGTCTCGGTGCACGCCGTCAGGATGTCCTCGGTGGCGAGCTCGCGCCCCTTGCCGAAGGCGCGGAACAGCCCGGCGACGACCGCCGCTTCGATCTCCGCACCCGAGTACCCGCGCGTCGCAGCGGCGAGCTTGGCGAGATCGTAGCCGGCCGGCTTGCGGTTGCGGCGCGACAGGTGAATCTCGAAGATCGTCTTCCGCTCGGCGGAGGTCGGCAGGTCGACGAAGAAGATCTCGTCGAAGCGCCCCTTGCGCAGCAGCTCGGGCGGCAAGGCGCTGATGTCGTTCGACGTCGCGATGACGAAGATCGGCGCGGTCTTCTCCTGCATCCACGTCAGGAACGTACCGATCACGCGCGCGGTCGTACCGCCGTCGCTGAAGTTCGAGCTCGCGAGCCCCGAGAGGCCCTTTTCGATCTCGTCGATCCAGAGCACCGCGGGCGCGATCGACTCCGCGATCTGAATCGCCATGCGCATGTTCTCTTCGGAGGCGCCGACCGTGCCGCCGAACAGCCGTCCCATGTCGAGCTTGAGCAGCGGCAGGCGCCACGACTCGGCGACCGCCTTGGCGGTCAGGCTCTTGCCGCAGCCCTGCACACCGACGATCAGGATGCCCTTGGGTGCCGGCAGGCCGAAGGCGCGCGCCCGATCACCGAACGCCTCGCCGCGCTCGGCCAGCCACTGCTTGAGGTTCTCGACGCCACCGACGCTGTTCATCGACTCGGCGGCGGCGTGGAACTCGAGGATCCCCGACTTGCGGATGATCTGCTTCTTCTCAGCGTTGACGACGTCGATCGCGGCGCGATCGATGCGACCGACGGTGACCAGGGTCTTGGCCAGGACGTTGGAGAACTCCTTGAGCGTCAACCCCTGGGCGCTGTGGATCAGCTTCTCGCGATCGACGTCGGACAGCTTGATCGCCATGTCGCCGGTCAGCGACGCCGAGAGCTCGCGGAACGTCGCCTCGAGCAGCGCGTAGTCGGGCAGCGCGAAGTCGACGACGACGAGGTCCTTGGCGAGCTCGACGGGGAGCTTCAGCACCGGCGAGACGAAGAGCAGCGTCTTCTTGGTCGACTCGAGGTCGCGCCCGAGCTCCTTGACCTGTCGCACCACCAGCGGATCGGCGAGGAACGGATGGAAGTCACACGCGACGATGAGCGTGTTGTCGGGCATCGTCGCGACCGCATCGAGGAAGGCGTTGGGGCTGCGCTGCCCGGTGCCCGCCTTGACGCCGGCGCCGTGCGCGCCGCGGGCGTGGCTCCAGACCACGAGCTGCTTGCCCTCCTGCCGGGCGAAGGCCTCCAGCTCCTCGAGCACGCGCTGCTCCTCGAACGAGAGCAGATACACCAGCGTGTAGCGCGCTCTGATATAGGTCGCCAAGTCGTCGCGCAAGAGACCTCCGTCGGCACGGTAGCCAGCGGCCCGCGCTGGGTCAAGCGGCGACGAGCGCGACGAGCGCCCGCCATGTGCCAACGATTGGTCGGCGATTGCTTGGTCGGCGCGCGGCGTGCGATTGTGGTCAGGTGGGCTCGAGCCCACAGGGGGACGACATGGAGGCCTTGTTTGGAGCTCGGCGCCGGCGCGTGAACTTCGTCGTCGCGCCTCACCTACTCGCGCTCCTACTACTGGTCGGCCTCGCGCTGCCGCGCGCTGGTCAGCGCGGCGGCTGCTACAACGACCCCAAGCTGGCAGCGCAACTCCACGTGCAGACCCAGGGTGAGGGCATCGTCTTCTCCTCCAACCGACTCGACGGCATGCTCGCCAAGAGCGGCAGCATTCAGTGCGAATCGAACCTCGCCGGTAGCCCCTATCCTCGGCCCGAGTGCCAGGAGTCAATCGGAGGGACCTACGATCACGCGAAGTGCCCCTGTGACGCCTCTTGGGACGGCGCCGTCCCCGGCGGGGGCGAGGTGGTCCTCACGGCAGATGCGGAGCCGCTCTGGCGCTTCGATCACTGGGAGGATCTGCCGGGCAAGTCGTCGTGTCAGTCGGGCGCGTCCACCTCTCCGCGGATCACGGTCAAGCTCCCTACCCCGTCGAACGTCGGTTGCCGCGCCGTCTTCGTCCTCGACCCAATCGGGCTGCCCGCCAGCATCACCACCGTCGAGCCAAGCAGCGCTGCGGTCGGCGAGACCGTGGTCATCAAGGGGCAGAACCTGGATCCCTCCTCGCTCATCACCTTCAACGGCGTCGACGCCGAGCTGACCGCTGGCTCGACGACCGAGCTCGTCACCAAGGTCCCCGACGGCGCGACCAGCGGGCCTCTCGACGTCGTCGGCAGCACCGGCGTCCTCGAGTATCCGGCCTTCGCGATCCCGGGTGGCACCGATCCGCCTGACCTCAGCAGCGACGGCAGCACCGACCTCGGCAGCGACCTTCCGACGAGTACGGACCTCGGACAGCCAAGCGATGCGAGCACCGTGCCCGACGGCTCGATCGTCTTCAAGCCGACGATCACGTCGTTCTCGCCGATGACCGGCCCGTGGGGCACGCAGGTGACGGTGATTGGCACCAACTTCACCTACGCCAGCCGCGTCGAGCTCGGGCAGTTCTACCCCGACGCCCTGCCCGGCGACGTTACCTTCGTCGTCGACTCCGACACACAGCTCCACTTCACCGTGCCGACCAACACGATGCACTCTGAGATCCGCGTCTTCAACGCGGCCGGTTGGGCCCAGGCAGCGCAGTACTTCCTCCCCGATCCGGTCATCCTGTCCGTCGACAACGCCTGCGCTGCCGAGAACCAGGGGATTCCGCTGCACGGGGTGAGCTTCTCCGGCGCGCTGAAGGCTTGGATCAACGGCACCCAGGTCAGCCTGGTCGTCGTGACCGATGTGCTCATGTACGTCTACGTCCCGACGCCCGCGCCCTCGTCGGGCCCCATCGAGATCGAATCGTACGGCCTCAAGGCGACGGCACCGGTCAACTACTGTCCGTAGACGAACGCCCCTACTTGCTGATCGTAATCGCCGGTCCCGCCTGCGGCACTGCGCTGACGCTCATCTGAAAGAGCTGCGACAGCAGGCTGAACGCCTTCCGGTTCCACGGATAGCCGCGCTGATCGGCGATCGAGTAGTGGAAGCCGTCGAGCACGACCGAGAAGTCCGCGCCCTTCGGTGCGCTCTTCGACTCACGAATCTCCAGCGCGTTGGTCGGGTTCTCGCCGATCTTGGGCGTCCGCGGATCGGGCGTCACGTCGAACTCGCGCTCCTCTTCGATGCCGCGCCCGACGAAGGTCAGGACCTCGTGGAAGCTGCGTAGGCGAAGGTGGCCGCGCAACGGCAGCTCGCCTCCTGGGTGATCCGCGCGGATGTCGATCAGGACGTCGTTGGGGGGCATCGCTTCGGCTTCCTCGTAGAGCGCGAGGCGCTCCCCGTTCGGCAGGATGTCGGGATCGTAGTTGCTGATCAGGACGCGCCCATTTATCCGCTTGGTGACGCGGTAGCCCTTCTGGTCCGCGTCCCGTCGGATCGAGAAGTCCTTGTACGTCGCCAGGTACGTCTCCGGCGTGACGGCGTCCTCAGCGACGCTCCAGCTATGGGTGTAGTGCAGCGGCTCGACGCGCAGCGCGTGGCGATCCTGGATCGAGGAGAGGTGCGCCATGACGCGTCGGTAGGTGGCGTAGCCGTCGCGATCGGAGGGTCGGTTGTAGTGCGTGATCTGACGGGCGCTGCTGCCCTCGACGAGGATCACCTCGGACCCGAGCAGCCGCAGCAGCGCGTCGACGTCGTAGCCCTGCCGCAGCAGCAGCGTCAGCTTCTGCTCGGGGAACGGCGTCAGCAAGCGCTGCGTGAACTCGTCACCCTGCATCGGCGCGATGCTGATGGTCGGGTTCTCTTCGACGGAGCCGCCGACGATCGGCAGGAGCAGCGCGCCCTGGTTGCCGGTCACCGCCGGGCCGAGGCCGGCGTTGAAGCCGAACTTGTAGGTCGCCGCGATGCTGGAGATGCCGGTGAAGTGCATCGGCTGGTTGCGACGCGCCCGCGCGATGTTGAGCAGCAGCAGCTTGGCGGCGCTGGCGTTGGTGGTGCGGTCGTAGGCGAGGACGGCGCGATCGATCGACACGATCGCACCGCAGCCTCCGCCGGCGAGGACGGTGAGCACGAGAGGAACCCAAGCTCGGAGGTGGCGCTGCATGGCTCCCCGCCATGCTCCCTCGACTCTGCCGACGACGCGAATTTTCGGCTCTCCGCCGGCTGAAACTCCTTGTGCCGGCCTGCCAGAGCAGGGCCACGCCTGCCGCTCGCCCCGGGCGCGTTGCACGGCCTGCGGGCCTCGTGCTAGCGAAGCGACGTGACCACCTCCCTGCTCGACACCCCCCTGACCCGCGCCCTCCAGATCGACGTGCCGCTCATCTGCGGCGCGATGTATCCATGCTCGAACGTCGAGCTGATCGCCGCGGTCTCCGAGGCGGGCGGCATCGGCATCGTGCAGCCGATCAGCCTGCAGTTCGTCTACAAGCACGACCTGCAGGACGGTCTGCGGCGGATCCGCACGCTCACCTCGCGCCCCATCGGCTTCAACGCCATCGTCGAGAAGTCGTCCCAGATCTACGAAGATCGCATGCGCCGCTGGGTCGACATCGCGCTCGAGGAGGGAGTGCGTTTCTTCATCACCGCGCTCGGCAACCCGCGCTGGGTCGTCGACAAGGTCCACGCCGTCGGTGGCCTCGTCTATCATGACGTCACCGATCGCCGCTGGGCCGAGCGCGCGCTCGACGGCGGCGTCGACGGCTTCCTCTGCGTCAACGCGCGCGCCGGTGGCCACGCTGGATCGCTCTCGCCCGAGAAGCTCGTCGACGAGGTCGGCCCGCTCGGCAAGCCCATCGTCTGCGCCGGCGGCGTCGGCGATGAAGCCGCGTTCGTGCGCATGCTCAAGCTCGGCTACGCCGGCGTGCAGGTCGGCACGCGCTTCATCGCCACGACCGAGTGTCAGGCCCACGACGACTACAAGCAGGCGATCGTTCGCGCCGACGAGCAGGACATCGTCCTGACGGACAAGATCTCCGGTGTCCCCGTCGCCGTGATCCGCACGCCGTACATTGACAAGATCGGCACCAAGGCCGGCCTCGTCGCGCGCACCATGCTGCGGCACCCCAAGCTCAAGCACTACGCGCGCATGTACTACACGGTGAAGTCGCTGTTTCAGCTCCGCTCGGCGTCGCTGCAGGGCATGCAGTACAAGGACTACTTCCAGGCAGGAAAGAGCGTGTCCGGCATCCACGAGGTGCTGCCGGCGGGCGAGGTGGTCAGGCGCTTTGCCGCCGCGGCCTCGGCGGGTGACGTGCGCGCAGCGGCGTCTTCCTAGCTA
>CAZPEY010000110.1:0-15330 GCA_964585665.1 uncultured Polyangiaceae bacterium | reverse complement strand
GGGCAGCAGGTGGTGGAACTGAAACACGAACCCGATGGTGCGGTTGCGGAACGACGCCAGCCGCGGCCCGACCAACTCGCCGACGTCCTGGCCGTCGAAGACGACGCTCCCGGAGGTGGGCCGATCGAGGGTGCCGACGATCTGCAGCAGCGTCGACTTGCCAGCGCCCGAGGCTCCGAGCACGGCGACGCGCTCGCCCGCGTCGATCACCAAATCAATCCCGCGCAGCACGTCGATGGTGCGACCACCGTGCGCGAATTGTTTGGTGAGACGTTTGATCTCTACCTTTGCCCCGGGCATCAGAAGGCGCGCACAGTAGCCAGCTCACTTGGGGGTGTCAACGACGGAACCCGAGCGGCTATTTCCACTTTGTCCCGTCGGAATGGATGGGGCCCTCACGGGGTCGACCGGGCCATGCTCCAAGTTGTGTTGACGCGCGCCGAAAATTCGAGAAAGGATGGGGCCACGACGATGCGCTCCTCTCCGATGCTGCCCCCGAACCACACCGATCAGCTCGCGTCCCGCCGCATCCGCTCGGGCGGCGCCCTCGAGTTCTACCGCGTCTACGGCCCCGACGACCGGATCGTGCCGCCCAAGTGCTACTGGCTCGTCTCCGAGTATCACGAGGACGGCACGCACTCGACCCTGCGGTGGGTGACCTACGAGCAGTATGAGAAGGCGTTCTCCGGGGGCGTCGACTGGGTCGACTTCTCGTCGCCGCTCAACGAGGCCAAGCTGATCGAGGACTGGATCGCGCGCGCCAACCCGACCGCGATCGACTGCTGGCCGCCGAAGAAGTACTAGCGCCGGCTAGCGCCGAATCCCATCGGCGGGGAGCAAGCGCGCCCCCAGCACCGCCGGATAGACCGTCGCCAGCACCACGAGCGCGAAGCACGCCAGGCTGATCCCGACGATCTCCGTGGGATCGATCCGCACCGGCAGCTGCGTCAGGTAGTACACGTCGCGGTTGCCGAGCAGATCGAAGCCCCACTCGCGCAGCCCCACGGCTGCCACGAGCCCGATCGACACGCCGAGCCCGATCCCGATCGAGCCGATCAACGTGCCGACGAGCAGGAACACCGCGACGACGCTCTTGGTCTCCATCCCCATCGCGCGGAGCATCGCGATCTCGCGCTTCTTCTCGAACACCATCACGACGCCGTTGGCGATGATCGAGAAGGCGGCGACCAGCACGATGAACGAGAGCGCCACGAACATGAGAATCTTCTCGAGCTTGAGCGCCGCGAAGAGCCCGCGGTTGAGTTCCTTCCAGTCGCGCACCGAGTAGGCGGCGCCGAGCGCCTTGCCGAGCCGGGCCATGACGCCCTCGGTGTGATCGTCGTTCTTCACGCGTAGCTCGATGCCGGTGATCTCATCGGGCCGCTCGCAGAAGCGCTGGGCGACGGGGAGCGAGACGAAGGCGTACTTCGAGTCGTACTCGAGCATGCCGGTGTAGAACTCGCCGGCGATGCGGAACGGCTTGCTCTTCGGGATCGCGCCCGTCGGCCCGACGCCACCCTGGGGCGAGACGAGATCGACCTCGTCGCCGATGTAGACGCGCAGGCTGCGCGCCAGCTCGCGCCCGATCAGGATGCCCGGCAGCGTGCGCCGCGGCGCATCGGGCGGCAGCAGATTGGCGACGCCGCTCGGCGGGGCAAAGTGCGTCTTGCCCGCGCCGCCCTCGTCAAAGGCCTTGGCCTCGGCGTCGTCCGGATCGCTCGGCGAGGGGAGCGTGCGAGCCGGCAGCCGGAAGTCGCGCAGCTTCTCGGCGTCGCCGAGCAGCGACAGATCGCCGACGTCGAGCTTGTTGCCGAGCTCGCTCGTCGACTGGATCGACGCCAGATCGATGCCGCGCAGCACCACCGCCGAGCTCGACGAGGGCGACGAGACGACGACCTCGTCGGACAGGTAGGGGCTCGCGCCGAGCACGTCGGGATCGCGCCGCGCCGCCTCGACGATCGGCCCGAACTGCTCGAACGCGCCCTCCTCCTTCTCGATGGTGACGTGGGCGTGCATGCCGACGATCTTGGTGCGCGTGTAGTTCTCGAAGCCCGACATCACCGACAGGACGATGACCAGCGCCGCGGTGCCGAGGAAGAGGCCGAACGTCGAGATCGTCGCGAACAGGCTGAAGCGCTGCCGCAGCGTCTGGAACACCAGGCTGAGCACGAACAGCAGCGCTGCGATGAGCCGGGCCACGCGCAGCAGCGGCAGCGCCTGATAGACGAGGGGAAGCCACTCCGGCCGCGTCACCCGCTGCAGGACGAGATCGGCGCCGAACACGAGGCCGAGCGCGATCGCCGCCAACGCCGTCGGCAGATGAACGCGCCACGACAGCGGCTCGGCACGCCCGAGATAGCGGCGCGCCAGGACCGTCGCGTTCCTCAGCCAGGATGGAAACACGGTGAGGCTAGGTCTCGTCGGGCCGCATCTGCGGGAAGAAGATCACGTCGCGGATCGACGCCTGATCGGTCAGGAGCATGATGAGCCGGTCGATGCCGATGCCCTCCCCGGCCGTCGGCGGCATGCCGTACTCGAGTGCGCGACAGAAGTCCTCGTCATAGTCCATCGCCTCCTGATCGCCTTTCTGCTTGTTGGCGACCTGCGCTTCGAAGCGGCCGCGCTGGTCGACCGGATCGTTGAGTTCGGAGAAGGCGTTGGCGTACTCGCGCCCGCAGATGAACATCTCGAAGCGGTCCGTGAAGCGTGGATCGGCGTCGTTGCGGCGCGCCAGCGGAGAGACCTCGATGGGATACTGCGTGATGAAGGTCGGCTGGATCAGCGTCGCCTCGACGTGATGCTCGAACGCCTCGAGGAGCGCCTTGCCCGAGCGCTGCGCCTCGGGCAGGTCGGGGATCTTCTCGAGCACGGCCTCGAGCAGCGTCATGCGGCGGAACGGCGCCTTGAGCGAGATCGCCTGCCCCTGGTAGGTGATCTCCGTCGTGCCACACACCGACGTCGCCAGCGTCTCAAAGAGCTGCTCGGTCAGCGTCATCAGGTCCTGGTACGTCGCGTACGCCTGATAGAACTCGATGGTCGTGAACTCGGGGTTGTGCGTCCGATCCATCCCCTCGTTGCGGAACAGCCGCCCGATCTCGTAGACCCGATCGAGCCCACCGACGACGAGCCGCTTGAGATCGAGCTCGGTGGCGATGCGCAGGTTGAGGTCGATGCCGAGCGCGTTGTGGTGGGTGATGAACGGCCGCGCCGCCGCGCCGCCGTTGGTCGACAGGAGCATGCGCGTCTCGCACTCGACGTAGCCGCGCTCATCGAAGAAGCGCCGGATCCCGGCGATGATCTTGCTGCGCTTGCGAAAGACGTTCTGCAGCTTCTCGGGGTGCAGGATGAAGTCGTAGTAGCGCTGGCGATAGAGCATCCCGAGATCGGTGACGTCGTGGCCGTCCTGCAGCACCTTGCCGGAGAGCGGACGGATCGCCTTGGTCAGCAGCCGCAGGTCCTCGCAGCGCAGCGCGCGCTTCTCCTTGCGGGTCTTGAACAGCGGGCCGGTCGCGCCGACGATGTCGCCGAGGTGGAGCTCCTTGGCGACGGCGAACGCCGCCGCGTTGTCGGCCTTGCAGTACAGCTGCAGCATCTCGCCCTGATCGCCGCGGATGAACAGGAAGCGGGCCTTGCCCATCTCGTTGACCTGCACGAGCCGGCCGGCCACCGAGTAGCGCGTCGACTCGGCGGTCACCTCGGGCTCTTGCGGCAGGGTCGCCACGTCCCGAGGCAGCTCGACGATCTGGTGGGTCAGCCGGAAGTCGTTGGCGTACGGGTTCTGGCCGCGCTGCCGAAAGGCCTCCGCCGAGGCGAGGCGCGCGCGCATCTGGCCTTCGAGATCCGACGTCTCGGTCGCCGCTGCTCCCGCTTCGTTCTTGTTGGCGCTGTCTTGGGGCCCCGTCATGAGGCTCTCTCCTTGCTCTCTTGCATCAGGTATTCACGGATGAACGGATCGATATCCCCGTCGAGGATCGCGTCGACGTTGCCGAGCTTGAGCTCGGTGCGGTGATCGTTGACGAGCCGGTAGGGCGCCAGCACGTACGAGCGGATCTGCGATCCGAACTCGATCGCCTTCTTCTGCGCGTGCACGTCGCCCATCTTGGCCGCCTTCTCCTGCTCCTGCTTCTCGTACATGCGCGCCCGCAGCATCTTCATCGCCGACGACTTGTTCTTGTGCTGCGAGCGCTCGGACTGGCAGGCCACGACGATCCCGGTCGGCTTGTGGATGATGCGCACCGCCGACTCGGTCTTGTTGACGTGCTGCCCACCGGCGCCGCCCGAGCGGAAGGTCTGGACCTCGAGATCCTCGTCGCGGATGTCGATCTTGATCGACTCGTCGAGATCCGGATAGACGAACACCGCGGCAAACGCCGTCTGCCGGCGCGCGTTCTGATCGAACGGCGAGATGCGCACCAGGCGATGGACGCCGCTCTCGCCGCGCAGGTAGCCATAGGCCCACTCGCCCTCGACGACGAAGGAGGCGCTCTTGATGCCCGCCTCTTCGGCTGGCTGGTGATCCAGCAGCTCGATCTTGTAACCGTGCCGCTCGCACCAGCGCGTGTACATGCGCAGCAGCATCTCGGCCCAGTCCTGCGCATCGGTGCCGCCGGCGCCGACGTTGATCGACACCAGCGCGCCCATCGCGTCGTTCTCGCCCGACAGCATCGCCGCGAACTGCATCTCGTCGACGCGCTTCTCGATCGCCAGCGACTCGCCGTCCGCCTCGACGAGGCTCGCCTCGTCGTTGGCCTCGTCGCCGAGCTCGAACAGGACCTTGCAGTCCTCGAGCGCCTTCCACTCTCGCTGCCAGCGCTCGACAATCGCCCGCTTCTGCTTCTGCTCCTTGAGCAGCGTCTGCGCCTTGGGGGCGTCGTTCCAGAAGTCGGCCGCGCCGGACAGCTCGTCGATCGCGGCTACGCGGGCCTGCGCGCGGTCGACGTCAAAGATGCCCCCTTAGGACGCTGAGCTTCTCGGTGAGAGCGCCCAGCCGATCCTTGATCGGCTTTTTGTCTAACATGCGCGCGGTCTATAGCAGACTCGCCGGACCGGATCTAGCCGCGCGCCCGCTCGCCGCTCGGCAGGCGCAGGCTCACCGTCGGATAGTTGCCGGTGAAGCAGGCGTCGCAGTGCCCGCCGACCGAGGGTCCGGTGCCGCGCACCGCGGCGTGCATCCCCTCGGCGGACAGATAGCCGATCGAGTCGCAGGTCAGGTACTTGCCGATCTCTTCGGGCGTGTGCGACGAGGCGATGAGCTCGGCGCGTGTCGGCGTGTCGATCCCGTAGTAGCAGGGGTGCGTCGTCGGCGGTGCCGAGATCCGGACGTGCACCTCACGCGCTCCTGCGGCGCGCAGCATCTTGACGATCTTGCGCGAGGTCGTGCCGCGCACGATCGAGTCGTCGACGACGACGACGCGCTTGTCGGCCAGCACCTCGCGGATCGCCGAGAGCTTGAGGCGCACCCCGAAGTGGCGAATCGACTGCTGCGGCTCGATGAACGTCCGTCCGACATAGTGGGAGCGCAGCAGGCCGACGTCGTAGGGGATCCCGGAGCGCCGCGCATAGCCGATCGCCGCGGGGTTTCCCGAGTCGGGCACCGAGATCACCACGTCCGCGTCGGCCGGATGCTCCTCGGCGAGGCGCTGCCCGAGCTTCTCGCGCACCGCGTAGACCGAGCGTCCATCGATCGTCGAGTCGGGCCGCGCGAAGTAGATGTGCTCGAAGACGCAGAAGTGGCGCTCGCGGTTGCCGAACGGTCGCAGCGACCGGAGGCCATTTTCATCGACGATGACGACCTCGCCCGGCTCGATCTCGCGCACCAGCTCGGCCTCGATGAGATCGAAGGCGCAGCTCTCGGACGCGACGATGTACGAGTCGCGCAGCTTGCCGAGCACGAGCGGTCGGAACCCCTCGGGATCGCGCGCCGCGATGAGCTGCTTCTCCGAGAGGAACACCAGCGAGTAGGCGCCCTCGACCTGCGACAGCGCCTCGATGATCCGGGACGGCAGATCGGGCGCCTTGCTGCGCGCCAGGAGGTGGATGATCACCTCGGTGTCGGACGTGGACTGGAAGATGGAGCCTTCGATCTCGAGTCGCCGTCGCAGCTCGAGCGCGTTGACGAGGTTGCCGTTGTGGCCGATCGCCAGCTGCCCGTGCGCGTAGTCGACCGCCAGCGGCTGGGCGTTGCGGATCGCCCCGTCTCCGGCGGTGGCGTAGCGGACGTGGCCGATCGCCGCCTGCCCAGGCAGGGCCTCGAGCTCCCCGCGCTTCGAGAAGGTGTCGCCCACCAGCCCGAGCCGCCGACGTGCGTAGAGCTTCTGGCCGTCGGTGCTGACGATGCCGGCCGCCTCCTGCCCGCGGTGCTGCAGCGCGTGCAGCCCGAGGTACGCGATGTTGGCTGCTTCTGGATGTCCGTGAACGCCAACGATTCCGCACATGCGTGGCGCAGTCTACGGAACGAGGCGTCAAGCGGCTAGCGTTTGTTTGCTGGCATTCGAAAGCAACGCGTCAAACTTGACATGTCGCGTCATAGGACAGCTATCCACACCTTTTTCCAGCCAGCCCCCACCCTGGACGCAAAGACTACTAACACCCCTCTCGGAGAATCCGGAATAGATCATGTCAATCCAGTGGTTGACCCTGTGGAAAACCTGGGGAAAACGCGCGCTCCGATCCCCAAGCGAGCCCTCCAGGCCTGTGGAAAGCCTGGGGACAGAGAGGAGATAGCCGCCGGATTGTAGCGAGTTTGCAACGCGAGTGTCGCTTTTAGGGACACTCCGTCCCACGTGTGGGCAGAAGGATCACGTCAGGCGGATTGTTTCACTTCGGCGAGATTCGGCGAGGTCCGAGACGTACTGAAGGACCTGCGGATAGGTGACCATGATCTCCTGGAAGATCGCCCGCTCCAGACACAGCGCCCAGCACTTCGTCTCGGTCTCCACCGAGGCGGTCGCCGGCTGATGGCTGAGCAGCGACATCTCGCCGAAGATCTGGCCGGGAGCGAGCGATGCGATCAGCCGCCCGTTGGCGACGACCCGCGCCTGGCCGCAGAGCAAGAGGAACATCCCCTCGGCCCGGCGACCGGCGCTCACGGCCTGCACGCCCGGCAGGAGCTCGATGAACTTCCAGCGCCCGGCGAGCTGCCGCGCGTCGTCGGGCGACATCGTGGCGAACAGGGGCGAGGTCTTGAGCCAGCGATCGATCATGCGATCGCGGAAGAACCGGACGAGGACGCGCAGCACCTCGGGCTCCTCGGCGATGAGCCGCCCCACGACCTCGCGGGACACCTCGAGGACCTGCAGCGTCGTCGTCGCGACGACCGAGGCCGAACGCGGGAAGTCGGTGAGCAGGCCGAGCTCGCCGAAGAAGGCCCCCTCCTCGAGCTCGGCGAGCGGCTCGGCCGAGGCAGCGATCTCCACCCGGGCCTTGCCGCTCGCGATGACGTAGAGCGAGGCCCCGACCTCCCCTTCCCGCACGAGAACGGTGCCCGGCTCGACCTCCCGCAGCTCGACCGACTCGATGAGCTGCTGCAGTCGCTCCGGCGACAGCGAGGAGAAGAGCGGGATGCGCGGCAGGACGCGGCGCTCCATGCGGGGCGGTGGCGCCTCGTCTGGCTTGACCTCCGAGAAGTCGAGCTCGTCGTCGAGCGCCACCTCGACCGCCGGCTCCTCCACGGATGCCTCCTCGGCGAGCACCTCGGAGAAGTCGAGCTCGCTGCCCCCCTCCGGCGGCGAGATCTCGATGGTTCGCCGCACCGGCGGAGGCGCGGGGACGTCGATCTCGACCTCCTCCATCGCGTCGTCGCCGAGCTCGATCTCGTACGCCGCGACGGGCAGCACGACGTCCCCGGAGGCCGGATCGATCGACACGGCGGAGAACTGCTGGCTCTGTCGCCCGCCGAGGACCTCGTGCAGGCGCAGCGACTCGATGGCGGCGCTCCGCGGCGGGGCCGAGGCGCTCGGCGGCCGCGCAGGCGGCGTCTCGGCGCGACGCTCCGTCAGCTCGACGGCCTCCATCCGACCGAGCAGCGGATCGACCTTCGGCGGGGGTGGCGGCGTGACCGCCTTGGGGGGCGGAGCGACCGGTGCCGGAGGAGGAGGAGGAGTGGCGACCGGAGCACCGCCGTCGCGCTTGGCGTAGAGCTCGGCGAGCATCGCCTGGGTGAGCGTGTGCTTCGGGTCCATCTGCAGGATGTTCTTGCAGACGGCAATCGCCTTGAGGAGGAAGCCGTTCTTCGCGTAGCCCTCGGCGGCGCGGCCAAACGCCGTCGTCGCCATCGCCGCGTCGCCGAGCTTGCGCCAACACTCCCCCTCGCGCTGAAACCAGTCGGGATCGTTGGGCTCGACCTTGGTGATCTGCTGGTAGAGCTCGACCGCCTTGCCCCACTTCTGCTTGGAGAAGGCCTCGGTGGCCGCATCCTTGAGCTTGCGCAGATCTACCTTGGCCATGGTCGCAGACGGTAACACAGCCGAACGACGGCAGGAAATGACCCGCGGCGGACTGGCTGGCTTCCGGAGCTGCCGTTGCTGCTCGCCCCACATGTGCGGCCAGATACCCGACGCTGTCCGCCCTGGGGGCTACAGCCCCCTGGCACGTGGAGCCCACAGCAGCGACGGAGAGTCGCCTGCTGCCGAGGAAACTATTTGAATCGGCGCGAGCTTTGCTACAAGTTGCCGCGCCATCTCGGAGGCCGCCCACATGAACGCTCGACTGGTCAGTGTCCTAGGCATCTTTGCCCTCGCCGCTTGTCAGTCCCCACGTCCTCAGCGGTCGCTGCACGGCGACTATGTGTTGCCGCCCAAGAGCCCGCTCGGCGTCAAGAGCTCCGCGGTGACCTACGGCGACGGACCGAACGGCGAGCACATCCTGTTCATCAACTTCGACGGCGCGACCATCAAGCCTCCCTCCGGCTGGGGCAGCGACGATCCCGCGAACAACACCTCCTTCATCGCCGACGCCTCGACGAAGTTCCCGGCCTTCGACGCCAGCAAGTACACCGGCAGCTACACGCGCCAGCAGGCGATGGACAAGATCGTCGAGGAAGTGTCGAGCTACTACGCCGACTACAACGTCCTCATCACGACGACCCGCCCGACCTCGGGCGACTACACGATGATGATGGTCGGCGGCTACAACTCGATCTTCTCGTCGTCGAGCGGTGGCGGCACGGTCGGCATCGCGCCGATGGACTGCAAGAACCAGATGGGCGGCAACATCGGCTACGCGTTCGCCAAGTCGCTCGAGCCGCAGTCGAGCTGGGAGTCTCTCGAGTTCGCGATCTCGTCGATCGCGACCACCATCGCACACGAGGCCGGCCACTCGTTCGGCCTCGAGCACACGGCGGACGAGACCGACATCATGTATCCGTCGGTGACCGAGACGGTGGTCGGCTTCGTCGACAAGAGCATGCAGCTCACCGATGGCTCGTCTTCCTGCTCGGGCTCGAACTACCAGAACTCGGCGCAGACGCTGACCGCCAACATCGGCAAGAAGTCGGCGAGCTCCGGCGGCGGGACGGGCGGTTCGTCGGGCGGAAGCTCGGGCGGGTCGACGACGAAGAAGCCGCAGATCACCTGGCTGCAGCCCATCGAGGGCGCGACGGTTGGGCAGACCTTCGACGTCGCCGTGCACGTCGAGGCGCCCGGCACGACGATCACCAAGGTCGAGATCTCGGCGGGCGCGCAGAAGCTCTTTGACAAGACCGCGCCGCCATTCCGCTGGCCGGTGCAGGTCAACCAGGCCGGCACCGCCAAGCTCACGGCGACGGCCTACGCGGCCGACGGTGGCATCGCGACGGTGTCGGTCAACTTCACCGTGGACACGACGACGCCCGCGAGCGATCCGGTGTGCATCGGCGACGTCGACTGCTACTCCGACGAGACCTGCGACAACAAGGTCTGCACGAAGACGCCGGCGACGTCGGGCGGATCGTCCGGCGGCAGCTCGGGCGGATCGTCCGGCGGCAGCTCGGGCGGATCGTCCGGTGGCAGCTCGGGCGGATCGTCCGGTGGCAGCTCGGGCGGATCGTCCGGCGGCAGCACCGACACGGGCCTCGGGATCGGCAAGGCGTGCACCGACAGCAGCCAGTGCGACTCCGGCCTATGCGCGACGGTGAACGGCTCGCGGATCTGCACCGCAGCTTGCGACCCGAACGACGCCCAGACCTGCTCGCTGTCGACCTCGTGCCAGGAGTTCGACCCGGGTGAGTTCTACTGTGCGCCGAACAAGCGCAAAGGCGGCGGCAGCGGCTGCGCGATGATCGGCGGCCCGGACCGTGACGACACCGCGCCGTTCGCCCTGCTGCTGCTCGTCGCTGGCGCGACGCTGCTTGCCCGCCGTCGTCGCCTCGCGTAGCGTCCCTCGCGCTTGCACCAAGCCGCCCTCTCTCCCGCCCTCCCGCGCCTGCTCGCCAGCCTCTTCGCCGTCGCCCAGCTCGTCGCGCTCGGCGGCTGCGGCGACGCGCTGCCACCGCCCCGGATGGCCTTCCGCGCGTCGTCACCGACCGACGGGGCCTGGGCCTTCTCGATCACCGATCACTCGGGCGCCGCCCAGCTCCTCCTCGACGATCGTTATCGTGGCGACATCTGCCGCCGCGTCGGACAGGAGCTGCGCTGCGAGATCCGCGGCCTCTTTCCCGGCGGGCACACCGTCGAGGTTCGCCTGCCGGGCGCGGTCCTGCACCGATCCGCGCTGATCGGCGTGCCCTGGCCCAAGCGACCGCTCCTCGTCGAGGTTCGGAGCGTCGAGCAGGCCACGGCGGCGGCGCGGGCCGGAGCAGACTGCCTGCTCTACACCGGCGAGGACGTGACGCTCGCCGCCGACCTCGCGCTCGCCGCGCACGCCAACGGCGCCCGGCTCGCCATCGCGCTGCCAGGATCGGCCATCGCTGCCACCGGCGCCGACGCCGTGTGGGCGCGCGCCCTCGATCCGGAGACGAAGCGGCGCTTCCCCGAGACCCGTGAGCTCATCCCGCACGCCAACCCGCAGCTCCTCGCCGAGCTCGCCGCGCCGGGTGAGCCGATCGCCTGGCAGCGCGTCCTCGACGCGATCGGCGTGGTCCAGGCGATCGACCCTGCGACCGTCAAGCTCGCGCCGCTCGGCCTGCTCGCGCCAGCCGGCCTGCTCGTCGATGAAAAGAACCTCGATCTGGTCAAGGCGCGCCGCAAGCAGGCGGCGCTGCGCGACGGCAAGCCGACGCTCAAGCTCGAGCAGCCGCGGCGCGCCGTGGTCGAGTTCCAGCTCGGACGCCATTCGACGCTCTGGGTCGCCAACCTCGATCCCGTCGAGGAGTGGCGCTTCGTCCCCGACGGGGTGGCGCAGCCGCTCGATCTCCTCGGCGGCTCGCTCGACGGGGAGGCGATCCGGATCCGTCCGAGTGACTTTTCTTTGATCGTGAGGCTTCCAGGTCGAGATCCAAGTCGGCTATAACGCTCGCTTCCGCACAGTCTTCACAAAGGTAAAACCATGTCTGCAGCCGCCGCCGAAAAGCTCCCCGCCTCGCCCGACCCCGAGACGCGCCCCACCGCGCCTGCCACACCGACGCCGGCCGAGATGGGCTTCTTCCGCACGACGCTGGCGCCGCTGTTCCTCGTCGTCACCTGCCCGCCCGCGATCGTCGCGGTCTGGATCGCGGCGGTCCACCTCGATGGCTCGATCCTGCGGCTGTTCTCTGCCGAGGGCTGGGCGGCGCTCGTCGCGCACTGGCCCTGGCCGTCGCTGCGCGCCGCCTCGATCCTCGCCATCTTCGCGGTCTTCCAGGCGCTGCTGCTGCTCCTCCTCCCCGGCAAGGCGATCCCTGGTCCGGTCACCGCCAAGGGCAACGTGCCCATGTACAAGGAGAACGGGCCGCTCGCCTACGTCCTCACGCACGCTGCCTTCCTCGGCGCCTCGCTCGGTCTCGGCCTCTTCTCCCCCGGCATCCTCTACGACGCGTTCGGCGAGATCCTGATCACGTCGTCGTTGTTCGCCCTGCTCTTCTGCGCCTTCTTGACCTGGAAGGGCATCCACCGTCCGTCGAGCAGCGACTCCGGATCGACGGGGAACCTGATCTTCGACTACTACTGGGGCACCGAGCTGCATCCGACGGTGTTCGGCATGTCGCTCAAGCAGCTCATCAACTGTCGCATCTCGATGACCGGCTGGACCGTGCTCTGCGTGTCGTACGCCGCCAAGCAGTGGCAGCTCGACGGCAGCGTCTCGAACTCGATGCTCGTCGCGGTGGCGCTGCAGTGGATCTACATCTTCAAGTTCTTCGTCTGGGAGCGCGGCTACTTCGCGTCGCTCGACATCATGCACGACCGCTTCGGCTTCTACATCTGCTGGGGCGTGCTCGCGTGGGTGCCGGGGCTCTACACGCTGTCGACCCTCTACCTCGTGCGCCACCCCGTCGCCTGGTCGCCCGTCGCCGCGGCGGCGATCTTCGTCGCGGGCTGTCTGTCGATCTGGGCCAACTACGCGGCGGACCGGCAGCGGCAGCGCGTCCGCGACACGGGCGGCAAGACGACGGTGTGGGGTCGCCCGCCCGTGCTCGTCAAGGCGCGCTACACGACCGGTGACGGCAAGCAGCGCGAGAGCCTGCTCCTCGCCTCGGGCTACTGGGGCGTCGCGGCGCACTTTCACTACGTGTTCGAGATCGGCCTGGCGTTCTTCTGGACGGTGGCGGCGGGCTTCACCCACGTGCTGCCCTACTTCTACGTGATCTTCCTGACCATCTTGCTCCTCGATCGCGCCCGCCGCGACGACCTGCGCTGCGCCGCCAAGTACGGGGCAGACTGGAACGAGTATCGTAAGATCGTTCGATGGCGCGTCCTGCCCGGCCTCTACTAGCCCTGCTCGCAGCGGCGACCGTAGCCCTCGCTGGGCCAGCTCTCGCCGAGGATCCACCTCCCGCCAAGCCCTTCGCCAAGCGCCTCGGGCAGGTGACCGGCATCCCCTACGTCGCCGAGGTCGCCCCGGGCCTCTATCGGGGCGCCCAGCCGAGCAAGGAGGGCGTCGCCTGGCTCAAGGAGCAAGGCATCCGCACCGTCATCAACCTGCGCCACTATCACGGCAACCGCACCGGGGAGGGGCGCTGGGTCGAAGAGCAGGGCATGCGCTACGAGCACCTGCCGCTGGCGTCGAGCGACGCGCCGAGCGCGACCTCGATCACGCGCTTCCTCGCGCTGCTCGCCGATCCCAAGCTGCGCCCGATCTACGTCCACTGCCAGCACGGCGTCGACCGAACCGGCACGATGATGGCGGTCTACCGGATGGAGGTCGAGCACTGGACCAACCAGGAGGCGCTCGCCGAGATGCTCGAATTCGGCGCGCATGCGATCTGGCGCGACCTGCTCGGGTTCGTCGCTAGCTACCAGCCCAGGTGGCGCTCGAAGCGGGATCGCTGACTGTTCCAGTTTCGACAACAGTTAATTCACATCATCACCTCTTTTCGTCTTTCGACAACAGCTCCATGTTTCTGTCCAGGAGGCTACGACCATGAAGACTTCTGCCATTGCACTCATCACCACCTCGCTCCTCGGGCTCGCCGGATCGGCGAACGCGTCCGAGTGGATCATCGACCCTTCGCACACCGCCGCACAGTTCTCGGTCAAGCACCTGATGGTCTCGACCGTCCGCGGCCAGTTCCAGAAGGTCAGTGGCACCATCAACCTCGACGACAAGGACATCACCAAGTCGACCCTCGACATCACCATCGACGCGACGTCGATCGACACCCGCGAGCCGAAGCGCGACGCGCACCTGCGTTCGCCCGACTTCTTCGACGTACAGACCTACCCGACGCTGACCTTCAAGTCGACGGCGGTGACCAAGGCCGGTGACAAGCTGCTGGTCAAGGGCAACCTGACGATCCGCAACGTCACCAAGGAGGTGACGCTCACCGTCGAGGGACCGACCCCGGCGATCAAGAACCCGTGGGGCGCGACGGTGCGCGGCGCGACGGCGACGGGCAAGATCAACCGCAAGGACTTCGGGCTCAACTGGAACAAGGCGCTCGAAACGGGCGGCGTGCTGGTGGGTGACGAGGTGCAGCTCTTGATCGACGCGGAGTTTCAGCTCAAGACGCCGAAGTCGTAGCGCCAGAGCGGTCCGCTCAGTCCTTGCTCGACAGATCCGACGACGCCGACAGATCCGACGGGGCGAGCGGCATGCGATCCGGCCCCAGCTGCACCTCGTTCGAGCCGCACGCCGAGACCGAGCCCGTATAGGTCCACTCCGTCTGCGTCCACCCGCCCGTGTCCTTCTGGCAGCCATAGACGGCGCTCGTCGTGTCGCACAGCTCACTCTTGATCGACGCGTTGAACGCCTTGCAGAGGATCGTGAGGCTCGCCTTGGCGTTGACCGAGCTGAGCTTGTCGAAGTCGGTGTACTCGACGCACTTCTCGGGCATCTTCGTCGTCGCGTTGACCAGCGAGCAGCTCATCTTGTTCGAGGTGATCGTGCAGCCGCTCGCGGCGATCGACAGAGCCAGCGGGAGCAGCAGGGAACCCAGGGCGCGCGTCATCGAGAAACCTCCGCCGGTACGGTACCACGCGCGAAAATCCTGTGGCAAGCTGGCGCGCGCATGGGGACGCTCGTGATCAGGCTGGCCACCGTCGAGGATCTGCCGGCGATCGTCGCGCTGGCCAACTGGGCCGCCGCGCACACGACAGCGAACTTCGCGCTCGAGCCCGAGCCCATCGACGAGTGGCGAGCGGCGTACCTTCGCACCGAGCGGCTGCACGCCTGGCTGGTCGCCGTCGAGGCTGGCGAGGTCGTAGGCTTCGCCAAGACCTCGCCCCACCGCAGCCGCGCCGCCTACGACTGGACGGCCGAGACGACCATCTACCTACGCGACAGCCACTTCGGTCGCGGCCTCGGCACGCAGCTCTACTCCCGGCTCCTCGCGATTGCCGCGGCGCAGGGCTACGTCGCGCTGCTCGCCGGCATCACCGCCGGGCACGCGGCCAGCGAGGCGCTGCACCGCAAGCTCGGCTTTCAGAAGGTCGCCCACTTTGCGCGGCTGGGCTGGAAGTTCGGTGCGTGGCACGACGTCGGGTACTGGGAGCTGCTGCTCGCCGACGAGACGCCGCCGCGGCCGGTGCTGCCCGTCGCGACGGTGCTGGAGCGGATCGTCCTGTAGACGGGCTACTTCGGCGGGCGGCGCTTGAGGGGGCGCGTGCCGCCGCCCGGTGCGTGGCTGTGCGAGCGGGCGTAGGGGCGAGGGCGCTCGGCGGTCGAGCGCTCGACGGCAGGACGCGCACCGTACGGCCGGGCGCTGGCGGTGCGCGGGGTGGAGGGACGCTCTGCGGGAGGCGCGCCGTGTGGGCGCTCGGTGGCCGGAGCGTCGCTGGCGTG
>CAZPEY010000109.1:0-15415 GCA_964585665.1 uncultured Polyangiaceae bacterium | reverse complement strand
CTGACGGCGCGCGCCTCCGAAGGGAGCAGCTCGCTCGAGTGCAGCACGGCGAAGCGCAGCACGCCGCGCGGTGCCGCCAGGACGGTGCTGGGCGACGCCACGATCGTGGCCACGATCCAGGCCGCCAGCGACAGCAGAGAACGTCGAGCGATCATGAGGCTCCTAGGCAGCGGACTGATTCGGCGTCGACGTGACCCCGAACCGCTCGCCGATCACCTGACTACGATAGTCGAAGACGCGCTCGAGCGTGCGCCCGACGAACAGCCATCGGGCCACCTCCCCGGCGGGCCCAAAGCCGACCTCGTACTCGACGTCATCGGTCATGCGCGTCTTTCCGCCCTCGTCGAAGAAGCGGTGGGTGTGGCGCCAGAGCTTGTAGGGCCCGCGCAGCTGCACGTCGACGAACTGCACCCCCGGCTCGAACGACTCGATGAGCGTTCGCCAGCGCATCGGTATGCCTCCGAGGGCGATGCGGTAGTCGATCACCGTCCCGGCGCGCATCGTGATGGGCAGCGGCGTCAGGATGGAGAAGCGCATGAACGGTGGCGTGATCCGCTCGAGGTTCTGCGCCTCGGCGAAGAAGGGAAACACCTCCGCCAGCGGCCGAGGCAGGACGATCTCGCGATGCAGCAGGTGACGAGCCATGCGACTACGATGCGGCGGCGGTCGGCTTCGGTGCGCGCACCAGCGACGACAGCGTCACACCGAGCAGGCCGGCGTGCAGGTAGATGCCGGGCAACCAGCGGGCCACGCCGAACAGATCGGGGTGCTGGTACTTGAACTGGCCGAGCGCGATCAGCGAGGCCTCGACGGCAAAGCCGGCGACGCCGTTGCCGAGCGAGAACAGGATCACCCAGAGCGGCTGGCGCCCGAGGCAGCGCCCGAGCCAACCCCCAACCAGGATGAGCGCGAGCAGGGTCGGACGGTCGTGCAGGAAGGAGGTCAGCGCATAGGCGCCGACGAACAGGCCGAAGTCGGCGACGAGCTGTCCGAGAGTTGGTAAAGGAAGTTGACTACCACCGAGGAGTCGGCGCGTCGGCTCGACGGTCGCCACGGTCAAGAGGACGGCGGTTGGAAACAGCAGCAGCACCCACCAGGGCTGCACGCCCAGATCAGCGCGGAAGTACCCGGTCACGCCGTGGGTCGCGTGCAAGTAGTCGAGCCAGATGCAAGCCGCGCCCCCGCCGACAACGGCGAGGGTCCAGCGCAGGAGTGAGGAGGGGAACGCCACGACAGGAGGACACGGCCGAGGCCGCGTCGTTGCTACTCGTCCTCGTCACGCCGCGGCGCGCCGCCCGACGAGTTGAGGATCTGGTGCGCCTTGACGTAGTTCGCCGAGCCGCTCGGGACCATCTTCTGGACCTGGCGCGCCAGCTTCTTGGCCTCTTCCGGCTGCGACTTCTGCTGCGCCTGCGCCTTGCTGATGAGCTCGCTGGCCTTCTGGTCGAGCTGCTTGAGCAACCCGCCAGCGTCGGAAGCGCCCGACTTTTGCGCCGAGACCGCCATCGTGTACGCGACATCGAACTTCTGGCTCGAGAAGGCCTGCTTGGCGCCCTGCAGCGCGACGCCGCCGATCTTGCTCTTGATGTACGCGGTGTGGACGCCCTTGCTCAGCTTCTGATCGGCGGCCATCGCCTCTTCGTACGTCTTGGTCGCCTTCTCCGGCGAGGTCTTCTCCTCGTTGCCGGCGCGCTCCAGCAGATCCTTGATCGCGTTGACCTGCTTCGAGGCGGCGATCGACTTCATCGCGGCGCCCTGATCCTTGGCGACGCTGGCCTCCTGCAGGTACGCCTTGGCGGCGCCCGCGAAGTCCTTGTTCTTGTAGGCGGCCATCGCGACCTTCGAGTCGGGCGCGCCGCTGCTCTTGTCGGGCTTCTCCTCGACGACAACCGGCGGCGCCGTCGGCGTCGACTTCATGACGTTGACCGGCTTGAGCTTGTCTTCCTTGGTCGCCTTCGACGAGGTCTCCACCTTGGCGACCTTGGTCGGCTTCTCCGGTGCGGCGGGCTTCTCCGGGGCTGCGGGCGCGGGTGCCGCGGGTGCGGCAGCGACAGCCTGCCCTTCGTGCTGCTTCGCCTCGCGTAGCAGCATCATCGCCTTGTCGTAGTGCACGCTCGACGACTCGACGTTCTCGAGCGTCTGCTTCGCCTCGTCGTACTTGCGCGCGTTGAGGGCCTTCTCGCCGGCCTTGATCTTCTCCTTGTTCTTGGCCTCGCTGTCGCACAGCGCGAGATAGCGCTTGGCGGCTGCCGAGTCGGGCGCGGCCTTGAGCGCCTCCTGGAACGACGTCTTGGCAGACTCGTACTCGCCGGCAGCGAAGTAGCGCGCTCCCTGCTTGAACACCATGTCCGCGTCGCTCTGGATCACGACCGGCTTGGCCATCACCGTGCGCGTCAAGATGATGCCGATGCTGCCCGCCGAGAGGATGAACATCATGCCGTAGAGCGCGACCTTGGCGCCCGTCCCCATCCCTCCCGGCGGCGCCACGGCCCCCGATGCTGGCGTGCCGCCCTGGGGCAGCGGGCGAGGCTGCGACGGCGCCATCACCGGCTTCTGCGGCTGATCCTCGAACCGGAATGCAGTCTGGCCGATCTCGATGGTGTCGCCGTTCTTGAGCAGGGCGCTCGGGACCTTGACGCCGTTGACGAGCGTCCCGTTGCCCGAGCCGTGATCCTGCAGCTTCCAGCGCGCGCCGTCGCGCACGATGCTGAAGTGACGCCGCGACGCAGCCACGTCGGTGAGCACGACGTCCTGATCGGTGCCGCGCCCGACGCGCAGCTCGTTGCCAGTCAGAGGGAAGGATCGACCGCGTTCGTTGCCCGCGGTGATATGCAAGGTCGCCATCGACGAGAGTTTATCACGGGTTCGGTCCGGCGGCCGCACTGGAGGCGTCAGATTTCGCAGGGGCCAGGCGGGGGCGGCTACAGCGACGGTACGAGCACCGTGGACAGGGCGCGCAGGAGCGCCGCGCCATCGCCGGCGAACGAGCTGCCGTGCATGCATGCGAGCAGGCGCGGCTCGGTCGCCGCGAGGCGCGCGAGCGTCGCGGCGGTGGCGGGCGAGTGGGCGAAGTAGGTCGGCATGCCGCCGCGCATCGCTTCGCTCGGGCCAAGGATGTCGCCGCTGGTGAGCGGATCGACCGCGGAGCCGGGCTGGGTAAAGAGGTCTCCGCAGAGCAGGGTGTGCGTCGTGCGCTCGCTCAGGAAGCCACAATCCCAGCCGTGGGGGACATGGGGTGCGTCGAACCAGCGGACGGTGTGGCGGCCGAGGCTGCGGTCCTCGCCGTCGGCCATCGCCACCGGGGGCCGATCGAAGGCGTCGCCCTGGACGAGGGCGCCAATGCTGCTACAGAGCACCTCGGCGCGCGGCGCGACGGCCAACCACTGGTTCGCGGAGCCGCACTCGTCGGACTCGAAGTGCGAGAACGCGACCCAGCGCAGCTGGGCTGGCGCCATCACGTGGGCGACGGCCTGCTGGACGAGCGGGAACATGGAGCGCGGCCCGGTGTGAAACAGCAGCGGCTCCTCGTCGACGATGAGAAACTGGTTGAACGTGAAGCCGCCCGGGACGGCGATCGCCTGCGGCGGCACGGGCACGCTGATGCGAAAGAGGCCGTCTGCGATTTCGTCGATGCGGGTCGAGGTCTCGGTATGGATGATGGGCACGGTTTTCTCCGGTTCGAGTGGAGGATCTGAGAGGGAGTGCCGCGACCAGGCGGAGCGTTACACGGGCAAGATGTGGTCGATGTCGAATTCGCCAAGCGGCCGGCGCTGGTCCCCAGAGTGCCCCTCGAGCCGGACGCGGAGCTCGAGCGGGAAGCCGCCCGTCAGATAGTGGGCGCGGCAAGCGATGATCACGGACCCGGTCGCGGGGTCGAAGGGGATCGCGGCGGCCTGTAGCAGCGGAGTGCCGTCGCGCGTACAGAGCGTGGCGTCGACCTGCTGCACGTCTTTCAGATCCGTCAGATCCGGCTTGAGGACCATGAGCTGGGCTTCGGCGCCCGACGAGAAGTCCGCGACGCCACGCCCGCCGGGCGCAATCTCGGTGCGGAAGATGCGCGCGTCACGCGTCGCGAGCTGCGCGGCCTGCGCGGTGCTCACCACCGGCGGTAGCGCGAACGACAGCGCGCGGGGCAGCGCTGCCATGCGGGCGCTCTGCCCGTCGCACGCCTCGCAGCCGAACAGGTGCTCCTCGAGTGCGAGGGCCTCGGCCTCCGGGAGGTCGCCGAGCCAGTACGCCGCGAGCGTCTCACGCGTCGGGTGGCTCATGGCGCAACCTGCCTTGGCTCGATGCACTGGTGCAGCTGCGCCAAGGTGCGATGCCGCAGCACGCGCACGTTGCCGGTGCTGAGGCCGAGCGTCGTGGCGATGTGCTCGGCGCTGCAGTCGTCCTGGAAGGTCATGGCGACGATGGTGCGCTCGCGCTCGCCGAGCCTCTCGAGGCAGGCCTGGAGGCGGGCCGGGTCGATCTCGCGGGTCTGCTGCTGCACGGCCTGGTCGATCGGCTCGCGCGCCAGCAGCGCCTCGCGCCGCGCCGCCTTCCGTCGCTGCGCTGCGGCGAGCATGCGACAGGTCCCGAGGACGAAGCTCGCGAGCTGATCGGGGTCCTGCACACGACCCTCGCGCAGCGCCACGAGCACCGTCACGAGTGCCTCCTGCGCCAGGTCCTCGGCGGCCGCGGCCTCGCCCAGGTGTTTGAGCCCGTAGAGAAACGCGCGGCGGGCAAAGCGCCGGCACAACTCGGCTTCGGCCTCCTCATCGCCCCCGGGCCGCGCGACGGCGCGCGCCAGCGCGGCATTCGAAGGCGGCTGCGTCGGGACCGGCTCCATCGAGTCCTTCATAGCACGTCCGAGGCGGGAGCCGGGGGCTTGGGCTTGCCGCTGAGGAGCTCGCGGGCGGCCAGGGTCGCGGCGTGCGTGCCCGCGAGCACCAGGACGTCGCCGGGGCGCAGCGCGCGGTTGGCGTCCGGCACCGCGAACGGTTCATCGCCGCTGCGCATGGCGAGTACCGTCGCGCCGGTCAGGCCGCGCAGATTGAGCTCGCGGAGGGAATGGCCACAGGCAACGGTGCCGTCCTCGATGTAGTAGGTGGACGGTGCGCCAAGGCCAGGCAGCAGGTCGTGGGCGCGCTCGATCTCGTGCTCCACGGCGACCTCGTCGAGCTCGGCCTTGGACTGCGCCTGCGCCATGAGGGCCTCGGCGAGCACCTCGGCGCCGGCGCGAACGTGGCCCTGCAAGTCTGCCGTCCCGCGCCAGAACAGCACCGTCGAGACGACGAGCAACACGATGAAGACGAGGGGTCCGGGAAACCAGGGCAGGAACGGCTGGGTCAGCGCGAGCAGCGGCACGCCGACGACGAGTAGGCAGGCGAGCTGGAGCGACAGGATGAAGACGCGCCGCGGCGTCGCGGCCAGGTCGGCCTGGTTCTTTCGGCCCGGCGGCAGCGCCGCCTTGGCGAGCTCGGCACCGAGGCGACGCGCGTGGCGAATGACGTTGACGACGAAGGGGACCGCGACGACGAGCATCGCCATCGCGACGGCTGCACCTGACCAGCGCGGATCGAGGTGCAGCGTCGAGGTGAGCAGCCCCTGCAGCTCGCTGCGCAGTAGGCGCGTCGCGACGACGATCGCGAGGATAGACAGCGCGTCGAGGGCGAGGTAGCGCAGCACCTTGCGCCTCGTCGAGCGCACGACCGTCATCTCGTTGCGCTTGCGGAGCTCCTCGAGCCACGAGCCATAGAGCGTGACGAAGGTCTGCAGGCGTGTCGGGAGCATGCGGTCGACGAAGTTGGCGACCGGATCGGACGCGCGGATCAACCACGGCGTCAGCAGCGTCGTCAGCGCCGACACCGAGACGGCGACGACGTAGAGATCGGGGCTGGCGACCTGCGTCCGCACGCCCAGCTCGGCGAGGATGAAGCCGAGCTCGCCGATCTGCGCCAGGCTGAGGCCGGCGCGCACCGCGTTGCGAATGCCCTGCCCGGTCAAGAACACGCCGAACGAGACACCCAACACCTTGCCGCCGATGACGAGACCAGTGAGCGCCAGGACCAGCGGCCAGCGTTTGGCGAGGATCACCGGGTCGAGCTGCATGCCGACCGCGACGAAGAAGATCGCAGCAAAGATGTCGCGCACCGGGGTGACGAGCGGCTCGATCACCTTCTGCTCGCCCGATTCCGCGACGAGGATGCCGGCGAGGAAGGCGCCGAGCGCGACGGAGTACCCGGCGTTGTGCGCGAGCTGCGCGACGACGAAGCACAGCCCGATCACGGCGATCAGCGTCGTCTCGGACCGCTTGAGCCGCGCTACCATCCGAAGAAAGCGCGGCACGAACAGCAGCCCCATCGCGACGAGCCCGAAGAGGAACGCCAGCAGCTTGCCGACCGTCGAGAGCAGCGCGCCCGCCGACAGACCGCGTCCAGCGGCCAGCGTCGTCAGCAGGGTCATGAGCAGGACGGCGAACAGATCTTCGACGACGAGGATGCCGTAGACGAGCTGCTTGTGCGCGCCGCCGATCTGCCGCTCGGCGAAGACCTTGGCGACGATCGTCGTCGACGAGATCGACAGCGTGCCACCGAGAAACAGGCTGGCGCTCGTCGACCAGCCGAGCACGCTGCCCGCCAAGTAGCCCAACCAGAACACCGTCGTGACCTCGAACAGCGTGATCACGAAGGCGCTGCCGCCCATCCGCACGACCCGTCGCACCGACAGCTCGAGGCCGATCGAGAACATCAGCAGGACGACGCCCATCTCGGACAGCGTCCGCACGATCTCGGGGCTGGCGACGAGCGGCATCGGGACGTGCGGCCCGATGAGCAGGCCCGCCAGGATGTAGCCGAGCACCACGGGCTGTCGCAGCTTCTGGAACAACACCGTCGTCAACGCCGCGACGCCCAGGACGAGGGCGAGGTTGCGCAGAAACTCGTCGGCGTTGTGCATGAGCCTCCCCCCATGTATACAGCGCCCATGAGCGGGCTAGCGCTAACGAATGGCGAGGACGAGTACTTTTTGGCGCCGTCCAAGATCGTCTGCGTCGGCGTCAACTACCGTGCGCACGCCACCGAGATGGGCAAGCCGGTGCCGGACGAGCCGGTGCTCTTCATGAAGCCGCCCTCGGCGCTGATCGCCTCGGGCCAGCCGATCGTTCGCCCCCGAGGCTACGAGCGGGTCGACTTCGAGGGCGAGCTGGCGATTGTCATTCGTCGTCGCGCGCATCGTGTCGCAATAGACAAGGCACTTGACTATGTCTACGGCTACACGCTGGTCAACGACGTGACGGTGCGCGATCTGCAGAAGAAGGACGTCCAGTTCACGCGCGCCAAGGGCTTTGACACCTTCTGCCCGTGCGGTCCGCGCGTGCGCTCGACGGTCGCGACCGACTGGCGCGACTTCGTCTTGACGACCAAGGTCAACGGCGTCGTCAAGCAGCGCTCGCCGGTGACCGATCTGGTGTTCGACGTCCCGACGCTGATCAGCTTCATCTCGCACGTCATGACGCTCGAGCCGGGCGACGTGATCTCGACCGGTACGCCACCCGGCGTTGGGCCCATCGTCGCGGGCGACGTGGTGGAGATCGAGATCCCCGAGATCGGCGTCCTGTCCAACCCTGTCGTCGACGGACCGGCGCTCCAATGACGGCTGGCGCTTTGACGGGAAGAAAGTAGAGTACACGCATGTTCGGCCTCGGCATGACCGAGCTCCTGGTGATCCTCGGCATCGCGCTTCTGGTCTTCGGACCCAAGAAGCTGCCCGATCTCGCGACCTCGCTCGGCAAGGCGATCCGACAGTTCCGTCGCGCTACGACCGATCTGCAAGACCAGCTGGAGCTGGACGAGAACGTCAAGCGCCCGATCAACGAGCTCAAGGCGGCGCTCCGTGACGAGCCCGCGCCGGTCGTGCCGCCGGCGCCATCGCCGGCCGCGAGCACGCCGGCGGTGAGCAAGCCACCCCCCGTCGGGTCGATCGCCGTCCCTGCGGGCGCCGTCCCCGCCGGGGTTGGCGCCGCGGTCGCCAACGCGCCCGCCGCCGAGGCCGCGCCCGCCGCTTCCTCCAAGAAGGACTGATCTCGCGGTGAGCGAGCGCACCGAGCACGAAGACGAGCGGCGCATGCCGTTCCTCGATCACCTGGCCGAGCTGCGCACCCGCATCGCCAACTCGGTCCTGGCGACGTTCCTCGCGCTGATCGCGACGTATGCCTTCCGCCAGCACCTGTTCGCGATCATGGTGCGGCCCCTCGGCGAGGCCTGGTCCACGCAGGCCAAGAGCGCGGGCCTCGGCACTGCGGAGCTCGTGTTCACCTCGCCGACCGAGGCCTTCATGGTGCTGCTCAAGCTGTCGCTGCTCTGCGCGGTGTTCCTCGCCTCGCCAGTCATCTTCTATCAAGGCTGGAAGTTCATCGCGCCCGGCCTCTATCCGCGCGAGCGCCGCTTCGGCCTCCTCTTCGTCGTGTTCTCGGTGCTGCTGTTCGTCGGCGGCGCCGCCTTCGCGTACGTCTTCGTGCTGCCGAAGGGCTACGAGTACTTCCTCGGCTACTCGTCGGAGAGCATGGGCATCATCCGCGAGGTCTTCGGCAAACAGATCAACGTGCAGCTCTCGACCCCATTCGCGATCCGCCCGATGATCACGATGAGCGAGTACTTCGATCTGACGGCGATGCTGCTGCTCGTCTTCGGGCTCGTGTTCGAGCTGCCGCTCATCCTGTCGATGCTGGCGATGCTCGGGATCGTCTCGGCCGGACAACTCTGGCGCTGGAACCGCTACGCGATCCTCGCCTTCTCGATCGCCGGCGCGGTCTTGACGCCTGGCGACCTGGTGATCGGCCAGCTCGCGATGTGCGGCGCGCTGACGATCCTCTACAACTTGAGCATCGTCATCGCCCTCGTCGTGCAGCGCAAGCGGCAGCCCGAAGACGAAGCGGAGGCCGCTGGCAGCGACGGGGACGGCGGCTCTGCCGCCACTACGTGAAGCGGTAGTAGAGCGCGAACAGCCCGCCCCCGATCCCGGCCCACAAGAGCGCCACCACGATGAACGAGCGCGTCGACTCGTCCTCGATCTTCTTGTCGATGCGCGCCGCTGCTTCGTTGGCCTCTTCGAGACCGCGCGCCCGTTCGCGCGCCGCCTCCTGCTGCAGGAACTCGATCCGCATCTCGCTGCGGCGCCACACCGGCCGCGCGATGAGGTAGCCGACGCCGAGTGCGATCGCGAGGCCGATCGCGATGTGCAGCGTCGCATTCTGGCGCAGGCGACCCTCCATGAAGCGCCCCGGGATCGGGATGAACGCACCTGGATCGGGCGCCGCGACCTCGAAGCTCGCCGGAAGCTCCTTCTCGGGGGGCGCCTCCTTCTTCTCGGCGACCGCCTGCGCGAGCGTCATGTTGAGCTCGATCGGCTTGTCCTCGTAGGAGGGAGCGCGAAACTGATCTTCGCCAGAGCCGCGCTGCGGGGGCGGCGCAGGGCCTGGCGTCGACTGCGCCGCGTCGACGGGGGAGCTGCTGACGGGCGCGGTGAAGTCGAGGGGAGGACCAAACTGATCAGGGCCGCTCGTGGGCTCGGGGGCGGCGGGAACATCGTCGGTCGTACCGTCGAGGTTCGCCAGTCCGACGGCAAACATGGGGGACGAGGAAGCGGTCGAAGGCGCAGCATGCGACGGGGCGGCGCTGCCCCCGCCGAGCTCGCCATCGTCCCAGCTCACCTCGGTGCCGAAGCCGCCAGGTGCGGGCTTGGCCGCCAGCGGCGGCCCCTCGTCCTCGGCGAGCTCGGCCTCGAGCTCCTCGGCAGCCTCCTCCTCGTCTTCGACGGCGGGTACACCATCGAGCCCTGCGAGCGCGGGCTTCTTGGGGACAGGGGGCTTGCTGCCAGGTGGACCGGGCGGACGAGGTGGCGTGCTCACCGTCTCCAATCGTAGCAGAAATCGTCGCGCGCTTTCGAGCTGTGCTGCGCCGCACAACACAATTTCTTGACCACCGATCCATCGCTTCCTACGATCATCAATGTAGATCTGACAAACGGAGGTCCCTGCACGTGCGAAGCCCCGCTAAGGTCGGCCCACGCCTCTCGTTGAAGTCGTCTCACCGTCGGGTGACGTTGCGCTCCTCCCATCGGCGCGAAGACACCGGATCCCACAACATCCAGGAGATCGAGCGGCAGCGCTACATCGGCCCGCCCAAACGCCGCGGTTAGCCGCGCGCGGCTGGCCAAGCAGCGCGGCAACGTTTGCTGCGCTGCAACATAATTCGCACGGGACGCCTCGACGCCCCGAGCTTGTGTGTTCCCTGGGCGTGTGCTAACCGCCGCGCCATGAACAGACAGGCGGCGTTGATGGTTGGACTTCTCGTCCTCGGCTCGTGTGGCGGGAAGGTGGATCCCACCGAGGATTTCTCGGATCTGGCGGGGCTCGACCTCAAGTCGGATGCCTTCTCCTACCGGCTCAAGCTCCTCGGCGACGCGCTCGACGGCGCCAAGGTGAAGTACACGAGGACGCCGCGCTTCCGCGGCTGGTCGTTCCAGGCGGCGGAGGGCAGCGGGCTCGATGCCTGGGTTCGCTCGAAGGTGGGCGATCCCGTGGCCTGGCTCCTCGACGAGAGCTTCGCGGTGGTCGCCAAGAGCGACGACGCCGACGACTCGACCTACGACTCTCACCTGGTCGCGACGATTCCATCGACGGGCACGTATTACATCGTCTTTCGCGACTACGACCTCGCCACGCACTACTTCACGCTCGGCTTCTCGCTGCTCAAGGGCAAGCAGAAGCCCGTGCCGACCGATCAACCGGGCGTGCTTCCCGACTCGCCGCTCCGCCAGGCGTTCCTGGCCGAGTGGAACGTTGCGACCTGGCAGAGCCACGTCGCGGTGAAGAACAGCGAGCTGCCCGCGGCGGCGTTCGACCGCGCCGATCAGTTCTACTCGTGGGCCGGCCGCCCGACCAAGACCTGGAAGCTGCCGGGCGGCTGGGCGCAGATCACCGACTGGGACGACAATCGCTACTTCGTCGACCTCTATGACACCGACGGCACCTGGGTCGATCACGGCTACGACGACTACCACGGTGGCACGGAGTGGAGCTGGTCCTACAACGACAACGACCCGACCCTCTGCTCGTGCAGCCTGATTGGCGTCTACGAGGACGGCCACATCTGTGTGTGGCCCGACGGGGCGACCGGCGGCGCGACCTCGTTCGACTGCGACTAGTCTAGGGTAGCGTTCGTACGGCTAGCTGCGGATCTGCGTCCGCGTCGAGTCGATCGTCTTGCGCAGCCCGTCGTGTGCCTTCTCCATCTCCGCCATCCGCGACTCCTGCGTGCGCGTCAGCTCGCGCAGCTGCTCGACGGCCTGGAGGATCTGATCGCCGCCGCGCGCCTGCTCGCGCTGGGCTGAGTTGAGGCGCGCCACCATCTCCGAGATCGCCTCGATGGCGCGGGTGATCTGCTTGCTGCCGCGGTTCTGCTCCTGCGACGAGCGCTCGACCTGCTTGGTGATGGTGCGCATCTTCTCGGCCGAGCGGATGAGCTGCTCGGAGCCGCGCGCCTGCTCGCTGGTCGCCGACGCGATCTGCTGCACGGTCTCGGCGATCGAGTGGATGGCGTTGGTGACCTGCTTGCTGCCGCGCGACTGCTCGACGGTCGCCCGGGCGATGTCGCGCACCATCTGGGTGGCGCGGTCGGCCGAGTCGGTGATCTTCTTGAGCGCCTCTTCGGCGCGCTGCGAGACCTTGACGCCCTCGTCGACCGAACGAGCGCCGCGCTCGACGGCGCCGATCGCGTTGGACGACTCCTTCTGCACGCTCTTGATGAGGTCCGCGATCTCCTTGGTCGAGCTCGCCGAGCGCTCGGCGAGATCCTTGATCTCGTCCGCGACGACGGCGAAGCCCTTGCCGTGCTCGCCGGCCTGCGCTGCGATGATCGCGGCGTTGAGCGCGAGCAGGTTCGTCTGCTCGGCGACGTCGTCGATGACCTCGAGGATCTTGCCGATCTCGCCGATCTTGGAGCCGAGGTTGGCGATGATCTTGACCGTCTCTTCCGACGCATCCTTGATGCGGTTGATGCCGTCCATCGTCGACTTGATCGACTGGGCGCCGAGGCCGGCGGCCTTGGACACCTCGTCGGAGAGGCGCGCCGTCTCGTTGGCGTTGTTCTCGACCTGACGGATCGAGATGTCCATCTCGTTCATCGACGACGAGGTCTCCTCCGCGGTCGCGGACAGCGCCTCGACGTTCTTGGCGACCTCCTTGATCGAGTGGGTCATCTCCTCGATCGAGGTGGTCGACTCGCTGACGCTCGACGCCAGCGTCACCATGTTGGCGGCGACCTCGTCGTTGGCGGCGGCCATCTCGAGGATCGATGACGAAGACTCTTCGGCGGAGCCGGCGAGCGTCTCGACCGAGTGCGAGATCTGCTTGAGCGAGGTGGTCATCTGGTGCAGCGACGCCGCGGTCTCTTCGATCGCCTGGAGCTGACGCTCGACGGTGGAGCGCAGCTCGCCGAGGTTGCGGAAGGCGTCGCCGAGCAGGCGATCCTCGGCGATCGTCTGCTGCTCGAGTCCTCCCCACCGCTTCATCTGCGTCAGCAGGGCGAAGATCGCGGGCAGCCCTCCGAGCGCCGTGATGATCACCGGCAGCACCAGCTGCGAGCGCGGCAGATCGCTGACCGCGAAGCCGAGGAGGAGAGCGATGATCGGGCCCAGGGTGGCCGCGAGCAGGTAGCCGACAGAGCGCATGTTGCGCGAGTCTACTCCGGCCCTCGACGGTTAGGCAAAGCCTGCGCTCAGCCTGGACCCACTCCGGCGGGAGGACCGGGCCACAGCGGCAGCTGCGTCGGTCGACCGATCTCGACGACGCGGAGCGCCGCGCTCACCGCGCTCGCCGGGATCGGCAAGGGGGGGGCGACGAAGAGCGTCTTGGCCGACAGCGACTCGGCGAGCGGCCCGATCCGGGAGGCGTCGCTAGGCCGCTTGTCGAGGAGGAGGTGGGTGCGCGGTCCGCGGAGCCCCGCGGTGACGAAGGCCGAGGAGGGAGTCGTCGAGCTCGCGAGTGGCTCGGTGCCGTTGGGCAGGAGCTGAAGCTCGCGCGCCAGCGCCGCCAGCTGCGGGGACAGGCGCAGCGGCCAGCGCGCCAGAACGGGAAGCCACGCTGGATCGCGCACCACCACGTCGGCGCGCCCATCCTGCTGGAGACGATGGTCAATAATCTGGACCATATGGTCAAGCTGCTTGACTGGATCGGCGACCAGCGTGCGGCCGACGATCAAGACGTCCGCGTCGCGTAGCGTGACCCCACTGTGCGGCAGCGCGTCGACGTAGAGGAGGCGCCGCCCATCGACCTCGACCGAGAGCGCCGCTGCGTTGGCCTCGCCGGTCTCGAGGATCTCGAGGCGCGCCCGACCGAGCGTGAACGGGCGGTAGGGGCGCACCGTGAGCAGGGCGTGCGGCGGCACCAGGCCGAGCGCGGTGATGCGCGCGCCGACGTCTCCGGAGACGATGAGCTGCTTGGCGCCGCTCCGCCCCCCCAGCAGCGTCGTCACCGACGAGACGAAGCAGGCACCGCGCGGCCGCAGCACGTCGCACCACAGCGGGGTGCCGACGATGTGCAGGCCGCCCTGCCAACGGATCGCTTCAGGCGCAGTCACGCGGGTCCTTTAGCACGAGGACTCGACTCGCCGAAACCGGGAGGGTAGAACTCCCGGTCTTGGCCCTTCCGTTTCGCACTTTTGGCGTCCTGCTGCTGACGGTCTTTCTCGACCTGTTGGCCTTCGGCATGGTGATCCCGATCCTGCCGCTCTATGCGCTCGAGCTGCACGCGACGCCGCGCGAGATCGGCCTGCTCGTGTCGGTCTACTCGGCGATGCAGCTCCTCTTCTCGCCGATCCTCGGGCGCCTTTCGGATCGCTTCGGGCGTCGCCCGGTGATGCTGCTGTCGATCCTCGGCTCGATGCTGTCGCAGCTCGGCTACTCGCAGGTGACGTCGATCGGGGGGCTGCTCCTCGCGCGCGCGCTGGCCGGTGCGTGCGGCGCCAACATCTCGGCGGCGCAGGCGTACATCGCCGACGTCACCGACGAGAAATCGCGGACCCCCGCGATGGGCATGCTCGGCGCGGCGCTCGGCCTCGGCTTCATCTTCGGGCCGACCCTCGGCGGCCTGCTCGGCGGCCAGGGCTCGGCGTCGCTGCCGTTCCTCGTCGCTGCTGGCCTGTCGGCCGTCAACCTCGTGTGGGCGATCTTCGCGCTCCGCGAGCCGCTGCCGGCGGCGGAGCGTCGCGCCTCGCGGGCGCTGCGCTGGTCGTCGCTGCGCGAGACGCTCGCCCAGCCCCGGCTGCGCGTGCTCCTCGTGCTCTTCTTCTTGATCACGCTCGGCTTCACCGAGTTCGAGGCGACGTTCTCGATCTTCGCCGCCGACCGCTTCCACTACGGGCGGCGGGAGGCCTCGTATCTGTTCGCCTTCATCGGCGTCAACATGGTGATCGCGCAGGGCGTCCTCGTGCGTCGGCTGGTGCCGCGCATCGGGGAGGCGCGCATGATGGTGATCGGGGTCGGGCTCATGGCGCTCGGGCTGACCTCGCTGGCGTACACCAATCACGTCGTCCAGCTCTGCATCGCGCTCGGCATCCTGGCGCTCGGCATGGGGCTGCAGAGCCCGTCGCTGTCGTCGCTGATCTCGAAGCGCGCCGGCGGCCTGCAGGGCAGCGTGCTCGGCGTGTCGCAGTCGTTCGGCTCGCTGGCGCGCATCATCGGGCCGCTCATCGGTGGGTTCCTGCTCGAGCAGGGGGTCCACGTGCCGATCGTCGCCGGGGGAGCGCTCCTCTTCATGGCGACGCTCCTCATCGCGATCGCCATCGATCGACCGACCGAATCTGCTTGACAGCACTTGAACACTTGACCAGTGAGCGCGAAGGATCCATGGTTGCGCCCTTCACAACCGGAACCCTGCGGAGGCGGACCGATGGCCAGCGTCAATAAAGTCATCCTGATCGGAAATCTGGGCGCCAAGCCCGAGCTCAAGTTCTTGCCGTCGGGGCAGGCGGTGGCCGAGATGCGGCTCGCGACGACCGACACGTACACGGACAAGTCGAACCAGCGGCAAGAGAAGACCGAGTGGCATCGCGTCGTCGTGTGGGGCAAGACCGCCGAGAACTGCGCGCAGTACCTCGACAAGGGCCGGCAGGTCTACATCGAGGGCCGGCTGCAGACGCGCTCGTGGGACGACAAGAACACCGGCGAGAAGCGCTACATGACCGAGATCGTCGCTAACCAGGTGACCTTCCTCGGCGGCGGCGCCCGCGACGGTGGCGGGGCCCGCGAGGGCGGCGAGCGCGGCGAGCGCGGGTCGTATCAGCGCGGTGGCGGCCACTCCGCCCCGGCCGCTTCGGCTGGATCGTCCGGGCACGACGACTACGGTCCGCCCCCAGGCGACGACGACGTTCCGTTCTAG
>CAZPEY010000108.1:7763-15454 GCA_964585665.1 uncultured Polyangiaceae bacterium | reverse complement strand
CCCCGCGCCCTCCGCCGAAGCCCGCGTCTTGCCGATCGAAGATCGACGATCGACGGCGCCGAGGCAGGCCCTCGTCAACGCGAGCCGATCCTGGTACGCAGTTGCACCATGCACGATCCCGAGCTCGCCCAAGAGGCGCTCGCCGAGTTGCCCCCCGACATCGCGACGAGCCCGCTCTTCAACCCCGACCTTGCGCCGGTGCCGCAGCGCCGTCGCACGTGGACCACCTACAACTTCGCGGCGCTGTGGATCTCGATGGCCCACTGCATCCCGACCTACATGATGGCCGGCGGGCTCATCGCGGTCGGCATGGACTGGAAGGAGGCGCTCTTCACGATCCTCCTCGGCAACCTCATCGTCCTCGGGCCGATCCTCGCCAACGCACACCCCGGCACGCGCTACGGCATCCCCTTCCCGGTGCTCGCGCGGGCCTCGTTCGGCACCGTGGGCGCCAACGTTCCGGCGGTGCTGCGCGCCATCGTCGCGTGCGGCTGGTTCGGCATCCAGACCTTCATCGGCGGCGAGGCGGTCAAGACCTTCGTGGTCGCGCTGTGGCCCGGCTTCGCCACGCTCGCGCCGTCGCTGACGCTGGCGGGCCTCGGGGTGCCGAGCGCGATCACCTTCCTCGTCTTCTGGGGACTCAACATCTTCATCATCTACCGCGGCATGAACGCGGTCCGCGTCTTCGAGAACTGGGCCGCGCCGCTCGTCCTCGTCATGGCCGGCGCGCTCTTGTGGTGGGCGGTGGCGACGGCCGGCGGCCTCGGCCCGCTGCTCGATCAGCCGTCGAAGCTCCGCGACTCGGCCAGCTTCTGGAAGGTGTTCATCCCGTCGCTGACCGGGATGATCGGCTTCTGGTCGACCCTGTCGCTCAACGTGCCCGACTTCACGCGCTTCGGCCGCGGGCAGCGCGAGCAGATGCTCGGGCAGACGCTCGGCCTGCCGACGACGATGGTGCTGTTCTCGGCGATGGGCGTGCTCATCACCTCGGCGACGCAGGCGATCCTGCATGGCGCCGACATCACCAAGCTCTGGGATCCGGTGTTCCTCCTCTCGCAGCTCACCTCGGCGACGCCTCCGGCCGGCCACACCGCGCCGCTCATCGCCAGCGCCGGGGTGCGCATCGTGGTCGCGATCGTCGCGCTGTTCGGCGTCGGCGTCGCGACGATCTCGGTCAACATCGCGGCCAACGTCGTCTCGCCGGCCAACGACTTCGCCAACCTCGCGCCGCGCCACATCTCGTTCAAGACCGGCGGCCTGATCACGGGCCTCCTCGGCATCGCGATCATGCCCTGGAAGCTCCTGTCGAGCGCGCAGGACTACATCTTCAAGTGGCTCATCGGGTACTCGGCGCTGCTCGGGCCGATCGCCGGGATCATGATCGTCGACTACTGGATCCTGCGAAGGACCGAGCTCGACGTCGCCGATCTCTATCGGACCAACGGCCGCTACGCGGGCACCAACCCGGTCGCGATGGTGGCGCTCGTCGTCGGCGTGCTGCCCAACGTCCCCGGGTTCTTGAAGGCGGCGGGGATCACCAGCGGGCCGCCCGACGTCTTCGACGACCTCTACGTCTACGCGTGGTTCACCGGCTTTCTCGTCGCGGGCGCGATCTACTGGGCCGGCATGCGCAACACGAAACTTCGGTCGGCGACCGTTTCATAGTAGGATGACGCACTCGCTGTTTCCTTGATCGATGTGGAGGTGACCATGCGCGCGATGCTGACTGCAGGACTGATGGCGACGATGCTGATGCTCGGGTGCAAGGAGGACAACAACAACAACTCCTCGGACATGACGGTCGCCTCCGATCTGACGGCGAGCGGCGGCACCCACTGTGGCGAGGTCGTCACCTGCGTGACCAACTGCGGCGCTGACGGTGCTTGCCGCTCGGCGTGCGTCGCGGCGGCCTCGACCTCTGCGCAGACCAAGTTCAGCGCGCTCGTCACCTGCTCGTACACGGTCTGCCTCACGCCCGGCGATGCCGGCGCTGCGTCCTGCTCGAGCTCGACCGACACCTCAGCGGGCTGTCGCACCTGCGTCGCGGCCGCGAGCCAGAGCTCGAGCTGCTCGTCGCAGCTCACCGCCTGCCTCGGCGACTAGCGAACCCCCAGGGGCTTTTCGTCCCCGGACAATCGTCCTCACGTCTCGATCTGTCCCCCTCTGTCCTAGCCGCTCTCCGTCGACAACTCGCTTGGCCCGGTTCGCGCAAGGCTAGGAGCCATGCGGAAGCTCCTCGGCTGCGCCGTGCTCGCGACCTGCCTCGCCGTCCTGCCCCGACCCGCCACCGCGCAACCCAAGCCGCTCGCCATCTTCATCAACGGCAACAACGACTGCTGCGCCTACCAGATGGGGCAGACGATGGACTTCCTCGCCGACCTGCACGCGGACGTGATGGTCGTGCCATGGAACCAGCTCGTCGACGGCGGCAGCCAGTGGTCGGCGCCGCTGAACGACGCGGAGTTCTTGCTCCAGCTCGGCACGCTCGTCAACGATCAGCCGGCGGCGCGGCCCATCGTGCTAGTGGGGCACAGCTTCGGCGGTGACTCGCTGCTCAAGGCGGTGGGCGGGACGTCGTCGGGGATCGGCGCGCGCATCGCGGCCGATCGCAAGCTGCTGGCAGTCGCGGCGCTCGATCCGGTGAGCACCGGCGGCATCCGGCAGACGAGCTACGGCTACTATCGCGTGCCGAGCAACGTCGATCTGTTCTTCAACCGCTGGCAGCGCACCTCGGCGCCGCCGTTCAACTTCCTCGACAGCGGCCACATCGCGAACTGCGCGGCGTCCGCCTGCGATCAGAGCGAGCAGAACTACGAGCGCTACAGCGACGGCACGATCCGGCGCGACTTCTTCCGTCGGCCGCTGCTCCTCCAGCACCGCGAGGTGCCGTCCGACGACTACGTCGAGGCGCAGCTCATGGCCCAGATCCGTGACCGGCTCGCCAAGCGCACCGTCGTCACGCTGAAGAGCGACGGCTACTCGGCCTTCATGGTCGCCGAGGGCGGTGGCGGCGGGGTGCTCAACGCCAACCGCAAGCAGGCCTACGAGTGGGAGCACTTCGAGCTCGTCGACCTCGACGGCGGCGGCTTCACTTCGGGCGGCGAGGTGGCGCTCGTCAGCCACACTGGCCACTACGTCGCGATCGCGCCCGACGGCACGATGAACGCGGCGAGCAAGCGCCTCACCAGCGCCTGCCGCTTCCGCATCGAGAAGTGGGGCGGCGGCAACCTCGTCGACGGCGACGGCGTCTGGATCCGCACCTCGGTGGGCGACTTCGTGATCGTCGGCGCCGATGGCGTCGGCGTGCGCCATCAGTCGACCGTGCCGTCCTACGCGTGGAAGTGGATCCTCGACTTCAAGGACCCGCTCAAGAACTGAGCGCGACGTCGCACACGATCGCGGCGTGATCCGAGGCGGGGGCCCCGTCGCCGGCGCGCTCGGGAGCGATGGTGTGACAGGCGCTCGGCAGGAGGCCGCGCGCGCAGAACCAGTCGAGCTTGGCCGGCACGACGCCGCCCCACGGGCGCAGCAGCCGCAGCAGGAGCTTGAGCAGCAGGCCGCCGACGTTCTTCTTCACCTTGTTCTGCGCGTACGGGTGGTTGAAGTCGTAGACCATGGTGCCGTGCTGGCGATCGTTCCAGCCCTCGGTCGCGTAGCCGCGTGCGGCGAGCAGCGCGAAGATCGGCTGCTCGTAGCGGCGCTCCGGCGTCATGTAGTTGTTCACCGTCGCGGCGAAGCCGGTGACGAAGAGCTTGTGGAGCAGATCGCGGACCAGCGCGAGCTTGGACGACACGTCATAGGTCGTGGTGTTGAAGTCGCCACCGACGAGCGCCGGTGCGCCGAGCGACTCGGCCGCATCGAGCACGCCGGCGAGCTGCTGCGCACGCTGGCGGCTCGACGCGTTCGAGTCGAGGTGGCTGGCCGCGACCGCGATCGAGCCGCTTGGCAGCCGCAGCTCGGCGACCAGCGCCTTCTTCTTGCCGAGTCGCTTCTCCGAGGAGGAGAACTTGTCGCGCAGCTCGGGCAGATCGACGTTGATGACGCGGCCGATCGGCCAGCGCGACAAGATCGCGTTGCCCGCCAGCGACGTCGTGTTGGGCGCACCGTCGGGGTTCTCGAGGAAGTCGTCCTCGAGCGTGAGGTAGTTGACGCCGAACGCGTAGTGCATCCCGAGCCCCGCCGCGAGCTCGCGGGCGACGTGACGGTTGCCCGAGCGGCCGAGCCCGTGATCGACCTCGACCAGCAGCAGCACGTCGGCGTCGCGCAGGACCGGATCGGAGCGGAGCTGTCGGAGCAGCTCGGGCAGGCGGAGCCCGCGCTGGATGTTCCAGGCCGCGACCCGCAGGCGCTCGGAGCTCGGCGCCGTCGGGGCGCGGTGGTGAGCGACCTCGACCGCGGTGGTGACTCGCTCGACCTCGCCGCCGATCTGCTGCCACAGAGGGGAAGCGAGCAGCTCGCGCCGGCGCTTGATCCGGCGCAGCGCGCCGTAGTGCTCGGCAAGCGCGTGGCTGAGGAAGTCTCCGGTGAACAGATCGTCCATCGCGTGTCCCTTGGCCGCGCATCATACCCGCGATCGTTGCTATGCTGCCGCCATGCGTCGTGTGCTGTGCATCTCGGGCAAGCGCTTCTCCGGCAAGGACACCTTCGCCGCGCTGCTGCAGCAGGCGGCGGCAGCGCGTGGCGTGACGCTCGCGACGTATGCCTTCGCGGCGCAGTGCAAGGAGCTCTTCGTTCGCAGCGAGCGGGCGCGCGGCGTCGAGGTCGATCTCGAGCGCCTGACGCGCGACCGTGCCTACAAAGAGGCGTGGCGTCCGCAGCTCACCGCTTTCACGGTCGCGTCCCTCGACGCCGATCCACAGATCTTCGTGCGCGACGTGGCGCGCGCCATCGAGGCCGATCCCCGACCGCCGCTCATCACCGATCTGCGGCTGCGCCTCGAGCTCGACTTCCTGCGGCCACGCTTCGCGCTGACGGTGCTGCGCCTGCAGCGCTCCGACGAGGCGCGGGCCCGCTCGGGATGGGTGTTCGACCAGGACAAGGATCTTCACCACACGGAGACGGAGCTCGACGATCCGTCGCTGTGGAGCGAGGTCATCGCCAACGACGGGACGCCCGTCGAGCTCGCCGCCGCTGCCGAGCGAGTGCTCAGCGCCTTTCTTTCCTGATCTGCGCCGCGACGTAGCGCCCGGAGATCATCGCCGCGACGATGCCCCGGAAGCGACCACACACGTCGCCTGCGACCCAGAGCCCGTGGCCGAGGGCGAGCTCGTCGGGCGCGGTCGTCGGATAGTCGCCAACGCCCTCGAGCGCCGGCGCGTAGAGCGCGACGCGGGCGGCATCGTCGAGCAGCGCCGGGCAGAGCGCGACGAAGTGGCGCAGTGCTTCGTCCACGAGCCGCGCACCGGGGGCACCGAGTCGCGGCGCCAGCACGTCTGCGCCGTGCGCCTGCCAGTCGGCCAGCGACAGAGAGGCAGCATGGCGCTGCGGTGGGGCGACGCGATCGAGCGCGGCGAGCACCTCACGCCCGCGGCCCTCGTCCCCGATGCGCACCATCAGGCCGACGTTGCTGCGTCCGGTGGGTGGGCCATCGGCGCGACCCGAGAAGGCGGCGTAGGTGCCGTCGCTCCCGAGCACGACCTCGCCACGACGACACGTACAGAACGTGCGCAGCTCGTCGCCGCTCGGCAGGACGAAGCGCAGCTTGCCGTCGACGCCTGGTAGGGTCGCGAACAGCGGGTGATCGTGGCGCGCTTCGAGACGCAGGCCGAGCTCGACGCGCTGGTAGCGCGGGACGACGCCGAGCGACGGGGCGATCCAAGCTGGCAGATGGCGCGGCGACCAGCGCCCGGTCGCGAGGACGAGGTGGCGGGTGGCGAGCGTGCGCCGCGCGCCGTCCCGCTCGACGGTCGCGTGGAGCTCGCCGCCCCGGCGCTCGACGGCGACGAGCCGTGTCCCGAAGGCGCGCTGCGGCGCCGCTTGCCACAGTCGCTCGATCATCGTGCGGCGCTCCTCGAGCGATACGTAGATCGAGGGGTAGGGCTTGGCGATCCAGGTTGGGCTCGGCGCGGCCGCAGGGCGGGCATCGCTCGGCGCGTCGGGCGGCAGCACGTTGGGCATCGCCACGCCGTGCTCGGCGAGGAAGCGGCTCGTCGCGTCAAGCGCCGCCCGCAGGCTGCCTCGATCGGCGAGCCGCCAGAGGGCGGTCGCGGCCGGATGGAGCGAGTGCTTTCCGTCGGAGAACAGCCCCGCACCGCCAACCCCGGCGAGCAGCTCTTCCGGATCACTTCGATCGCGATCGGCGACGCCTCGACCGGCCTCGAGGAGCAGGGTGCCGCGCTCTGCGCCGAGCGCCGCGGCGGCCGACAGCCCCGCCGGCCCCGCACCCACGATCACGACCTCGAAGCGGTCGTCCTCGGAGATCTGATCGTCGCTTTTGTGCACCCGCCTCCGACTATCTCACGGCATCATCGTTTCGCCATGCCTGTCACTGGACGCTTCGAGCTGCACATCTTCGTGGGCCCTCTTGCACCGGACGAGGAGACGATCGCGCGCTTTCGTGCGGCGTGCGCGGCGGCCGATCCACCGATGAAGCCGCTCCTGCTCGCGCTCGACTACGTCGGTCGAGGCTTCGTGCCGGTGCTGCAGTCGTCGCGCTACGTCGAGGGGGACGAGGCGACGGCGCGCGCGGCGGCGGCGCGCGATGCGGCGATCTTGCGCGACGCTGGGCTCGCCGTGCTGCGCGAGAAGGTCGAGGCGATGGCCGACGCTCAGGGCGTGCCGAACGACGCAGCCGACGTCGCGGCACAAACCGAGGAAGAGCGCGTGGCGCACTACTTCGAGTTTCATCTTCTCGTCGACAAGGTAGACGGCTCCGGACTCTCCGAGTCCGACATGCTCGGGCTGCGTGAGGTGGCCGAGCGTTACAGCCTGGCGCTCCACACGCCAGTGCCGCTCTCGTACAACGTCCTCAAGCCGGGGCAGCGCTTCCTCAACCTGCGGGCGCGCCGCATCGGCCTGTCCGACGCCGAGCACACCGTCGCGGCGCTGGAGCGCGCCATCACCGTCGACGGCACGCTGGCGATCAAGAAGCGGATCGCCGAGTACATCTGCTTCGACAGCAACCGCGCCCTCGACAACGGCTGGCTGGAACCCGCATGAGCCTCGTGCTCGTCACCGGCAACGTCCACAAGCACCAGGAGGCCGAGCGGATCCTCGGGCGCCCGCTCGATCGCGTCGCGCTCGATCTGCCGGAGATCCAGGCCGCGACGACGCGCGAGGTGGCGCTCGACAAGGCGCGTGCCGCCTACGCGGCGCTGGGGCGCGCCGTCGTCGTCGAGGACGCGGGGCTCGACTTCGTGGCGCTGGGGGGCTTTCCGGGGCCGTTCATCAAGTTCTGGGAGAAGCTCGGGGGCCTGCCGTCGATGTGCCGCGCGCTCGACGGGCATGACAGCCGCGCCGCGGTCGCGGTGTGCGTGCTCGGCGTCGCCACCGCCGAGGGCGCCTACGTCGTCGAGGGGCGCGTGCCGGGCACGATCGCCGAGGCGCCGCGCGGCGCCAACGGCTTTGGCTGGGACGCGATCTTCATCCCCGACGAGCAAGCGGCCGGCGGCCCGCTGCGCACCTTCGGCGAGATGAGCGCGGCCGAGAAGGACGCGCGCTCGCACCGCCGCCGCGCCTGGGAAGCGCTCGCC
>CAZPEY010000108.1:4495-7663 GCA_964585665.1 uncultured Polyangiaceae bacterium | reverse complement strand
GAGGCACGTCACTCGTTCGCCTCGGAGGCTCCATGGTTCGACGCACGCTCGTCGCCTTGCTGCTGGTTGGCGCCATCGGCTGCAACAAGAAGGTCAAGGACGACGACGACTACGACAAGGACTTCATCACCAACGCCCAGGAGGGCGCCGCCGCGGGCGTCGACACCGACGGCGACAAGTTCCCCGACTTCCGCGACTACGACTCGGACGGTGACGGGATCCCGGATGCGATCGAGGCCGGCGATCAGGATCTGACGACGCCGCCGATCGACACCGACAAGGACGGCACGCCCGACTTCCGCGATCTCGACTCGGACGGCGACGGCCTGTCCGACACCGACGAGCTCGGTGCCAGCTTCGAGGTCGTCGACACGGACAAGGACGGCACGCCCGACTTCCGCGATCTCGACTCGGACGGCGACGGCATCGCGGACAAGGACGAGGGCGCGATGCTGCGCGATCTCGACGGCGACGGCACGCCCGACTTCCGCGATCTCGACTCGGACGGCGACGGCATTCCTGACTCGTGCGAGGCGGGTGACACCGATCCGGCGACCGCCCCGATCGACACCGACGGCGATGGCATCCCCGACTACCTCGACCTCGACTCGGATGGCGACGGTATTCCTGACGCCGAGGAGGACAAGAACGGCAACTGCATGCTCGATGCGGGGGAGAGCTCGCCGACCAAGGAGGACACCGACGGCGACAATGTCCCCGATCTGGTCGAGAAGCTGGCCGGCTCCAATCCGAACGACGTCAACTCGACGATCCCCGCGACGGACTTCTACTTCGTGCTGCCGTACCAGGGACCGGGCGCCAACGGCAACCTCGAGTTCGCCACGACGCTGCGCGACGCCGACATCTTCTTCTCGATCGACAACACCGGCAGCTTCGACGGCGAGACGGCCAACATTCAGGCGACGCTGAGCTCGACGATCATCCCGCAGATCAAGGCGTCGATCACCAACGCGGCGTTCGGCGTTGGCCGCTTCCGTGACTTCCCGGTCGATCCGAACGGCCTGACCTCGGATCGCCCCTTCGAGCTCTTGCAGGCGATCACCACCGACGAGGCTGCGGTGTCGACCGCGATCAACGCGCTGCCCGCACCGGTCGGTGGCCTCGACATCCCGGAGGCGGGGTACGAGGCGCTCTACCAGTGGACGACAGGGCTCGGCCTGCCGCTGCTCGAGCTGCCGGCGTTCGGCGGCGCGGGCTTCCGCAAGGACGCGCTGCCGATCATCGTCCACATCACCGACTCGATCTCGCACGTCCCCGCCGACTACGCAGGCTTTGGCGCGATGACCCACGGCTACGACGACGTCGTCAAGGCGATGAACCTCGTCGGGGCGCGCCTGGTCGGCATCAACAGCCTCGAGAACTCGGGGACGATGAACGATCCGCGCAGCCAGCTCGAGGACCTCGCGGTGGCGACCAAGGCGACGATCCCGACCGACACCAACGGCGCGTGCCCGACGGGGATCGGCGGCGCGGCCAAGCCAGCGGTGATGGTCGGCGGCGTGGCGCGCTGCCCGGTCGTGTTCGACGTCGGCACCGATGGCGCGGGCCTCGGCTCGCTGATCGTCGACGCGATCAAGCAGCTCGCGGCGCTCGGCGAGCTCGACATCTCGACGCGCGCGGTCGGCAACACGCAGGGAGAGAAGGGCGAGCAGCTCCCGGCGGGGACGACCACGGCGAACTTCATCAAGGCAGTGACGCCGGTGCCGCCGGCGCCGACGGGCGCGACGATCAACGGCGATGTGTTCGAGAACGTCCAGCCGGGCTCGCCCGTCACGTTCAAGGTCGACGCCTTCAATGACTTCGTCGTGCCTCTGCCGGTCGATCAGCTCTTCACCCTCAACCTCCAAGTGCTGGGAGACGGCGTCACCGTCCTCGACACCCGCAAGGTGTTCGTGATCGTGCCCAAGCAACTCGATCAGCCGATCCCATGAGGAGCCGCACCATGCACAGCACTCTCCGCGTTGCTCTCGTTGCGTCGGTGTTGGGCGCGTCCCTGGCACAGGCCGACTCGGTCGCGCAGGTCGGCACCGCCAAGCGCATCAGTCGCCAGACCGTCACGCTCATCGATCCGCAGGGGCGCACCGTCGATGGCGGCACGAGCCCGAGCGACACCGCGATCAAGGTCGGCGACATCCTGACCTTCATCATCCAGTTCACCCCGGTGCCCAATGGCGCGTATCGCGGCCTCGGTGGCTACATCACCGACTACATCCCCCCCGGGACGCAGGTGGTCGGCGCGCGCATCATCGATCGCAACGGCAACACGGTGCGCCCGCACCGCGGCGGCCTCGCCGTCGACGGCGTCGGCTCGAAGAAGAACACCTTCACCGGCAACCTCGTCGCGGGCTCGATGTCGCAGCTCTATGCCGACAGCGGCATCTTCTACTCGACCGATCCGCTGACGCGGCGGCGCTCGACGGATCCGAGCAACGCGGCCTCGGAGCAGCCGTTCCTGACGCTCGCCAACGGCCTCGAGATGAACCCGTCACCGTCGGGGGTTGGCGCGATCGCGAACCTGCTCGGCAGCACGTCACCGTACTACGCGCACAACGAGTGGGATCGAATCCAGTACATGGCGTTCGGCGGCGGCCTCGTCTCGACGCGCGGCAACACGCCCGAGTACATCGGCTCGACCGGCATCGGATTCGGCTCGCCCGTGGCCGGGCCTCAGACCTGGTATCAGCTGGCGGCGCGGCTCAAGTCGGGGCAGACGGCGGCGACCTCGACCGCGAACATCGAGCTCGAGGGCGGCGCCGGTCCGTCGGTGGGGCCGTGGCAGCGGATCCGCACCTACGGCTCGGAGATTGGCCATCGCGGCGCGGGAGCGACGCCGGTGCCGGCCGCCAACAACTTGATGCCCGATCCCGGCGTCCTCGACCGCGTCGGCATTCCAGCGACGAGCGACGGGACCGCGAACGGCACGCTGCTGGGATTCGATCTCAACCCCGACAACCCGCTGCCTTGGAGCGATCCGCCGGCGGCCGGCACCCACACCTACGCGGTCCGCTACGCGCTCGGCGAGCTCGTCGTCGGCGACGAGTACTACGCCGAGATCTCGCTGCGCGTGAAGAAGCTGCCGCTCGATCCCGGGCCGTACGCCGGCTATCCCGACGGGCTCGACATCAACTGCGCCGAGGTCGCCGGTGG
>CAZPEY010000108.1:0-4395 GCA_964585665.1 uncultured Polyangiaceae bacterium | reverse complement strand
GGCCAGGCGCGCAGCGACGCGCCGACGGTCGGGGCGCCGATCCTCGATGGCGCCAAGAGCGTCTCGGGCACGACCGGCGAGGCGGTCGGCACCAAGATCACGATCTACGTCAACGGCAACCCAGTGGGCAGCACGACGACGACGGGCGGGACGTGGAGCGTGACCGTGCCGACGCTGTTCGCGGGTCAGCGGGTCACCGCGACGGCGACCGCGCCGGGCGAGTTCGAAGGCCCGCAGTCGACCGACGTCGTGGTCTCAGGCGTCGGCGGCACCCCCGCCTGCAGCGACGGCAAGGACAACGACGGCGATGGCAAGACCGACTACCCGGACGATCCAGGCTGCACCTCGGCGAGCGATCTCGACGAGGGCGACGTGCCGGCCTGCTCGGACGGCGTCGACAACGACAAGGACGGCAAGACCGACTACCCCGACGACGAGAGCTGCAGCTCGCTGCTCGACAACGACGAGTCGGGCCCGCCGGCCTGCAGCGACGGCAAGGACAACGATGGCGACGGCAAGGTCGACTTCCCCGACGATCCCGGGTGCGGCTCGGCCGCCGACGTCGACGAGCATGACCAGCCGGCCTGCTCCGATGGAGCCGACAACGATGGTGATGGGTTGGTCGACTTCCCGGCCGATCCGGGCTGCGACTCGGCCACTGACAGCGACGAGGCCAACGCGGGCGCGCAAGGGGTCGACATGAGCGTTGGCCCCGAGGATCTGTCGACGACCACGGACGGTGGATCGTCAACGGCCCGCCCCGACGGCGATCCGCCGGATCCAGGCGGGCTGGCGGCGCCGCAGGCCTCGGGATGCAGCTGCCGCGTCGATGGTACCGACGAGGCGGGCGCGTCGCTGTTCGGCTTCGCGCTGCTGTTGCTGGCGCTGCGCCTCCGGCTGCATCGCCCGGCGCTCGCTCGCCAGCGCCGGTTCCGACGCCGCTAGGGCACCCACCAACACCACCGCGCAGCCGCTCGTCTAGCGCGCCCAGGCGACCATCGCCGCCGGCGCATCGGGCAATTGCCAGCGGCGGAGCAGCGGCTCCGGGTCGATGTACGTCTCGTGATCGCCGTCGCGCAGCGACAGCCCGAAGTGCAGGTGCGCGCCGGAGTGCTCGACGCCAGTGCGGCCGAGGCGACCGATGAGCTCGCCGCCGCGCACCCGCTGGCCGACCTTGAGATCGGCGCGGATCGAGTCGAGGTGGATGTAGCGGCTGACCACCTTGCCGTCGCGGTGCGAGATCCGCAGGTACCGCCCGGCTCGGCCGCCCTTGTGCTCGTCGTCCTCGACGCGCTCGATGACGCCATCGCCGATCGCGAACACCGGCTCGCCGACGGTCGTGCCGAGATCGACGCCGCAGTGGCCGAGCTCGCACTCGCGCGGTCGCGGCTGCGGACGCGCCGCCCCGAAGCGTCGGCTGGCGTACAGCGGCATGGCGCGCCGCGGACCGGCGAGCGGGTGGAACCAGACGAGCGCGCCGTCGGGCGGGGGCGTCACGTCGGGCGCCCACGGGCCGGGGGTGGGGCGATCGACGAGCGGGATGATCGTCGGGGTGATCTCGGGCGGCGGATCGAAGCGCTCGAGCTGCAGCGCGAGCTGAGCGACGCCGGCGCGCAGCGCGCGCGCGATCCTGCCGTTGTGCTCACCCAGGAACCAATCGCCGTGGCGGCGCAGGCTCTGCCCCGTGTAGTCGGCGAAGCCGAGGCAGAAGACGGCGCAGACGACGAGGTTGGCGGCGGTCGTCAGATCGAGCAGGGTTGGTGCGGCCCAGCTCTTCTTCCAGCGCTGCAGGAACTCATCGAGGCGGAGGCGCAGGAGCAGGCCGGGCACGAGCGCGACCGCAACGCCGATCACCGCCAGCCAGCGTCGATCCTCGACGACCGGCGAGAACAGCGCGGTGGCCAGGATGAAGGCGAGCAACACCGGCGCGACTCGCAGCACGAGGTGGGCGATCACCCACAGCAGCGTCAGCCAGCCCCCGGCGTGTCGACGGGGCGGTTCGGGCTCGGGGGGCTCCCAGCGAAGATCGGCTCGACGCACCCTCCCTGAAACGCAGCGGAGCGCGAAACGATCTGTGACGAGTCAGCGACGGACGGCGCCGCTAGCGGGTCGGGACGCTGTACGACTCGAGCTCGAGCCGGTGGAGCTTCGAGCCCAGGGGGAGGCGGAGCTTGATCTCGTTGGTGCCGGCGCGGGCCACCTCGGCGGGGACCTCGAAGCGGAGGCCCTGCGGCACGCGCTTTGCCGGGATGGCCTGGCCGTTCCAGAGGACGTCCGTCGAGCCGTCGAGGATCGTCCCGTGCACGACGACGCCAATCTTCTCCTTGGCAAAGAAGCTCATCAGGAGCCGCACCTCGCCCGTCACCGTCGAAGGCTGACCTTGAGGAGCGAGCTTCAACCCCTCGATGATCCAGGGCGCGTGCTTCTCGTCGAGCTGGAGCTGCTTGAGATCGGGGAGCAGGCCGAGCCAGGCACCGTCGCGCTCGAGGAAGGGCATGCCGACGACGATGTCGAAGGTGCTGAGCGGCGCGCGGTGGTAGAGCGCGAAGATCCAGCCGGCGGGCTGCACGAAGGGATTGCCGATCACGTCGAAGACGCGCCCCACCGAGGCGAACCACTCCGGGCCGCGCAGGTCGCGCAGGTAGTCCGAGATGCGACGGGTGCAGGCGCCCGACGAACGCGCCCGCCCGCTGCGCTGCGCCTCCATGCCCGCGACGTTGAAGATCACGCAGAAGGCGACGAAGCCGAGGAGCGCTCGGCGGGCCCGCGGACGCTCGCCGAGGGCGACGGCGAGCAGCGCCACGCCGACGGCGAACAGCACCGCGCCGTCCGACAGGCGGCGCGCGCCGTAGCCGAACGCCCCGTGCACGAGCCAGCCGCACGCGACGACGTAGACGTTCAGCGCGAACGCGATCACGAGCGGGAGGACGAACCGCCGCTCCTTGGCGCCAAAGCCGCGCGCCACGAGGCCTGCCGTGCTCGCATAGACGATCGGCGTCCACGGCACGAGCCCCGCCCTCGTCGAGAACAGCGCTGACAGGAAGAACGGCTCGTAGGGGCGGAGCGGCTCGAGGTGCGGCTTGTGAAAGCCGAAGTAGTAGTGCCAGACGAGGAGCTGCGGCAGCACGCCGACGAGCGCGGCGAGCAGCGCGACGATGCCGCTCCACAGCCAGCGCACCCGATCACCGGGCCGGATCAGCCCCAGCACCACGTCGCTGGCTGGCAGGATGAGGAACAAGATCTCCTGGCCGCGGATCGCGCCGAGGAAGCCGCCCCACAAGCCGAGGACCAGCAGGCGCCGTGGATCGGGATCGCCGATCCGTCGCTCCCAGTACTCGACGAACGCCGCCGACATGCCGAAGACGATGCCGTGCTGGTACATCGGCTGTGTCACCGTGTACCAGGCGATCGCGGTCGCGCCGACGGCGGCGATGGCCCCGAGCCGCGCCGCGAGGCGGCCGTAGCGACGGTCGAGCAGGACGAAGAGCTGCCGCGCGCCCCACAGCACGCACGCCAGCGTGCCGAGGCCGCTCCACCACGAGTGGAAGGCCGAGTTCGGCGCCAGCGGCGTTCCACCGACGAGCTTCCACAGGAACGCGAGCGCACAGGCGACGAGGTAAAAGGGGGTCCAGAAGATCACCGGGCCGATCGGGTTGCGGTTCGGCATGTGGTGCGTGACTTCGTTGACCCCGAGGAAGCGCTTGAACTCGGGCAGCACGTTCTGCATGTCGAGCGTGTGGTGGTAGAAGATCGCGTTGAGGTAGTTGAAGGCGTGCAGCCCGTCGCCGGAGTGCTTGCCCTCGAACACCCCGGGGATCGCGAGGTAGTAGACGATCAGGGCGGCGAACAGCGCCCCCAGCACGCGATCGCTGGCCCACAGCGGGGCGAGGCGCTGCAGCTTGGGCCGCATCGCTACTTGGTGGCTCCCGGCGCGGGGGCGGGTGGGGGGATCGCCGCGGCCGGCGGCGCGCTTCCCGGTGGGGCTGCCGTCGGTGAACCGGGAGCCGGCGGCGTGCTGGGGGGCGGCGACGGACAGGGGCCGGCCGGGTCGCAGCTCGGCGCTGCGGGCTGCTCCTTCTTGGCGCCGTAGAGCTTCTGTCGATCGGCGAGCTTGGTCATCTGGACGTGCACCGAGTCGCTCTTCCAGGTGAAGGCGCGCGTGTGCACCGGGAAGTAGCCGCGCGCGACGAAGACCAGATCGACGGGACCCGAGTCGCGCGGCCGCTCGAAGACCAGCGGCGTCACGCCGAGCGTCTTCTTGCCCCACCGCACCGTCGACTTCGGCGCAGAGGCGATGCGCAGCTTGATCGTCTTGGGGAGCTCGGGCGCGGTGGCCGGCGGCGCCGCGCTCGGAGAGGGCGCGGTGGGCGGTGCGGCGCCCGTCGGAGCGGGTGC
>CAZPEY010000107.1:0-15524 GCA_964585665.1 uncultured Polyangiaceae bacterium | reverse complement strand
GGGAGGCCACCGAGCGCCTCGCCCAGGCGCGCCTCGATGGTCCCGAGCCGGTGGCGGTTGATCCGCTGTCCCTCGGTGGTGAGCTCGAAGTGGGAGACGCGCCGATCGTCCTTGTCGGCGGTCCGGCGGATCATGCGGCGCCGCTCGAGGCGCTGGAGCACGCCGGTCAGCGTGCTCTTGTGCAGGCGAAGCAGCGACGACAAGTCGCTCGCCGTGATGCCCGGGTACAGGCCGATCATGCGGATCACCAGGCGCTGTGGCCCGGTCACGCCGAGCGTGTCGGCCATCGTCTTCGAGGCCGATTGCAGCCGATTGTCGAGATCCCAGAGCAGCCGCATGAACTCGAGCGTCGGGGCTAGCACCGGCTGGCTTGACGGGCTCACGGCTGCGGGGACTTCTGGACTACTTCTGATCGGCGATGGTGATGTCGTCGCGGCGGTTGGCGGAGTACGCGTCCTCGGTCTGGCGCGGGTCGACGGGCATCCCTTCGCCGTAGCTGATCGTGCGGACGCGCGCGCCGTCGATACCCAGCTTGGAGAGGTACGCGCGGGCCGCCTCGGCGCGCTCCTGGCCGAGGGCCATGTTGTACTCCTCGGTGCCGCGCTCGTCGCAGTTGCCCGAGATCTGGATGGCGATCGACTCGTTCTGCTTGAGCGCCTGGGCGACGCGCTGCAGCCGGGTGCGGCTCTCGTCGGTGAGCTCGGCTCCGTTGAAGCCGAAGTGCAGGACGGTGCTCTTGATCAGCTTGGCGAGCTCGGGGTCGATCGACTTGGGGGCAGGAGCAGCCTCGGGGGAGACCACTGCGTCGTGCTTGGCCTCGGGGGCCGAGGCCGTGTCGCTCTTCTTGGCCTGGGGCTTGGGCGCGGAGGCGCAACCGACGGCACCGAAGGAGAGAAACAGAGAGATCGAAGTAGCAAGGGCACGAGTCGTTCGGTTCATGGGCGCTCCTCTAGACCAGCTCCGATCCAAGGTCTAGTCCCAAAATGGTTTGAGTGCAAACAATAATTGTTTGTAATCAAACTATCTCGGAATCAGTGGTACGGGTCGAAGCGAACCTTGCCGCCCTTGGCGTTGAAGCGGTCGATCTCCTCGGCGGTGAAGGCGTTGGGAGAGCCCTGCGGCAGGTACTTGCGGATGAACTGCTCGACCACGACCCGCGCCTCGGCGCCAGCGTCGGCCAGCTCCTTGTCGGTCGTGGCGGCCTCCTTCCACATGGCGTAGAGGGTCGCGCGCCGCTCGGCGTGCGGCTTCTCGTCGTTGCGCCAGACCGACGCCAGCTCGTAGCGCAGGCTATCGATGGACGCGGCGATGCGCTGGTCGCGGGCTCGCTTCAACAGCTTCTCGCGCATGTCCGTCGTGTGGGTGAGGAACTTCTCCTTCTCCCGGCGATACGGATCCTGCTTCTTGCTCTTCATGATGAGCTCGGTCAGATCGAAGCTGCCCGAGAGCCCCTTGAAGTCGCGGATGTTCTTGTCGTCGAAGGAGACGCTCCCGTCGAGGAGGATCTTGGCGTTGAAGGCCGGGCCCTTGTAGACCCAGCCATCGGACTGTTTGACGAGCGGGAACGGATCGTCCTTCTGCTCGTCGACCTTGCCGAGGAGCGGATCACCGGCCGAGCCGCGTGGGCGCCACTCTTTGGCAGGGGCGGCGGCGACCTTGGGCGGCGGTCCGTCGAGCTGGCCACCGACGACCCCGGACGGCAGGCTGTGCAGCTTGAGGTCGACGCCAGGGGCGCGACGGGGCAGGAGCACCGAGGTCGAATCGGGCTGCGCCACCGGCGTCTCGGCGCTCACCGAGGGAGCTGCGGCCTGGGGCGGCGCGCTCTCGGGGACGCTGCTCGGCTTGTCGGGCGTGCGCGTCGCGAGCCTCGTCTTCGGCGGCTCGGCGGCCTTCGGCTCGGGCGGCTTCGGCTCGGGCGCCGGCGGCTCTGGCGTCGGCGCCGGCGGCGTCAGCTTGGGGGCGGTCAGCTCGACGGTGACGATGCGCGGCTCGGGCGGCGGCGGCGGCACCAGGCGCACCACGGCCCCGACGAGCACGCCATGCACGACGACGGAGCCGACCAGAGAAAACCGCACCTCCTGGCTTTATACACGGCCTGGACCAAAACGCACGCTGCCAAATATTCCCAGCCAGCGTCGGAGAAGCCCCGGGGCGCACAGCACGATTCGGGGCTAGCCGGCGCCGTCAAGCCAGTCGCAGAGCGCCGGCAGTGAGTCGCAGCGAAAGTCGGTCTCCACCGTCGGTGGCGCAGCCTGGTGGCGGCGTAGCCACGCGGTGCGAAAGCCGGCCCGACGTGCCGCTGCGAGGTCGTACTTCTCGCCGAACGCGACGTGGAGAATCGACTCCGGTGCCAGCCCCAGCCGCTCCGCTGCATGGGTAAACGGCGCGAGCGCGGGCTTGTATTCCCCGACCTGCTCGGCGGTGACCAGGACGGAGAACGGTGCGGCCATCTGCCCGACGGACTCGGCGAGCAGGTCGTCGTCGATGTTCGAGATGATCCCCAGTCGGTGGCGACGGGCCAGCCGCTTGAGGTTGGCCCGCACGTCGTCGAAGAGCGGCCAGGCTGCGAGGCTGCGCACGAAGGCGGGCCCGTCGTCGGCGAACGACTCGAGCAGGAAGTGCCGCATCGTGTCGCCGAAGCTCTGCATCAAGATCTCGCGATACGGCCGATACGGCTGCAGCAGCGCGAACTGGCGCGCCTCCCATTCCCGGATCCAGTCGTCGGGGGCGATGTGGGGGCGACCCTCGTAGTGGGTGCCGCGCGACTTCTTGAGGATCGGCGTGATGAAGGCGCGGATGCCCGTCTCCCAGTCGACGAGGGTGCCATAGCAGTCGAAGGTGATGGCGCGGATCACGCGAGGCGAGGGTAGCAGGTCGGGGTTATGTTGCAGCGCACAATCGGGCGCGTCGGCGCCTCACGGCAGAGCGCCGAGGTCGCTGGGGGCAGCGCCGCCGAGGTCGTGGGGGACGCCAGCGTCAGCGGGACGATGGCGCTGCGGAAGCATGTTGCGCACCCAGGCGAAGGCCATGCGCGTCGCGGTCTCGGGGAGGCGTCCCGCGATCTCGAGTTGCTGCTTGTCGACGGTGACGACCAGCCCGTCGAAGAGCGCGCCGATGCCGAGGAAGCGCGTCGACTGCTTGTAGTCGGCCAGGAGCTTGGGCCAGGTGCGCGCGAACAGCTCGGCCTCCTCGTCGCTGGCGAAGCGCGCCCGCAGGCGCAGCGCCGGCCCCGCCTCGGCCGTCATCGCCAGCTCGAGGTCGTGCGGGGTCGGGACGTTGCCGAGTCGGACGAGCTGGTGGAGGTCGTTGATCGTCGCGAGCAGAGCGGGCGCGTCGCTCTTTTGGTCAAGGAGCTTGTCGAGCTCGGCGAGCCAGCGGGTCTCGGGCGCCGCGCCGAGGTCGCTCCGAACGTCGAGAGCATCGGGCTTGCCGAGCACCGCGAGGTCGTCGCCGAGCAGGCGGACGATGCGCGGATCTCCCGGGTGGAGCGGCCGCTGGCTCAGGCGCCCGAGCGGCGTGCCCGGGTGAGCGCGCGCCGCCAGGAAGGTCTCGATGACGAGGTGCGGATCGGCGCTGGCGATGAGCAGGGCGTCGAAGTCGCGCACGGCGGAGAGGCCCGTGCCGCCGAGGAAGGTGTCGTAGTCGGGCATGGCGCCCAGGATGGCGTCGGTGAACTCGGCGTGCGGAGAGCTGCGGATGCGATCGCAGCGCAGGATGAGGATGAGGTTGACGTTCGAGGGTGCGTAGGGGCGCAGGTTGGCGGTGCTGGGCGGCGGGGGCGGAGCCGGCGCTGCCTTGGGCGTAGGGCTGGCGCCCGGCTTCTTGGGCAGGCCGGGGCTGGCGTTCTTGGGGCGCGGCGGCGTCGGCGGAGCGGGCGGCTCCTCGATCGGGACGGGCTTGGGCTTGGGCCGCTCGTAGGGCAGCACCTCGATCTCGAGCGGCGACTTCGGCAGCGGCAACAGCGACGGCAGGTTGATCACGAGGACCACCATCGCGTGCAGCAGGAGCGACGCTGCGATTGCTTTGACCAGGGTGCGCACGGAGTTGCTGCTTACACGCTTACAACGGATTCGGAGGCAGGGCTATTCGCGTGTGTCCGGCCGGGTTTCCGGACGCGTGTCCGGTGGGCCGGCCGATTCGTCGACGGTGGGCGCGTGATCTCGACGAGTTGGAGCGCGCGGGGAGTTGGCCCACGGTTCGCACTGTCGCTCGCGCAAGGAGGAGGCGGACATGGAGGAGCAGGCGATGAGCGCGGGGATCGAGACCGTGGCGCGCGAACGCAGCTGGAAGGTCGTCTACACGATCGTCGAGCGTGGACCGGCGCGGAAGCACTGGGTGCGGATTGGGGCGGCGTTCGTCAACCAGGATCAGTCGCTGACCGTGCGGCTCGATGCGACGCCGACCAATGGGCTGCTGCACATTCGCGATCCCGATCCGGGGCGAACGGGCTACGGCAGCGACGGAGCCGGGCGATCTCCGGGGGCGCGAGATGAGGGGCGCAGCAACGACTGGGTGAGCGAGGGAGGTGTGCGATGAAGCTGGCGATGTGGATGGCGGCGTTGATGGTGACGGTGGGGGCAGCGTGGGCGCAGCCGGCGAAGACCTCGTCGGCGCCGCCGCCGATGGTGAGGCCGGCCTCTGCCGCGACGGCCACGGATCTCGTGCTCGATCTCAATCGCGCGAGCGCCGAGGAGTTCGAGAAGCTGCCAGGGATCGGGCCGGCGCGCGCCAAGGCGATGGTCGACTACCAAAAGTCCCACGGCTACCGTCGAGTCGAGGATCTGACGAAGATCCAGGGCATCGGTCGCAAGACGCTGCAGAAGCTGCGGCCGCACCTGCTGGTGTCGGCGCGCCCTGCGGCGCCGCCACCGAGCGCTGCGCCGCGCACTGGCGGAGGTCCCGCCCGATGAAGTAGTCAAGGAGATTGACTGCCTGGCAGCGCCTCGTCGTCGGTGTGGCGGTCGCCCGCCGGACCGCCCACGGGTCGCTGCCAGGCTGCGCGGTCTCAGGAACGGGGCCGCGGGCGATAGAGGATGCGCCAGATGCGGATGTCGCGGACCTCGTTCCACACTTCGCGCTCGGAGCGGGCTGGATAGGGGTTGGCGCGTCGGAACGACCACGGACCGCAGCAGTTCTCGAACAGGTGATCGTGGAGCTCGAAGGTGGCCATGGCATCGAGCGCCAGCTCGAAGATGTCGCTCTGAAAGAGCAGCTCTCCGTCGGGGCGCAGCTTGCGATGCAGCACCTCGACCAGCTCAGGCGTGACCAGCCGCCGCTTGCGATGCCGGACCTTGAACCAGGGATCGGGGAAGTTGATGTAGACGCGGGACAGCGACTGATCCGGGAACAGCTCGGGCAGATCGAGGTTGATGTGCGCGAAGCACGCCTGCAGGTTGTCGAGGCCGAGGTCCTCGGCCTTTTCGTTGACCTCGTCGACGAGCGGCTCGCGGATCTCGAGCCCGACGAAGTGACGCTCGGGAAACTGCGGCGCCAGCTCGAAGAGGAAGCGGGCGTCGGCGCAGCCGAGCTCGACGTCGATCTCGCGCCCGGCGGGCAGGGGCACCGGCTCGACGTCGCGCGTGAGGTAGCGGCGACCGAGCGGGTTGACATGGTGGCGTACGCGGCGACGCAAGCGCCGTCGAGGTACCATTGCCTCGGCGCCGTGGTCAACGGCCGGCCTCGCGTCGCCCGCGTCCGAGACGATTCGCGCGTTCCCCGCGCCCCGAGAAGGGGGTAGGGTTGTCGATGTGGCGGTGACCCGTGATCTTTCGTCGCGCAAGCGCTCCGGGACTCCGGTTCGACGGGGCCGCGACGAACGTCGGGCGCAGCTCCTCGAGGCGGCGAGGCTGGTGTTCGCCGACAAGGGGTTCGACGCGGCGACGGTGGATGACCTGACGCGCCAGGCCGGAGTCGCCAAGGGCACCTTCTACCTGTACTTCGACGAGAAGCGACAGGTTCTGCACGCCCTGGTCGAGAGCTTCCTCGAGCGCTTGCACGCCATCGGCGCCTCGGTGGCGCGCGAGGTCGAGACCGCGACGGACTATTTTGCGCGCATCACCGACGCTACCACCGAGATCTTGCGGGTGTTCTCGGAGCACCGCGCGCTGGCCAAGCTCGCCTATCGCGAGTCGATGGGCATCGATCGTCGACTGGCGACGATGCTGCGGGACTTCTACCGACAGATCGCCGAGGTCGAGGCCGAGAACGTGCGGCTCGGGATTCGGCTGGGCATCTTTCGCGAGGTCGATCCGCTCGTCGCGGCCTACGCGCACATCGGCATGGTCGAGCGCGTGGCGCTGGCGTTCTGTGCCGAGGAGCCGAGCCGACCGCCCGAGCGGCTCGCGGCCGAGCTCCTGGCGCTCGGCTACGAAGGGCTCCGTCGACGGTGACCAGCGCGCTCGAGGACCAGCTGGTCATCGTGCTGTTGACGATTGCGGTGGCGATCGTCCTCATGGGCTTCGGCCAGCCGCCACTGCTCGTGGCCGGGCTGGCCCTGGGCGGCTGCGGCGCGGTGCTCGGGATGCGCGGCAGGCGACCGCTCGAGAGGTACCTTCGGCGAGGGCTGCTCGCGACGGTGTCGTTGGCGATCGGGTTGGTGCTTGCGGTGGCAGCGGTCGGGGTGTTTCAGAGCTGGGAGGCTAGCAACCTCCTGGCGATGAACGCGTCGGTCGCCCAGCTCAAGGGGCGCCTCGCCGAGCTCGAGGGCTGGCGGGCGGTGCTCTCGGCGCTGGCGGTGCTCGCGGCGCTCGCGGCGCTCGCGCTGGCGGTGGTGGCCTACCGCCGGTCACCCTCCGAGTCCCCTGCCGATGGCACCTCGCCCGAGGGAGAGTCCAAAAAGTAAAAGGGGCGCTTGATTGCTCAAGCGCCCCTCTTAGAAGAGTTACTCTAAAAAAGCGGTCTTACGACTGGACCTTGCGAACGTTCGCGGCCTGAAGACCCTTGGGGCCCTGGACCACGTCGAACTCAACCGTCTCACCCTCGGAGAGGCTGCGGAAGCCCTCGGTCAGGATGGCGGTGTGGTGAACAAAAACGTCCGGCGCGCCCTCACGCGTGATGAAGCCGAAACCCTTCGCGTCGTTGAACCACTTGACAGTACCCTTTTCCATACTCGTTCCCTTTGCTGCGTGAAGCGCTGGTAGGGCAGCGCCTCGGCAATGCGATTTGTATTCTGCTGAAACCCAGCTTGAGCCCTACACTCGCCGCGAAACCTACGCACTCTGGAGGGCGGCGTCAAGCTCGATCAGGTGGTCTCGTCGCTGGCGTTGCGCCCTGATGGGGGCGTAGGAAGCGTGTGCGGCGCTACGCTCCTGCCGTGAAATCCTCGGGCAGGGGGTAGGCATCGATCGCCTCGGCGACCCGCTCGTGCCACTCGGCGCGCGGCCCCTGGCGGAGCGGCTCGAGCGTGGCGTAGAGGCCGAGGATCCACTCGGCGTACTCGCGCACCAGGCGTGGCTGGTGGAGCGGCGCCTTCTCGGCCATCGCATCCCAGCGCTTCATCGCCCGCACCGAGAGCTCCAGCTCGGCTGCCTCGTCGACGACCTCGTCGACCATCGTGGCGCGCCGCCCCTCCCAGGCCTCCCGTTGTGGCGGTGGACAGACGGCGTGCGAGATGAAGTCGATGCGGCTCTCGTGGCGGACGTCGGCCTTGAACGGGTACTGGCGACAGGCGTGCGGTCGGGCTGGGTGGATGCCGCAGCGCTGCAGCTTGTTGGGGAGCTGCAGCAGGAACTGGCAGGCGCCGCTCGGTCGACGGTAGAGGCGCAGCGAGAAGCGGCGCGGACCGGAGTCGAGGCGGAAGGAGTACGTGTAGAGGGTCAGCTCCTCGCCCGCGTAGACGAGCTGGGTCCACGACAGCCCGAGCGTGCGCACCAGGCGAAAGAGGTCGTAGTTGTTGACCGGCACGAAGTATTCGAAGCAGCACGCCGTCGCGCAATCGAGGCACGAGGGCGTGTCGCCGAGCACGGGAAGGCGGACGCTCATGCGGCCTCCGTCGACGGGGGCAGCAGCGACAGATCGAGCTCCCGCACGGAGCGGTACGCGGCGAGCTGCCAGGCGGCGCGCTCGTCGGCAGGGCCCGCCGGCGGCAGCCCGATGCGGCGGTACACCTCCCAGGCCCAGCGGAAGTGATCGGTCACGGCGAAGGCGCTCGTCGACGACTCGACCAGCTCGTTCCAGCGCGCCTCGACCTGCGTGGCCAGGGCCGCGTCGGCCACCGCGAGGTCGACCTCGTCCCCGAGCGCGTCGACGCTCTGCTGGTACCAGCGCACGCCGAAGCTCGGGCAGGCAGCGTCGTTGCCGATCGCGACCTGGTAGGGTTGGTGGGCGAAGAGCTGGACGTTGTACGGATAGATCCGGCACGCGCTCGGCTTGAGCGTGGCGATTCCGCACCGCAAGGTTCCCTCGGGCGTGCTGACGGCGAGCAGGCAGGTGCCGCCATAGGCATGCCGCAGCCGCACCCGGTGGGTGATGCGTCCGAGCTCGTTGTCGACGAGAAAGCCCGAGTCGACCGCGGGGTGCGCGAAGGCGAAGTCGCTCCAGTCGAGGCCGATCGTCGAGGCGATGCGGTACACGTCGAGGCTGTTGAGATAGACGACGCGCCCGACGCAGCACGGCCCGCGGCAGCTCTGGCAGGCCTCGGGAGGTTGGGGCAAGCGGCGGCTCACGGCGGATCAGCCTAGAACCCAACTCCCAAATCGTCCATGCGGATCGCGATGGGATCGATCGTTGGCTATACTCCTCGGGTGAGCATCCTCCTCAAGCGCGCCCTCGATCAAGCAGCGGTCTGGCATCGTGATCAGCGACGGAAATATCCCGGCGGCGATGTGCCCTACGTCAGCCACCTCGCGGGCGTCGCGATCGTGCTGGCCCAGCACGGCTTCGACGAAGAGGTGGTCGCCGCCGGCGCCCTCCACGACAGCATGGAGGACTGCAACATCGCCTTCGAGGAGCTCGAGCGGCGCTTCGGTCGTCGGGTCGCCGAGCTGGTCCGTCACGTCTCCGAGCAGGACAAGAGCCTGTCGTGGGAGGAGCGCAAGGCGGCCTACCTCGATCACTTCGTGCACAAGCCCTGGGAGGCGCAGGCGATCACGCTCGCAGACAAGCTCGACAACTTCCGCTCGATCGAGGTGTGCCGCGCGGACTACGGCGACCCCTGGGCGCAGTTCAAGCGTGGCAAAGAGGCGCAGCTCGATCGCTTCGAACAGCTCCTGACCCGCGCGCGCCAGCTCCCGGCGCACCCGCTGATCGAGCAGTACGCCGCGGCGCTCGAGCGCCTGCGGATGATCTGAGCCCCTACTTCTTGTCGTCGCCGCGTCGCCCCTCGAGCGCCTTCTGCATCACGCCCGGCGCGGCGCGATCGAGGATCCAGCGACCGAAGTTTGGGAACCAACGCGACGTCGAGTAGGCGGCTGGGTAGACGATGCGCGCCTTGCGCTTCTCGATCGCCTTGCGCACCTTGACCGCGAGCTCCTCGGGCGTGCCTTCGGGCATCGCGCCCGCCATGCCGGTGCGGCCGCCGAGCGCGTCGTAGGCCGACTCGGCCATCGGTGTCTTGACCGGGCCCGGATAGACCGTGACGACGCCCACGCCCGTGCGCTGAAGCTCGCCGCGCAGCGCCTCCGAGAACCCGCCGAGCCCGGCCTTGGTGGCCGAGTAGTAGGTCTGCCACGGCGTCGGGACGAGCGCCGCCACCGACGCGACGTTGACGATCGCGCCCTCGTTGCGCGACAGCATCTGCGGCAGCACGTGGCGCGTCACCAGGATCGGCACGACGAAGTTGAGGTTGAGCAGCGTCGAGACCAGCTCGGGCGATGCCTCGACGCTCGGTCCGGTGTGCGCCATCCCCGCGTTGTTGATCAGGATGTCGATGGGGCCGTGCTGGGCCTCGGCAGGGCCGATCCACTCGAAGGCCCGCGCTGGCGAGGACAGATCGTGGGCGATGGGCAGGCAGTTGGCGCCGATCTCGGTCGCGAGCTTGTCGAGCAGCTCTCGACGCCGCGCGACGACCGTGACCTTGCAGCCGGCGCGCCCCAGCTCGCGCGCCAGCGCTTCGCCGATGCCAGAGGATGCGCCGGTGATGACCGCATGCTTGCCTTGCAGCTTCATCGCTTCTCCTTGGGTTGGACGACGTCCTTGCCGTCCTGCGGTGCGTCGAACGACAGGCGCTGGCCGGTGCTCGGCCAGGCGCGCTCGACGCGCTTGCCGTCGAGAAAGGCGCCCGGATACTGGGCCGGCATCGACTCGGCATCGGTGAGCGCCGGCTGGGTCGAGATCTGAAAGTGCAGATGCGGCTCGCTGGTGTTGCCCGAGTTGCCAATCAGGCCAACCACCTGGCCAGCCGCGACGAGCTCGCCGACCTTGACGCGGATCGAGCCCGGCTGCAGGTGGGCGTAGAAGGCGATCTCCGACGGAGCCAGCTCGATCGCCACCTGGTTGCCGGTGATGTTGTACGCGTCCTTCTTGCCCGGTGCCTGCTCGGGGACTCCGTCCACGACCATGACGACCTTGCCCGCAGCGACGGCGAGCGCGGGCTTGCCATACGCATAGTAGCTCTGCAGTCGCTTCGGATCGCCGCTGTGCGTCTTGCCGGCCTCGTCCATGATCAACCAGTCGACCGCGTGCCGCTGGTTGCGGTTGCGAAAATGGCCGTTGGCCTCGTCGCGATTGGCGTTCATCGCGGTGAACGTCCCCGAAAAAGGCGGGCGGAGGCGCGTCTTGGCAGGCGGCAGCTCGCGCGCCTCGACCTCGTCGTTGAGACGCAGGCCGGTGACCTGCGCGCCGGCGAAGGTCACGTGAAGCTCGATGCGGGGTGGCTTCTCGACCGAGCAGCGCAGCAGCCCTGGCGCAGCGACCTTGCAATCGGTCACCTTGCCGCGCTCACGGCGGAGGCCGTCGAACAGCTTGGCGAGCGTTCCCGGCGGCACCGCCTTGGTCATGTCCGGGGTGAAGCTCCTCTCGATCGCGCCGTAGTCGGCGGCGACGAGTAGCCGCCCCAGCTCGTGCTCGTCCGCGCGCGCCGCCGTCGCTGCACCGACGAGGGTCAACCCGATCACCACGCTTCGCATGCTCAGCCTCCGAGGTGCGGGAACGATTCCTTGATGCCTGACATGACGAACTCGACGGCGATCGCCGCGAGGATGAGACCCATGACGCGCATCATGATGTTCATGGCCGTCTTGGACAGCCGCTTCTCGATGTACTGCGCGCCGCGCAGCATGACCCAGGTGATGAGGCTGGTCAGCGCGACGGAGACGAGCACGGGGATCGAGTAGATCCACTGCTTGTGCTTGCTCATCATCACCATGACCATCGCCATGGCGCCGGGACCGGCGAGGAGCGGGATCGCCAGCGGAATGATCGCGACGTCGGCCTTGTGGATGCCCTCCTCTTCCTCCTCGGGCGTCGAGCGGGTGCGCGAGCTCTTGGCCTGCATCATGTCGATGGCGGTGAGGAAGAGCAGCAGCCCGCCGGCGATCTTGAACGCGCCGAGCGAGATGCCGAAGAAGCGGAAGATGAGGCCGCCGGCGAGACCGAAGATCACCAGCGTCAGGAACACGGTGATCGAGGCGCGCAGCGCCGTACGGCGCTTCGACTCGACGGAGTCGTTGGCGGTCATCGCCAGGAACACCGGCAGGACGGCGAACGGGTCGACGATCGAGAAGATCGCCGGAAACGACACCAGCCCGAACGCGACCAGATCGCTCACGCCGCCTCGCTCCGCGCCTTGAGCCAGTCGACCGCGTCGCGCAGCGTCGTTCCGAGCGGACGCGTCTCCCACCCGAGCTCGGAGCGCGCCCGGCGATCGTCGTAGTAGTAGAAGCGGCCCATCACCTCGGCCGAGGCCTCATCGAACGGCGCCTCCCCCCAGAGTCGCTCGACGAGCGCCAGCAGCGGTCGCGCCGCGCGGCGAGGGACCACGAGCTGCGGACGGGTCCGGCCCAAGAGGTGCGCGGTCCACGACAGCAGCTCGTACCAGGTGAGGTTGCGCCCGGTGAGCAGGTAGCGCCGTCCGAGCTGGCCGCGCGACTCGGCGAGGAGCAAGCCTGCCGCTGCGTCGCGCACGTCGACGAAGGCCATCCCACCGTCGAGGACGGCCGGCATCGGCAGGCGGTGTTGCAGCTCGAGGGCGCGCATGGACGACAGGTAGACGTCGCCTGGTCCGAGGCAGAAGCCGGGGTACGCAGAGACGACCGGCAGGTCGCGCGCGATCTCGTGTCGCGTCAGGAGCTCGGCGCGCCGCTTGGCCTTGAAGTAGGGCACCGGCAGGCTGTCGAGCGTGTAGCGCGCGTCCTCGTCGAGGGGCTGCTGCGAGTCGCCGCCAAGCGCGAAGATCGACCCCAGGTAGACGATGCGCTCGACCTTGGCCGCACGGCAGGCCTTCCACAGATGCTGCGTTGCAGCATAATTCAGCTCGTGCAAGCGCTCGGCGTCGCGGCGCTTGGTCGAGATCCAGCCGGCGATGTGATAGACGACCTTCACCCCGTCGAGCGCGCGCTCGATCGAGGTGGGCTCCAGCAGGTCGCCGTAGGAGACCTCGAGACCGCGCGCCTGGAGGGGCGCCAAGTTGTCGCGGTGGCCGTCGCCGCGCACGATGGTGCGCACGCGCCGCCCCGCGTCGAGGAGCTGCTGTGCGACGTGCGAGCCGATGAAGCCGCTGGCGCCAGTGACCAGGATCATCGCGCCAGCTAGGCGTTCTTCAGGTTCGTCTCGAGCTCGCGCTTGATGCGCTCTTCGATCTTGGACTTGAGCGGCAGCAAGGCGAACGACAGATCGAGATGGACCTGGACCCGCTTCTCGTCGAGGACGATCTTGCCGGTGACGCCGGTCCGCTTGAGCTCGGCCTCCCGTTCAGACAGCCACTTGGCCGCGATGGAGTACTTGTCCGCCAGCTTCGCGGAGAGATCTTCGAGCCGCTTACGAACCTCGGCCAGCGGCAGGGAGTGATTTTGCTCGATCGACAGCTTCGCCATAGGGGTTGAAACCTAGCATGCCCTCGTGTACGCCGTCGACATGAGTGACGCGTCGCTGGACATCACCCGCTTTGCTTCGTGTGGCGGTTGCGCAGCGAAGGTGGCGCCGCTCGATCTGCGGGCGCTGCTCGTCGATCTGCCCCGCCCGAGCGACCCGCGCGTCCTGGTCGGCGCCGAGACGTCCGACGACGCGGGCGTGGTCCAGCTCGATGAGCGGACCGCGGTGGTGACGACCGCGGACTTCATCACGCCGCTGGTCAACGATCCCGAGCTCTACGGCGCCATCGCCGCCGCCAATGCGATTGGCGACGTCTACGCGATGGGCGGAGAGCCGCTGTGCGCGATCGCCCTCTGCGTCCTGCCCAAGGAGCTGCCGCCCGCGATCGCCGGCCAGATCCTCGACGGTGGGCGACGCAAGGCGGCCGAGGCCGGCATCGCGATCGTCGGGGGCCACACGGTGCGCGGCCCCGAGCTGCTCTATGGCCTCGCGGTCACCGGCCGCGTCGATCCGCAGCGCATCTGGCGCAACTCGACGGCGCACGTCGGGGATCGTCTGATCCTCACCAAGCCGCTCGGGGCCGGGCTCGTCGTCAACGGGCTGCGCAAGGGCGTGCTGACGCTCGACGCGGCGCGCCCTTCGCTGCAGATCGCGGCGCGCCTGCACCGTCCGGTCCTGGCCACCATCGCGGCCGGCGGCTTCGCCGTGCACGCGGCGACCGACATCACCGGCTTCGGGCTCGTCGGTCATGCGCTCGAGGTCGCGCAAGGCTCGGGCTGCACCGTCGAGCTCGACCTTGCGTCGCTGCCGCTCTATGAGCCCGTACCGACGATGGTGGCGCAAGGCGTGACGACCGGGTCGACGGTTCCGAACCGGAACAACGCAGCCCCGCACCTCCAGTGGCAAGGCGAGCGCACCGCCTTCTGGGACGAAGTGGTGTGTGATCCCCAGACCTCGGGCGGACTCCTGCTCTCCGTGCCGGCGAGCTCTGCCGACGCGCTCGTCGCAGCGCTGCAGGCCGCGGGAGTCGAGCACGCGCGCGCGGTGGGGCGCGTCCTGCCGCGCCGCGCCGCAGCGCTGACGCTGGTGGCCTAATCGAACATGCCGATCGTCGTCGCGGGCGCGCGCACCCACAACCTCAAGAACCTGTCGTGCACGATCCCGCACGCGGCGCTCACGGTCGTCACGGGCGTGTCGGGCTCGGGCAAGTCGTCGCTGGCGTTCTCGACCATCTACGCGGAGGGACAGCGACGCTTCGTCGAATCGCTGTCGACCTACGCGCGCCAGTTTCTCGAGCGCATGGAGCGCCCCGACGTCGACCAGGTCAGCGGCGTGCCGCCGGCGATCGCCATCGAGCAGCGCAACGGCGTGCGCAACGCCCGCTCCACGGTCGGCACGATCACCGAGATCAGCGACTACCTGCGGCTCCTCTTCGCGCGCATCGGCCAGGTCCACTGCCCGACCTGCGGCGGGCGCGTGCTCGACGATTCGGCGCAGGCCGCCGCGACCGTGGTGCTCACGGAGGCGAGCGGCGAGCGGCTCTCCGTCGTCGCGCCGCTCCCGCCGACGGGCGATGTCGGGCGACTCGTCGAGACGCTGCTGCGCGCCGGCCATCGCCGGTTGCTCCTCGAGGGAACGGTCAAGCAACTTGACGAGTATCCTCTGGACGAGCTGCGCGGGCTCGGCCGTCTGCCCGTGCTGATCGATCGGCTGCGCGCGACCGACGAAGAGCGGCAGCGGCTCTGCGACTCGCTGGCCGCGGCCTTTGCGCTTTCGAGCGGCCGCGCCGAGCTCGTCGTCGAGGGGCGGGCCGAGCCGCTCCGCTTTGCAGAGGGGCTGCAGTGCGTGCGCTGTTCGACGACGCTGCGTGCCCCCGAGCCGGCGCTCTTCTCCCCGAGCTCGCCGCTCGGCGCCTGCCCGACCTGCCAGGGGTTCGGTCGCGCCGTCGGCATCGACTACGACAAGGTGATCCCGGATCCGACGCGCACGCTGCGCGAGGGCGCGATCGTGCCGTTCACGATGCCGTCCAACGCCGAGTGTCAGGACGAGCTCCTCGCCGCCATCACGCGCAGCAAGCGGGCGCGCGCCGACGTCCCCTGGCGGGCGCTCACCGACGAAGAGCGCGCCTGGGTGATCGACGGCGAGGCGGAGTTCGACTGGCGCGCCCACGGCAAGACCCGCTGGTACGGCGTGCGCCGCTTCTTCGACTACCTCGAGCGCAAGAAGTACAAGATGCACGTCCGCGTGTTGCTGGCGCGCTACCGCGGCTATACGCCATGCCCCGCGTGTGGGGGGGACAAGCTGCGCGCCGAGGCGCGCGCCGTCCTCGTCGGCGGCCGCAACCTGCCCTCGATCGAGGCGCTGCCGATCGGCGAGCTGTCGAGCTGGCTGGCGTCGCTGCCCGCGTCCCTGTCCGGGCAACAGCGCAAGACCGCCGAGGCGCTGCTCACCGAGCTCGCGGCGCGGGTCGGTTTTCTCGACGAGGTCGGCCTCGGCTACCTGCAGCTCCAGCGCCAGGCGCGGACGCTCTCGGGTGGCGAGGCGCAGCGCATCGCGCT
>CAZPEY010000106.1:0-15557 GCA_964585665.1 uncultured Polyangiaceae bacterium | reverse complement strand
AGCCGATCGGCGTGCGGCAGGATGTCGCGCTCTTCGGCGGCCAGGTGCCTGTCCATCAGCTTCTGCAGCCGCTCCACGCGATCCTCCGTCGAGCGCGCCAGCAGGGTCCGCCCTGGCTCCGCCGCAAGGTCGCTCCAGTCGTCGCACAGCGACTCGATGATCGCCTCCATCTCGAGGTGCTCGCGATGCATCACCGCAGTCGCCGCACGCTGCATGGGCAGCCGGGGCAGCAGGCTCTCGTCCTCGTCGGCGACGTGCAGCGGCAGCGCGGTGCCGAAGTAGCGATGCAGCGAGCGCGCCGCCATCACCACCTCCGCGTCGGGCGCATCCTTGGTCGCAAGGTCGTACGCGATACGCAAGAACCGCCGGATGCGCTCGTGGCACTCCAAGAAGCGCTCAGAGAGGCGCATCGCCGTCGGCCGGCGCGCGCCCAACGTGATCAAGCCTGACTCACCGCTCTTGTTCATGGTCTGCAGCCGATGAAAAAGCCATGCCACGGGATCGCCAGTGCACCCCACCGGCCCCTGGCCCGTGCCCTGCACCGTGCCCGGGGCATGGATCTCCGACGTGAGCCCTTTCGCCTGCTGTTTCCGGTCGGTGCGCTGCTGGGGCTGCTCGGCGTCGCGCCGTGGGTGCTGTTCGGCAGCGGCGTCACGCGGGTTTGGCCAGGCACCTTTCATTCGACGGTGATGACGCAGAGCTTCCTCGTCGCCATCGTCATCGGCTTCCTGGCGACGATGATCCCTCGCCGCACCAGCTCACAGCCGATGTCGTACGTCGAGCTCGGCCTGGCCAGCCTCGGCGTCGTGCTGATCCCGGTCGCCGCCCTCCTCGACGCCCAGCGGCATGGGCACGGCCTGCTGCCGCAAGGCGCATTTTTTGCGACCCTGGTGCTGCTCCTGCGCTTCCTCTTCGTGCGCATGCGACCACGCAAGGCTGCGCCCGGATCGCTTCCCCAAGGGCGACCGCCGCTCCCGTCGTTCGTCTTCCTGCCGACCGGCCTGCTGACGGCGGCCGCGGGCGCCATCCTGCTCGTCACGTCGGATGGCAACGGTCAGTCGGCGCACTTCCTCGTCGGTCGCGCGCTCGTCGAGGAGGGGCTGCTCTTCGGCCTGGTGCTGGCGCTCGCGCCGGTGCTGGGCGGCATCATCCAGCACGGCCGCGGCCCCACCGAGGGCAGCCGCCGCGAGCTGCACCTGTACGCCGTCGCCGCGCTGCTCTTCCTGCTGAGCTTCGGGCTGCAGGCCTGGTCGATGCGCGCCGGCCTGCTGCTGCGCGGCGCGGTCGCCGCGGCGGTCATGCTCGGCGGCGCGAAGATCCTCGAGTCACCGTCCCTGCCTGGTGTCCATCGACAGCTCTTTCGCTTTGCCCTCGCCTGCGTGCCCTTTGGGCTGCTGGCCGCGGGCGCGCGCCCGGCGCTGCGGGTGCCGCTGCTCCACTTCAGCTTCGTCGGTGGGCTCTCGCTGCTGGTGTTCGCGGTCTCCTTCCATGTCGCCTTCCACCACACCGGCCGCGAGTCGCTCGCCGACCGGCCCCCGTGGGCCGTCGGAGCCACGGGCGCGCTGACCATCCTGGCGACGTTGGCGCGCGTCACCGCCGAGCGCTTCTCGCAGCACTACCTCGAGATGCTGACGCTCGCCGCGTCGCTGTGGCTGGCCGCGGCGCTGGTGTGGGGCGCGGCGCTGCTCGTGATGGTGGTGCGCCCGGCGCCTACCAGCTCGCCGTGAGCTCACGCACCCGCGCCGCGATCTCGGCGAGCTCGACGTTGACCAGCTGGCGCTCGCGCACCACCTGGCGCCCCTCGACGAAGACATCGGTGACCGCCCGCGACGAGAGCGAATAGACGACGTTCTTGACCAGCTGCTGCTCTGGCCACAGCGACGGATCGTCGAGATCGACGAACACCAGGTCGGCGCGATGCTGCGGCGCCAGCCGACCGATCGGCAGGCCCAGGAGCTTACCGCCGTCGCTGGTGCCCATGCGGAACACGGTCTCGGCGTCGATCGCCTGGCCGTTGGTGCGGTGCACCTTCTGCAGCAGCGCGCACTGCCGCATCTCGTCGAGCACCGAGACGCGTGAGTTCGAGCATCCGCCGTCGGTGCCCAGGCCCACGGTGGCGCCACGGCCCACCAGATCGACGATGTCGGTGACGCCGTCGCCCAGGAACATGTTGGAGCCGGGGTTGTAGGCGAGCTTGCCGCCGGTCTCCGCGAGGCGCCGTCGCTCCGTCGCGTCGAACCAGCAGCCATGCACCGCGACCAGATCGGCGCCGAGCAGGCCCCAGCGATCGAGCACCTCGATCGGCCGCGCGCCATACCGCGCGAGCGCGTCGCGGACCTGATACTCCTCCTCGGCGAGGTGGATGTGCCACGGCACGCCCACCTGCCGCGCCGCCTCCGCGCCGGCCCGGATCATCGTCTCGGACGCGCCGTGGAGCGAGTGGGGCGCCGCCTGCACCGAGGCGAGCTCGTCCTCGGAAAACTCGCGCGCCAGCGCCAAGAAGTTCTCTGTCGCCTGCGCTGGCGACTCGCGATAGACGGCGGGCGCGCCGTCCCAGTCGTAGAAGCAGCGCGCCATGACGACGCGCATCCCGAGCGCCTTGGCGGCCGCGATCACGGCGCGCGCGTTGTCGTTGGCGCCCGCGTTGAGGTAGAAGAAGTCGCACACCGTCGTCACGCCGTGGAGCAGCATCTCGCCGAACGCCAACAGCGCCCCGGTGTAGACGCCGCGCTCGGCGATCACCGGGGAGTATCGATAGAGCGCCCGATCGCGCCACTCGAGGAACGGCAGATCGTCGCCGATGCCGCGCAGCAGCGACTGGAACGAGTGGTTGTGGACGTTGACCGTGCCGGGCAACATCGCGCGCCGACCGAGATCGAGCACCGGCTCGCCGCCGACGGCGAGGGTGTCGCGCGTGCCCGTGGCGACGATCTCACCGTCGACGACCCGCAGCGCGAAGCGCGGCACGCGGACGCCGTCTACCAGGGCAACCTCGGACGTGACGATCATCGAGGACTCTCCATCTGCTCTTCGAGCGCGACGCTCGCTCTCGTCTCGTAGATCGGCGGATCGGGCTTGAGGTGCTTCTGCACCGCGGCGCTCGGCTGCGCGCCGTAGATCGTCGCCACGTCGACCAGCTCGAGCCGCAGCCGATCGCCGGGGCGCAGCCCACCGAGCTCATCGACGTAGGCGTAGCCACCGCGCATCGTCGACGGTGCGGGCAGCTTGGTCGGCACCTCGACCGGAGCAGGCAGGTCGGCCTTGGCGATGCCTTGCTTCATCACGCGCAGCCGTGCCGTCGGTGAGCCGATCGGATGAGGCGCAACAGCGACGACGCGAACCCGCTCGGCGGAGACGAAGCGCACGTAGACGTCGAGCGCGTCGGGCGCGCTGCCGAGCGATCGCGCGCCGTAGACCCGCTTGCCGTCGCCGCCCAGCAGCTCGACCGCCTGGGCCCGCGCCGCCTTTGGATCGGTCAGCGCCGACAGATGCTGGCGACAGAGCCGCTTGCCCTCGTCGGCGGGCCACGGCGGAGCCGGCGTGTCGGCGGGCGGTGCGACGCCCTGCTCGATCGCCTGGCACGCGCCCGGAAGGTAAAGCTGCTTGACGATCTCCTGCGGCGGGAACTTGTGCGAGACGAACCAGCGGTAGGCGCGCGACATCGGCAAGGCGCGAAACGTGTACGACTCGAGGCTCGGCTTGGTGCTGCGGAAGTCCACCAGCGTGAAGTGATCGTAGAAGACCACGGGGTGGCGCGCGATCCAGCGCAAGAACCGATCGCGCTCCGGCGCCGTGAGCTTGGACTCGTCGAAGATCGCCACCGCCTTGCCAGGATTCTCGGGGATGTTGGCGAGGGTGTGCACGTTGGTGAAGCTGCGATCGAGATAGAACCACAGCTCCTTGCGCGCGCCCCATTGCCCATAGTGGATGTAGACGCGCTCGTCAGGCCGCACCCGCTTCTCCACCTCGCGGAAGAAGAGCAGCTTCTGCTGATCCGGGTTGTACGCGGCGCCGTTGTGCGTCGAGGAGGTGGCGCGACTGTCGAGCAAATTGCGATAGGCGTGCGGCAGCTCGGCCATCTGGTATGCAACGAGCGGCACTAGCCCGATCGCCAGCGCGCGCGGCGCCGCCTCCCCGCGCTGCTCGAAGAAGCGCGCGACGCGTCCGCACAGATCCGCGGTCGCGAAGGCAAAGAAGCACGAGAAGAACGACACGCGGTAGAGGTGCACCGACGAGCCTTCGGCGAAGAGCTTGATGTAGAGCAGGTTCGTGAGCAGGAACGCGAGCGGCACTGCGTCCCGCTTCTCGGCGCGGCCGCGCCCGACCCGCACGAAGAACGTCACCAGCCATGCCCCGCCGACGACGAGCGGCGGCCAGCCGTAGAGGATGCTCACCCACTCGGCGTGGCGGTCGTAGATGTAGCGCAGCGACAGGGCGCCCTTGCGCTGGTTGTACGACGCCACCATGTCGGCGACCCCGCCAGCCTTCCACGCCAGGTACCCGTGGATCGCCGCGGCGAGCACGCAGCCGAGCCCCGCAGCGACGGCGAACACCCAGGCGACGTGGACGCGTCCGAGCTTCTGGCCACGCCGCGCCTGCGACACCGCGAGCAGCAGGCCGACGAGAGCGAGCACCGGTGAGACGAAGAACACCTCCCACATCAGCAGCCCACCGAGGAGGTTGGCGCCCAGCGCGAGCCAGGCGGCCCGCCAAGTGGGTCGCTCCCAGAGTGCCAGCCACGCGTACAGCGTCCACAGCACCGCCGCCATCTCGAGGAACATCGGATCGTACATGTTCGAGAACGACACGATGTCGGGCAGGGTCACCCAGACCAGCGCCGCGAGCGCGCCGACGGCCGGCGAGAAGAACCGCCTGCCGACAGCGAAGATCGCCAGGATCGTCACCAGGCCAAAGGCGAGGTTGCAGGCGCGCGGCAGCCACTCGACCTGTCCGAAGATCGGCACCAGCGCCGACAGGAAGTGGTGACCCAGCACAGGGTGGTGATAGTAGAGCGCTCCCGGCTCGGGCTTGTCGAACCCGGTCCAGTTGAGCGGATCGACGGTGTGGTGGCGCAGCGTCATGCGCGCGCGCAGCATGTAGACGGCGCCGTTGTAGCCGTTGTGGCCCCAGAAGAACGGCGCCGCGACGCCGAAGGATCCGTAGCCGACGAACAGCAGAGCGACGACGACAACAGCGAGGCGCGCAGCTTTCATCGCACCAGCTACTTCGACCGGCGGGTCGCGATCGCCAGGCGGCGCAGCCCGGTGCCCTTGGCCAGCTCCATCACCGCGACCACCCGCCCATGGTGCGCCGACTCATCGGCCTGGACGAGGACCTGCGTGTCCGGATCGCGCGCCACCGCCTCGATGAACTTCTGGCGCAGCGTATCGACCCCGACCTCGGCGCCATCGAGCATGATCTTGCCGTCGCTGGTGATCGCCACGGTCAGATCCTTCTGCGAGGGCGCGACCTCGGTGGACGCCCCCTTGGGCAGCGTCACCTTGACGCCGCCCCGGCGCAGCTCGTCGCGTGCGATCACCGACGACGTCACCATGAAGATGATGAGCAACACGAGGAAGATGTCGGTCAGTGGCGTGATGTTGATCTCGGCGAAGATCCCCTCTTCTTCGCTCTCGTCGCCGCCGCCCTTGGGCCCCGACATCCCCATCAGGCACTCTCGGCCGGCGCGGCGGTCGCGGCGATCACCGGCTGCTCGCCGGTCGTCGACGCAGCGGGCCTGACGTCGGGCTTGGTGTCGGGCTTCGCCTCGGGCTTCGCCTCGCCGAGCAGCTCGACGAACTCCTCGACCATCAGGCGCAGCTCCATCGACATCCGCTGCAGCCGCGCCATGAAGTAGTTGTAGACAACGACCGCTTCGATCGCGACGAGGATGCCCGCCGCGGTCGTGACCAGCGCCTCGGCGATGCCCGGACCGACGACATCGATGCCAGCCTGCTTGGTGAGGCCGATCTGCTGAAAGGCGCGCAGGATGCCCCACGTCGTGCCGAAGAGGCCAATGAACGGCGCCGTCGCGCCGATGGTCCCGAGCAGCCAGAGCTGCCCCTTGAGCGCCATGGCGACCCGCAACCGCTCGCGATCCACCGCCGCGGCGAGCGCGCCGGCCGACGACCGCCCGAGGCGCTCGAACCCGACGAGGAAGATCTCCGCCGCCGGGGAGCGCGATCGCTCGCAGGCGGTGCGCGCCTCCGCGACTGCGCCGCGGTAGAGGCAGCGCTTGATCGCCTCGCCAAGGTTCCGCGCCTTGTCGACGAAGCGCCACTGCGCCACCAGTCGCTCGATGGCGACCGCCACGACCAGCACGGAGCAGATCAGGATCGTAGCGAGCGTAATGCCTCCGGCGCGCAAGGCGTCGGAGAGGCTGCCGAGGTGATTCACGATCCTCTTATAGCTGAGGAGACGCGCGTCGTCGAGCCAGCCGAAGCTCGATGCAGGCTTAGCCGATTGGGGAGACGAGGGGGTTCGAGCCGGCGCCGTAGAACTCGAGCGTCGCGTGCGTGCGGACGAGCTCGGCCTTGCCGGTGTCGGGGTCGATCTTGATGACCTCGCCGTTCTTGGTGAAGGCGAAGACGTTGCCGCCCTGATAGGCGATGCCGAAGACACCGGTGAAGCCGGTGCCCGTCGCGGTCTCGATGGTGCCGACGAGCGTCGCCTTGGCGGTGGTCGTGTTGACCTTGATGAGCGCGTTGGCGTCGGTGCGCGTGCCCGGACCCATCTTGGCGATGCCGTACATCGTCCCGTCGGAGACCGAGACGAGATCGCCCGCCGTGTCGTAGCCGTTGCCGTAGGTGCCGAGCACGGTGACCTTCTTGGCGATCGGATCGATGACGCGCACCTCGCCCTTCTGGTCGGAGGCGAGCAGCGTCCCGTCGGGGAGCGTGGTCATCGCGACGTTGGAGCCATCGACCGTCGAGACCTTGTCCATGAGCAGCGTCGCCTTGCCGGTCTTCGGGTTGACCTCGAAGAGCTGGGTGCGCGAGATCGTGTAGATGCGCCCGTCGGGGAGCACCGCAAGATCGGTCATGTCGTCGGCCGCGGTGGTGCCGACGCCGAAGTCGCCGACCTTGATCATGTCGTAGTTGCTCGGATCCATCGTGTAGAGCGACTGCCCGGTGTGCACGTACACCGTGCCTGCGCCCTCGATCCCGAGGAGATCGTAGACGATGGGCTTGGTCGGCTTTTCGAGATCCGGTGGGTTGAGGAAGGCGTCGAGGTTGCCGTTGCCACCGTCGAGGTTGTTGTTGCCACCATGGCGGCCAGAGTCGAAACAACCGAAGAGAAAGAGGGCGAAGGCGAGGACTACGTACTGCATGAATCGGGTCTATAGCGAAAAATTGCAGTCACGCCAAGCAGCTACGCCGATCAGGCGGAGTAGCGATGGCGAAACAGCGAGCCGAGCGCCTCCTTGCAGCACTTGTCGCAGTAGCCAAAGCGCTGCTTCAAGTTCTCGATCGTCGCGCGGCTCTCCGCCTCCGCCTGGCCGTCGAGCGGCGTCGAGGCAGAGTGCCCCTCGACGAGCGTGCTGAGCACGTGGTCGAGGCGCTTGCCGACCTGCTTCTTGCGCTGATCGAAGTAGCTCTCGCGCAGCACGCGAACGTGGCGCGGGAACACCTCGGCGTAGTCGATCTTCCTGCCCGGGTGCTCGATCGACCAGGCGCCGATGCGCGCGATCGCCTCGTTGCGGAAGTCGTCGCGACGGGCCTCGACGCCGAGGGTCTTCTCGACCTCGGTCATCATCTCGAGATCCGGGTCCTCGAGGCGCCCCGTCGTCGGGTTGCGCAGCTTCTCCTTCTTGACCCAGTGCGAGACGTGCGTGATGTAGCGCGACAGGAGCTCCGAGTAGCGCGACTCGTCGACCAGCCCCATCGAGCTCCGCACCTCGTCGTCGACGCGGTCGAGGTAGCGATCCCGCGCCGTCTGCACGAAGCGCCGGTTCTCGTGAAACCCGCCCGAGAGCGGCTCCTGCTTCAAGAACTCGTACACGGAGACGTTCTTGACCAGCTCGTCGAGCTCGTCGAGAACGGCCAGCGGGGACAGGCAGGGGTAGCGTGGGTTCTGCGACGCTGAGAGCAGCACGAACTTGAGCTCGCGCGGCGAGGCGCCCGTGCGCCCCTCGTAGTTCGGGTACGTGTCCGACTCGCCCCAGATCTTGTCCAGGTTGGCGAGGAGATCGCGCGACTGCTCGGCGGTGAACGCGACCGGCGCGACGCGCCGCGCGTAGAGATCCGCCTTCTCGAGCGGCCCGAGGCGCGCCACGATCTCGGCCAGCGACTTGTCGTACTTGTCGGGCAGGGGCTTGCGCATGCGCGTCAGCACCGCCCAGAACGCGGTCACGAACGCGGTGTGCGGCGCGACGTGCTTCTCGAAGTGGCGCTGCTGCAGCGTCGGGCCGTAGATCCGCGTCTCGTCCTCGTAGTCGAGCAGGTACCCCATGCGGATGAGCTCCATCCGCCCCTTGAACGACTGGAACTCGGGGATCTCCTTGAACACGGCAAGATGGGTCTCGTTCGAGGACCCGATGAAGACGCAGTCGAGCGCGAGCGTCGTCGAGTCGACGCTCACCAGCGCATCCTCGACGGTGGAGAGCAGATACTTGTACGCCTCGACCGGCCGCTTGAGCAGGTCCGCGTACTCGATCATGCCACGGTTCGCGTCGACCAGATCCCCGGCGTACTCGTGCAGCGACACCGACTGCAGCGCCGCGGGCAGCGCCGCGAACGAGCGGTTCATCGTCAACTGACGGCTGTGCGCGTCGACGGCGAGCTGCGCCTCGACGGTCACCAGCCCGGCACGATAGCGATGCTGGAAGTAGACCCGCTCGACCTGAACATGCCGCAGCACCTTGAGCAGATCGCCCTTGTACGCCGTGAGGAGCGCCTCGTAGATCTGGCGGTTCTTCGGGTTGAGATCGCCGCGCAGCAGGTAGTCGCCGAGGACGAAGGTCGGATCCTTGAGGTGCTGCTCGAGCAGCGCCTTGCGCTGTGCCGTCGGCACCAGCAAGAGCGGGTGATCGCGCAGCTCGTCACACAGCCGCGCGTCGATGTTCTCGTCGTCGAGCAGCGCAAAGCTCGCGTACGCGCCGCCCTCCCCCGATGGCGCAGGCGCCCCCGGCCCGCCGCCAAAGCCGATGCCGCGCCCGAGCTTCTGCGAAGGAAACACCCAGTTGAACCGATACACGGCGCCGACATCGAGGGTCGAGTAGTGCTCCATCGCGCGCTGCACGCACGAGACGAAGGTCGACTTGGCCGAGCCGTTGGGCCCGTGCAGCAGGAGCAGGCGGTTGACCCGGCCGTCGCGCACGAAGTTCTGCAGCGCGCGGAAGACGCGCTGCTGCACCTCCTCGTGGCCGATGAGCGCGTCCCGGCCGTCGTCGAACGGCGCATCGAACAGCACGAAGCGCTGCAGCTTGCCGCGCGGGCTGTCGACGAGTCGCGTGCCGTAGTGCATGAACACGTCGCACAGATACTGCGCAGCCGTCCGCGCGTGACGCTCGGGGTGCTGCAGCGCCATCTGATAGTAGGTGTCGAAGGCCAACACCCGCTGGTTCTTGACGTACGCCTGTTCGACCTCGCGGCCGAGGGCTTCGAGGGACATGTAGAGGAGTTTACCCCGGAAGCGAGGCAAAGAGCGACGTTGCTACTTCGTCGTCGTTGGAATGCCGATCTTGGCCTTCTGCGGGAAGCACGCGTCGGCGGTGCAGACGGCGAACTTGAGATCGCCCGCGATCTCCTTCTTGCCAGCCTCGGCAGGCGTGTAGGAGACGGTGAACACCGCGGCGTGCTCGTCGAGCTTGACGTCGCCGCCGGTCAGCTTGGGTTTCTCGACGGTGACCCCCGCTGGCGGCGTCAAGGTCAGCGACGTCGGGAAGTCCTTGTTCATGTGATAGCTCGTGGCGGCGATGATCTTCACCGTCGCGGTGGCCGCCTTGCCCTTCTGCGCCGGCGCCGCAACGATGTCGATCTTGTAGGGCGGCGGCGCGTCCGCGGCGCGCACCACGCCCACGCCCGCGCCGAAGAGGCCAAGCACCGCGGCACCCAGGCCAACCCCGCGCACGACGTTGCGAACGACGAACCCCGAAATGGACATGGCAACGCTCCTTGTCTTGATGGTACGATCTCGTAGCAGGGTTTCTTCAACTCCACCATGCCACGAGCTCAACAACTCGGTCGCTATCTTCTGCTCGATCGTCTCGCCTTCGGTGGCATGGCAGAGATCTACCGCGCCAAGACCTTCGAGCGCGATGGCCGCAGCCACCTGGTCGCGGTAAAGCGCGTGCTGCCCCACCTGTGCACCGACGACGACTTCCTGCGCATGCTCGTCGACGAGGCCAAGCTCACGGCGCGCATCAAGCACCAGAACATCGCCCAGGTCTACGAGTTCTCGCAGAGCGGCGAGGAGTACTTCATCGCGATGGAGTTCGTCGACGGCAAGGACGTGCGCTCGCTGCTCGAGCGCCACCGCCGCGACAAGAAGCACATCCCGCCCGAGCACGTCGCCTGGATCGGCGCCGAGGTCGCCGCGGGCCTCCACGCAGCGCACGCGCAGAAGGACGATCACGGCGAGCCGCTGCACATCGTGCACCGCGACGTCTCGCCGTCGAACATGCTGTGCGCCTACTCGGGCGAGGTCAAGGTGTGCGACTTCGGCATCGCCAAGGCGACGTCGAGCCGCGTCCAGACGCGCACCGGGGTGATCAAGGGCAAGGTCAAGTACATGAGCCCGGAGCAGGCGATGGGCCGGAAGCTCGACGGGCGGTCCGATCTGTTCTCACTCGGCAGCGTGCTCTACGAGATGGCGACCTTGCATCCGCCGTTCACCGCCAAGAACGAGGTCGACCTCATCTTCGCGGTGCGGGACGCCAAGAAGAAGCCGATGCGCGACTACGTGCCGACGATGCCCGACGAGCTCGCCAAGATCGTCGACAAGCTGATGACGCGCTCGCGCAGCGATCGCTATCAGACCGGCGTCGAGGCGCGCGATGCGCTGTGGAAGTTCCTCGACAACTACAAGCCGGGCTACCGCAAGTCGATGTTCAGCCGCTACATGCGGCAGATCTTCGCCGCCGAGATCGACAAGGAGCTGCGCCAGCTCGAAGCGTTCGAGATCGAGGTCGGCGACATGGTGCCCGACCTCGGCCACAACCTCATCGCTGAGGCCCTCGGCAAGGACGCGGTCTACTCGAAGTTCACGCCGATCTCCAAGCTGGCGCCGATCGCGAGCAGCAGCACCCCGGCCAACCTCTCGGACGTGCACGAGGTCGAGACCCGCATCCTCGATTCGTCGCGACCTGCGCGCGCCCCCGCGGTCTCTCCCGCTGCTCCGGTGGCGGCGCGCTCGTCGTCGAGCGGGGCGAGCAGCGGTGCGCGCAAGGCGCCGGCCCGTCGCAAGCAGAGCGATCCGGACGAGCTGTCCACCGATCGCGTCGAGCTCGGCGAAGAGGACATCCACAGCGTCGAGACTCGCATCCTCGATACGACGAGCGGCCCGGCGGGCAGCGGTCCCAGCGTGCACGAGCTCGACACGCACATCTTCGAGCTGCCCGAGGCCCGCCGACGGCCGTCGAACCCAGACGAGGAAGAGACGTACATCCAGCCCGAGACGAAGCGCAGACGCTAGCCCGAGGTCGCTGGCGCGGCCCTCCCTACTGCAGCTCGAGCTCGACGGTCACCGTCTCGGCCGGGCGGCCCTCCACCGATACCTCGCCGATCCGTCCGCCCTGCTGAGCGCGCACGACAACCCGCCCTGGCGCCACAGCCGGCAACACGAACTCGCCGCTGGCGCTGCTCGTCGTCGACTCCGCGCCGACGGTGACGCGCGCTCCCTCGACCGGCGTGCCGTCGACGGTGCGCACCGTGCCGCGCACCCGCAGCGCTGCCTCGAGCGACAGCTCGAGATCGCGCACCGTGACCTCGCCGAAGGTGTCGCCCGGCAGCAGCTCGAGGGTGCGCGGCTCGGCGACGAAGCCCTCGGCGAGGACGCGCACCGTCGCGCGGCCGCTTGGCAGACCGGTGCGCCGGAAGGTCCCGTCGTCAAGCACCTTGACCATCTCGACGAAGCGTCCGACCCGGACCTCGAGGCTGAGCTTGCTCGGCAAGCGCTCCGGCCCTGCCATGACGATCCGCCCGTCGAGGCCCCCGCCGAACGGCAGCACGAAGCGCTGCACCTCGGTGCCGTCGCTCGGCGAGGTCGTGTGCTGCAGCGGCGCGAAGTCCTTGTGGCGAATCTCCACCGACTGCGGCGGCCGGCCCACCCCCTCGAGCACGAACTGCCCGCGCCCGTCGCTGGTCGTCCGACGCTCGCCGACCTTCACCTCGGCGCCCGCGATCACTCGACCGCGCTCATCCTCGACGACGCCCGCCAGGCGATCGCGCGCCTGGCTCAGCACCAGCGTCACCTCGTGACTCTCGACCGTCGCCGACGCAGGCGCGAACCCTGGGCTCTGCGCCACGAGCGTCGCGGGGAGCGCCGGGACGCGCAGCGAGAAGCGACCGCTGCCATCGGTGACCACGGTCGCGCCCGGCTCGGCGCTCTTGGTCGTCACCGGCGCGCCCACGATCGCGCGACCGCCCTCGTCGAGCACTCTGCCAGTGACCAGCTCGCCGCGCCTCAAGACGCAGGGGAGCCGTGCGCTCGCGCCGGGCGTCAGGTCGGTCGTGCACACCGTTGGCAGAAAGTCCGGGTGGCTGACCGAAACGGCGAGCTTGCCGGGCTGCAGGTCGACCAGCTCGACCTCACCGGAGGCCGCCGTCATGCGCGCCGCCCCCGTCGCGGGCGCGAGGCTCGCCTGCGGCGTCGGCGGCGGAAACGGGATCGGCCCGCGCAGCACCCCGAGCTCGCCGAGCTGGAGCAGGCGAGGATCCTCGAGGCTCCCGTTGCCCGCGCCCCCCATCCCGAGCTCCTGCCCGAGGGAGACGTTCGCACGCCCCACCGGCTGCCCGCGCTCGTCGGTCGCCACGACCACGAGCCGCGCGGGACGCACGAGAGCGATCGACTCGCTCGCCGTCGTCCCGACCGTGAGCGCGCGCTGCTGCGGCAGGTACCCCGCTGCCCGCACCTCGAGGCGATACGCCCCCGGGAGCAGCTCGAGCACCGTGCTCCCTGACGCCGGCACGGCGAAGCGTCGCGCACCCGCAGGCCCCTCCGCCTCGCTCACGCGGAGCTCCCCCGCCACCGGCTTGCCTGTATCGTCAAGCAGCTTGACCATCAGGCTGCGGCTCGGTTGCAGCGCCACCACCACCTCGGCCTCGGGCCGGACCTCGGGCACGTACGCCTGCCCGAGCTTGCCGACGACGCGGAGCGCATAGCGCGCCTCTCCGAGCTCGCCGAACGCGAAGCGCCCCTCGGGGTTGCTCGTCGTCCGCACCGAGAACCGCTCCCCCGCCATCAGGGTGACCTCCGCCTCGGCGACGTGCTTGCCCCCGAGCGTGATCCGCCCCGCCAGCGCGATGCGCCGCCGCAGCGACACCTCGAGATCCTCGAGCCCCCCCGCGGGCGCGGTCACCGTGAAGCGCTCGGGCAGCGCCAGAGTTGACTCGATCAGGAGCTCGACCTGGCCCGCTGGCACCCGCACCGCGAAGCGCCCCTCCCCGTCGCTGATCGCGAGGGCCTTCTCTCCGCTGGCGGCACGCGCCACGACACGGGCCCCGCTCACCGGCTGCTCGTCGCCATCGAGGACGCGCCCCGAGACGACCACCTTGGCGACGGCCGGCGACAGATCGCTCGCCCGCGCCTGCGCCGCCGGATCGTCGCAGCTCCGGCAGCCCGCTCCCCCCAGCGCACCGACGAGCAGCACGCCGAGCGCCCACGGCCGCCAGAACCACTTGCAACCCGCGAGCGGGCGTGGTAGCCGTTCCCACCTCGCGGAGTTACACATGGCCAACGTATGCACGGTTTGCAATAAGGGTCGCCTCGTCGGGAACAAGGTGAGCCACTCGAACATCAAGACCAAGAAGGTGCAGCGCCCCAACCTGCAGCGCGTTCACGCGCTGGTGGGCGGCTCCCGTCAGCGCGTCCGCGTTTGCACGCGCTGCCTGCGCAGCGGGCTCGTCGAGAAGGTCATCTAGCCCTCCTCGCTCGTAGGCCTCCCTCTTCGTCACTTTCTCATCATAACCGGCAAAGCACTCGGGCTCACGCGACGCCCGAGTGCTTTTGCGCGTGCCGCGCTGAGCAGCAGCAGGCCGTGACGCGGCTGCGCTCGGAGTGGGCTCCTCTTGAGGACACCCCCTAGGGGCTGTCCCTAGTTCCACTCCCGTCGTCGGAGCAATTCTCGCTCCCATCCGCTGCGTCGACTCCTCGGTCGGTTGCCACCAGCAGCCTCCCTCGTCGCTCCTTGCGGCTGGGGCTGCGAAGTTGCTCCGACTCGGTCCGGAAACTAGGGACAGCCCCTAGCGCGCGACCCTGGCGATGGCGTCGATCTCGACGCGGCAGCCGCGCGGCAACGCCGCGACCTGCACGGTGGCGCGCGCCGGCGGCGGCCCGCCCTCGAAGTACTTGGCGTAGACGCGATTGACCTCGGCGAAGTGCGCCAGGTCGGTCAGGTAGATCGTCGTCTTGACGACGTCGCCAAAGTGCGCGCCGGCCGCCTTGAGCACTCCGTCGAGGTTGTGCATCACCCGCTCCGCCTCGTCGGCGATCTCCCCCTCGACGAGCTTGCCCGTGGTGGGATCGAGCGGGATCTGCCCAGAGCAGAACACCCATCCGTCGACGGCGATCGCCTGGCTGTACGGTCCAATGGCGGCCGGAGCCGCGTCGGTCTTGATCTGCTGCATCGGGTTCTCCTCTGCGTGCGGGCTGCGTGCGGCTTCTCTTCGGTCAGCGGTCGCTCTTGCGAAGCTGTCCGAGCGCCGCAGCGAAGGGATTGTTGAACGGCTGCTGCTTGGCGGGCGCTGGTGCAGGCTTGCCCCCTGCCGGCGCGGGCTTGGCTCCCGCCGGTGCGGGCTTGCCCCCTGCCGGTGCACCGCGACCACCCGTTGCCGGACGCGCACCGCCCGGGGCGGGGCCGGGTCGGTCTTGCGCGGCGGGCTGTCCCTGCTTCATGGACAGGCCAATCCGCCGCCGCTCGCGGTCGACCTTGACGACGCGCACGACGACGCGCTCGCCGACGCGCACGACCTCGGCCGGATCCTTGACGAACTTGTTCGACAGCTCCGAGACGTGAACGAGCCCGTCCTGGTGAACGCCGATGTCGACGAATGCCCCGAACTGCGTGACGTTGGTGACCACGCCCTTGAGCACCATGCCCTCGGTGACGTGCTCGAGCTCGGTGACCTCGGGGTTGAAGCCGACCTCTTCGAACTCGGCGCGCGGGTCGCGGCCCGGCTTCTCGAGCTCGGCCAGGATGTCGCGCACCGTCTCGATGCCGCGCACCCGCGCCTTGTCATCATTGGCCTGCTCGACGTAGAGCTTGGCCTCGATCTTCTTGACCAGCTCGCTCCGACCAACGAGCTCGGCGACCGGCACGCCCAGATCGCGCGCCATCTTCTCGACGATGTCGTAGCTCTCCGGATGGACGGCAGAGTTGTCGAGGGGGTTGTCACCGC
>CAZPEY010000105.1:13115-15717 GCA_964585665.1 uncultured Polyangiaceae bacterium | reverse complement strand
CTTAAAATCCCTAGGGGCGCAAGCTCCGTACGGGTTCAAGTCCCGTCCCTGGCACTCCGCTCGTCGCTACGCTTCGTCCTTGCTGCTGACGATGTAGCCCTCGTGCTTGGCGAGCCAGCGGGCGATGTCGAGCGCCGAGACCATGCCGACGATCTTGCCGAGCGCGTCGACGACGGGGAGCTGCTGCACACCCTCGAGCGCCATGATCGCGGCGGCGTGCGACAGCGGCGCTTGCTCGGCGAGCGTGAAGGCGATCGGCATCATGATCTCGGCGACCGTGTGGCTCGCCGGCTCGAAGGAGTGGAAGCCGACGCGCAGCGCCTCGTCGTTGCTGCGGACCGCGTCGGTGGTCTCCCCGGCTTCGTGGTGCAGGCGCAGCAGGTCGCTCTTCGACACGACCCCGATCGGGAAGTCCTCCTCATCGGCGACGGCGACCGCGTTGAGCTCGTGCTCGACGAGGAGCGTGGTGACGCTCTCGATGCTCACGTCGCTGCGGACGCAGTAGGTGACGCGGTTCATGATCGCCGAGACCTCGGTGCGATCCGCGGCGCTGGGTGGCGAGCCAGCGTCGGTCAGCAACTCGGCGGGGACGAGCTCGCCGCTGCCCCCATCGCCGCCGCCTGCGGCGACGCGCCCGCCGGCGCACTCGAGCACGGTGCCGGTGGGGCTCGCCTTGAGACCTTCGTAGCGCTGGCAGGCGACGCACTCGCGCAGCGGCACGCTCTCGTCGCGACGCGGGCAGAACACGCTGCGGTGCAGCCGAACCTCGCCGGAGCCGGCGATGGTGCGCGTCGTGCGAACGGGAAGCTGAACGTGCTCGGTCGGGATGCGACGCTTGCGCCCTTGCATGAAGCGGGGTTGTGCAAGCGCTTGGCCAGGGTCCCCTCGACGAGACGGGGGCAGGCGCAGCCGCTTTGACGCAGACCTCGCGTCGAAAGCGACGCAAAAGCTGCGTGGAGGTCGCGACCTTTTCGAAGCGAAGGAGTGGGAGGGATGGAAGGGGGGAGGCTAGGAGAGCTCGGAGACGTCGTCGCGCTCGTCGCGACCCGAGATGCGATTCTCGGCCTCGAGGAACTCGAGCCGACGGATCAGCTCCTTGAGGCGGCGCTGTCCGCCCGCGTCGCGGGTGCGAAACTCGACGCCCAGGCCCTCCTGGCCGGGCGTGTGGCGAACCCACGCGACCCGCGCAGCGATCTCGAGCGGGCGCAGGCTCCCAGGCGGCGTGACCTCGACGATGAGATCGGACCCCGGCGGCAGGATCTCGGTGGTCTTGAGAAAGGCCCCCCCTGTGCCGATGTCCTCGACGTAGCTGCGGTGCAGCTCTCGGCCCTGCGCGATGCGCCAATCGGCGAACATCGTGACGGGCAGGCGACGATGACGGCGAGTAATCATATCAACGATCTCCCCCTTCGCGACAGCAAGCAAGAAGTCCCGACGCTGCTCTTCAGCGGCGCCAAACTCGATCCCCAGACCAGCGCGCAACTTCATCCGGTAGCGGCCCGCTCGCCGATAGGCGACCTTGCCGCGCAGGATCTGGTTGCCGCGCAATCCCTCGAAGCAGATCTCGAGCAGCACGGCGGTTCCGACGGGCATCGCCGCCCGCGTCGGATAGAAGATGCCGCCGCGAGGCAGCATCCCGTCGTAGCTCTGGAGAAACTCTTCCCCGCTGCGATAGCGGGCGCGGAAGATTCGCATTTCCCGTTGACTCGGCGACGGAATATAGAGACTTCGACTTGGCCCCGCAAGCAGAAATGCTGTCGGTTTTTCTGGTAAGTCCAATTACGCGGGACAGTCGTCGGTGGGACCTTCCGCGCAGCGCCGATCCTCCTCCGCCACGCCCCTCGTTTCCGCTTACGAAAGCCTTCTAGTTACGGTAGCATGGTCCACCCCGCATGGGATCTTCTGCCGTCGGTGACCAGGGGCGGGGATGGCGAAGGACGAACGAAGGAACGGGCATGGACTCGGCAATCATCTCGGCGCTGGCCGCACTCGAACGCGATCCCGACGACCAGGCAGCCCTCGCGGCGCTCACCAGGACGGCGTCGTCAACTCCTTCGGACGGCGCGGTGTTGCGCGCGCTCGGCGAGGCGCGGCGCCAGCATCGCGCGCGCGGCGACTACGAGCTGTGCGCGGCGCTGTTCGCCCTCGAGGCCGAGCTGCAGACCGAGGCGACGGCAAAGGCCGAGCTCTACTTCGAGCGCGGCAAGCTCGAGAGCGAGGAGCTGCTCGACGAAGCGGCGGCGCGGCGCTCCTGGGAGCTGGCGCGCACCTTCAACCCCGACGACGCCGGGCTGCGCGAGGCGCTCGAGCAGAGCGCGCTCGTCGGGGACAACTGGCAGAAGATCCGCGACAAGTACCTGGCCGAGGCGGACGGGGCGACCGATCGCCTGCTCGCCTCGTCGCTGTTGCTCTCGGTCGCCGAGCTGACGGCGCGCTTCGGTGGATCGCAGGGCAAGGGTGACGCCGAGACGGAGAAGTTCCTCAACCGCGCGCTCGAGGTCGATCCGCGCAACGCCCGTGCGGCGCTGCGGCTGCAGCGGCTGCTCGCGCAGAAGGGGCGGCACGCCGAGCTCGCGACCTTCCTCGAGAAGCGCGTCGACGA
>CAZPEY010000105.1:0-13015 GCA_964585665.1 uncultured Polyangiaceae bacterium | reverse complement strand
TGGCGCAAGATGAACAACCTCGAGGGCGCCGAGGAGTACTGGAAGCGCGTGCGGCGCGTCGACCCGACGCACCTCGAGATGCTCGAGTTCTCCCGGGCGCTCTACGCCAAGGAGCCGGCCAAGCTGCTGCCGATCCTGCAGCAGGCGCAGAAGGTCGAGACCGACGCCAAGAAGAAGGGCGTGCTCGCGGTCGAGTGCGCCGAGCTCGCCGAGCGCGGCGGTGGAGCGGTCGAGAAGACCATCGACCTGTGGAAGGCCGCGTGGAAGGCCGATCCGCAGAACCCGACGGCGGTGCAGGCGCTGCGGCGGCTCTACGAGCGCACCGAGAAGTGGAACGCGCTGCTCGAGCTGCTCAAGGAGCGTGAGGCGCTGCTGCCGCGCGAGGCGATCGACGAGCGGATCAGTCGTCTCGAAGAGGTGGTGGCCATCTATCGCGATCGGCTGCACCTCGACGTCATGGTCATCAATACGTACACGCAGATCCTCCAGCTGCGGCCCGATCATCGGCCGAGCCTGACGGCGCTCGGGCAGAAGTACGAGTCGCTCGGACGGTGGAACGATCTCATCGGCGTGCTGCAGCGGGTCGCCGACGTGTCGCACGACGTGGCCGAGAAGAAGGCGTCGCTGCGGCGCATCGCCGGACTCTGGATCGAGCGCTTCTCGAACTTCAACCAGGCGGTGCGACCGCTCGAGGACCTCTACGCCCTCGATCCGAGTGACGACGCGGTCGTCGCGCAGCTGCGGGACATCTACCAGAAGCGGCGGGCGTGGCGAGCGCTCGTCGATCTCGAGCGGCGCGAGCTGCAGCGACTGCCGCAGCAGGAGCAGCGCGCCAAGCTCTCCGAGATCGCCAAGCTCGCCTCGGATCGCCTCGGCGATCTGCGCGAGGCGATCGGCCTGTGGAACCGCGCGCTCGAGACCGACGAGAACGATCTCGAAGCGCTGACGTCGCTGGCAGCGCTCTACGAGCGTGAGAAGCGCTACCTGCCGTTCTGCGAGGTGCTGCACCGCCTGGCGCGTCGGCAGCCGGAGCCCAAGGCCAAGGTGTCGCTGCTCGAGCGCCTCGGTTCGATCTTCGGCGATCGGCTCGGCGCGGTGGGGCCGGCCATCGAGACCTATCGAGAGATCCTCGAGGTCCAGCCGGGACATCAGAAGACGATGCGGCAGCTCCGCGATCTCTACGCGCAGAGCGGTCGCTTCGACGAGCTCGAGCAGCTCTACGGCAAGGAGAATCAGTGGGACGAGCTGTGCGAGGTGCTGGTCGCGCTCGCCGAGCAGAAGCCGCGCCCCGCCGATCGCCTGCCGCTGTATCGGCGCGTCGCGGAGATCGCGGAGGCGCACAAGCTGTCGGCTGACAAGCAGCAGAAGGCGCACGAGCGCATCCTCTCGGCGGCGCCCGACGATCGCGCCGCGGCGCGCGCGCTGCAGCCGATCTATCGCGCACAGGAAAAGTGGTCGCGGCTGCTCGGCGTGCTCGAGGTGCTGGTCGCGTCGGCCCCGCCGGGCGACGAGCGCCAGGCGCTGCTCAACGAGATCGTCGAGCTGACCGACGGACGGCTGCACCAGTCCGAGGCCGCGTTCGACTGGGCGCGGCGCGCGCACGCCGAGGCGACGGGGGCGGCCGCGACGGCGTGGGAGGGTCGCCTCGAGGCTCTCGCCGATCGCGCCAACCAGTGGCCGGCGCTGGCGGAGATCTACGCGTCGGCGCTCGCCAAGGCGGAGACCGACGACGAGCGTGGCCTGCGCCACCGACAGCTCGGCCGCATCTACCTGCAGCGACTCGCCGATCCGCAGCGTGCCCAGCGGCACTTCGGCGAGGTGCTGGCCAAGTCCCCGGACGACGAGGAGGCGCGCTCTGCGCTCGAGGAGATCTACCTCGGCAGCGGAGACTTCGCGCAGGTGCTCGAGCTGTACCGACGCAAGGTCGCCGCCGAGAGCGATGCGGACAAGCGCGTCGAGCTGCTGTTCAAGATCGCCTGGCTCGAAGAGGAGCAGCTCAACGACCCCAGCAAGGCGGCAAAGACCTACGAGCAGGTGATCACCGATGGAGCCAAGCCGGCCGCGGCGCTGCGCGCGCTCGGGGCGCTCGAGCGGCTCTACGAGGCCAAGGGGCCGGAGGCTCGTGCGCTCCTGCTCTCGGCTATCGAGCGACAGCTGCCGCTCGTCGGCGACTCGCCGGCGCGCCGGGCCGGGATCTCCTACCGCCTCGGTGAGCTCCTCGAAGAGGCGGGGCGGCCCGCCGAGGAGATCTTGCAGCGCTATCGTGCGGCGCTCGAGGACGCACCGGAGCAAAGCGAGACGCTGCGCGCGCTCGATCGCTGGTTCCGCGATCAGACGCGACCGGCGGTCCTCCGCGCCGAGGTCGGCCGTCTGCTCCTGCCGGTGTGGACCAAGCTTGGGGACTACCGATCGATCAGCGACGTGCGGCAGGTCGAGCTCGAGGCGACCCGCGATCCGGTCGAGCGGCAGATCCTGCTGGCCGAGCTGGTGTCCCTGTACGACGAGAAGCTCGGCGAGCGGGAGCGCGCGTATCGCGCCAGCGCCCAGATCTTCGAGCTCGATCCGCGCGACGCCGGCAACTTCGCGACCCTGCGACGGCTCGCCATCGACCTCGACAAGGCGGACGACTTCGCGGTCCGGGTGTCGAACGCCGTCGACTCGGCGCACCTCAACGGCGACAACGCCGAGGTGGTGCGCCTCGGCTGGGAGCTCGGGCAGATCTTCGAAGCGCAGCTCCAGATGCCGCTCGACGCCGAGGCCGCGTATCGGCGCGTGCTCGGTGTCTATCCCGATCACGAGGCGGCTCACGAGGCGCTGATCCGGATCTACACCGCCGCCGAGCGCTGGCGTGAGCTGCGTGGCTTGCTGGCAGCGCGCAAGGCTCGGGTGAACGACGCAGCGCAGCGCCTCGAGCTGCTCTCGGGGCTCTCCGAGCTCGACGAGGGCGTGCTCGAAGACGACGCCGCGGCAATCGAAGACTATCGCGAGATCCTCGAGCTCGACCCGACCGCGCAAGGGGCGGTGCGTGCGCTCGATCGGCTCTACACGCGTGGGAACCACTGGGCGAAGCTCGACGGGCTGCTCGCCGACTGGCAAGAGCGCCTACCGGCCGAGGAGTCGCGCAGCGAGCTGCTGGCGCGCCGCGGCCTGCTCCACCTGCAGAAGCTCGACGATAAGGCCGGCGCGCTGGCGCTGTTCGAGCAGGCGCTCGTCGAAGATCCGCAGAACACGGCGAGTCGACAGGGGCTGGAGACGCTGCTCAACGACGACGCACTCCGGCTGCGCGCCGCCGAGGTGCTGTCGCCGCGCTACGAGGCGCTCGGCGACTGGAAGGGGCTCTGCCAGTCGTTGCGAATCGAGCGCGCGCACGCAGACGCGAGCGCGGCGGTCGGGATCCTCGAGCGGATCTCGAAGATCGAGGAGACCAAGCTGCGCGATCTGCCGGCGGCGCTGGCGACGTTGCGCGAGGCGCTGCGCATCGACCCCGGCTCGACGGCGCTGCGCGCGGAGGCGCGGCGGATCGGGGAGTCGGCGGGACAGACTGCCGAGCTCGCGGCGATCTTCGAAGAGTGCCTGACCCGGCTGCCGGCGACGGACCTGCAGCAGAAGAGCGAGCTGCTCGCCGAGCTCGGTGAGCTCTACGAGCATGAGCTGCGCGATCTGCCACGCACCAAGGGCGCGTGGCGGCGGCTCTTCGATCTCGATCCGAGCAACCCCGAGGTGACGCTGCCGTCGCTGCACCCGCTCGAGCGCCTCTATAGCGCCGGGGAGGAGTGGCCCGAGCTCATCGTCGTGCTGCGCCGCCGCGCCGAGCTCGCGGGGGATGCGCACGAGCGCAAGGAGCTCCTGTCGCGCGTCGGTCGGATCGAGGAGGATCTGCTCGAGAAGCCGCTCGCGGCGATCGCGACGTATCGTCAGATCATCGAGCTCGACGCGAGCGATCGCGAGGCGCTGGACGCCCTCGAGCGGCTCTACCTCGTCGAGAAGGCGCACCTGCCGCTCGCCGACGTGCTGCGCCAGAAGCTGTCGCTCGAGAACGATGGCGACAAGCGGCGTGAGCTCGGGCTGCGGCTCGGCAAGCTGTACGCCGAGGCGCTCGACAACGCCAGCGAGGCGATCGCCGCGTACTCCGGAGTCCTCGACGAGAATCCGGAGGACGAGACGGCGCTGGTGGCGCTGTTCGAGCTCTACAAGAAGGAGGGGCGCACCGCCGATCTGCTCGACACCCTCGAGCGGCGCCTGGTGCTCGCCGATCGCGGCGCCGATGTCGATCAACAGATCGCGCTCCGCCTCGAGCTGGCGACCCTCTTGTCCAAGGAGGGTCGCAAGGAGGAGGCGCTCGCGCACTACCAGAAGATCATCAGCCTCGACGCCGAGCACCAGGCGGCGCGGCAGGGGCTCGAGGCGCTGCTCGACGATCCAGAGCTGCGCCTGCGGGCCGCAGACGTCCTCGAGCCGGTCTACGAGGCGAGCGCCGAGCTGACCGCGCTGGTGCGGCTGCACGAGCTCTACGCCGAACACTCCTCGGAGCTGTCGACGCGCATCGCGCGCCTCGGCAAGACCTGCGATCTCAAGCTCAAGCAGAACCAGCCCGAGGCGGCCTTCGCGGCCCTCGCGCAGGCGGTGCGCATCGGCCTGACCGAGCCGGAGCTCCCGGCGCTGCTCAACCGCATCGAGCAGCTCGGACGCAAGACGCAGCCCAAGGCGCTCATCGCGCTGTATCGCGAGGTTGCACCCGATGTGCTCGACAGCGAGCAGCAGGAGCGGCTGTACCGCGTCATCGCCGAGCTCTCCGAGCAGCAGGGGGATCTGTCGACGGCGCGCGACTTCTACAAGAAGATGGCGGACACGCGATCGGAGGACCGGCAGTCCCTCGACGCGCTCGAGAAGATCTACGCGTCGACCAAGGATCACGACGCCCTCTACGAGCTGTACGCGCGGCGCGCCGATCTGGCGGGCGAGGACGAGGTCACGCGTCGGCACTACCTCATGCTCCTCGGCAAGCTGGCGGCGACGCCGCTCGGCCGCATCTCGGACGCGATCCGCGCGTTCGAGCAGGTGCTCGATGTGTTCCCCTCGGACGACGAGGCGACCGAGGCGCTGCTGGGTCACTACCGCAGCGAGCAGCGCTTCGCCGATCTGGCCGACCTCTACGAGCGCCGGCTGCAGTACGTCGAGGACCTCGACGAGGCGGTGCGCCTGCGCTACGAGCTGGCGCAGGTCTGCGAGCAGCACCTCTCCGACACCGAGCGCGCCGTCGAGAACTACCGGGCGGCGCTGGGCGGCGATCCCGAGCATCAGGCGGCGATCGCGGCCCTCGAGCGCTTCCTCGAGGATCCGAACCTGCAGCGCTCGGCGGCCGAGGTGCTCGAGCCCGTGTATGCGCTGACCCAGGCGTGGCAGAAGCTCGGCCGCGTCTTCGAGATTCGGTTGAAGTACATCGACATCCCGGATGATCGGATCGCGCTCGTGCAGCGCATCGCGCGGCTGTGCGAGGAGCAGATCCAGGATCTCGATCAAGCGTTCGTGTGGTACGGGCGGCTGTTCCGCGAGGATCCGAGCGATCGCTGGGTGCGCGAGCAGCTGGGGCGTCTGTGCAACCAGCTCGGCGATTGGCGCCGACTGGCCGAAGTGTACGAAGGGTATCTTGGCGAGCACCTCGTCGAGGGCGGCACGGTGGTGGCCGAGCTGCTGCGCATCCTGGCCGCGATCTACGGGACGCGCCTGTCGGACGTCGACGGGGCCCGGAGCTGCTACCTGCGCCTGCTCGAGCTCGATCGCGGCGACGAGGCGGCCTTCCTCAACCTCGAGCAGCTGCTCAGCCGCGCCGGCCGCTGGCCCGAGCTCTCGACGGCGTACCGCGAAGCGATCGAGTCCGCCGACCACGCCGAGCAGCGCAAGACGCTGCTCCACAAGCGCGCCGAGCTGCTCGAGCACAAGCTGCAAGACACCGAAGGCGCGATCGGCGAGCTGCGCGCCGTGCTCGATCTTGATGAGCACGACGCCCGCGCGCTGCTCGAGCTCGATCGACTCTACGCGGCGACGAACCGCAACCAAGATCTCGTCGAGCTCATCGTGCGCAAGCTCGAACGCGCGACGCCGGCGCAGCGGGTGGCGCTCGAGTGTCGCCTCGGCGCGCTGTACGAGAACAAGCTGCAGGAGCCCGCCGCGGCGATCGACGCGTACGAGCGCGTGCTGCAGCTCTCCCCCGGGGAGCCGACCGCGCTCGAGGCGCTCGAGCGGCTGATGGCGGTGCCGGCCGAGACCTCGCGCGTCACGCAGATCCTCGAGCCGATCTACCGGCAGCTCGACGACTGGGGCAAGTTGGTCAACGTCCTCGAGGCGCAGCTCCCTCACCTCGAGGATGCGCAGTCGAAGATCGAGCGCCTCCGCGAGATCGCCTCGATCTACGAGCAGCGCGTCGGCGATCTCGGCGACGCGTTCGAGGCGCTGGCGCGCGCCTTCTCGATCGAGGTCAAGGAGGGCGGGGCCGAGGAGGCGGCGCTCTACGAGGAGCTGCTGCGCCTGGCCCGCGCCAACCAGGACACCAAGCCGCTCATCGCGCTGCTGGCGAGCGAGGCGGGCAAGACGGGAGACGCGGAGCTGCAGGCGCGCTTCTGGCGGCGGGTCGCGGAGCTGCAGAGCGCCGAAGGCGGCGATCTGGCGGCGGCGATCGATTCGTACGGCAAGGTGATCGCGCTCCAACCGAACGACGAGGAGGCGCACGACGCGCTGATTCAGCTCTACGATCGCGCCGCGCGGCCGCGCGATCTCGTCTCGGCGCTCGAACGGCGCGCCGAGATCACCCAGGATCCGACGGCGCAGGCGACGCTGTGGCGGCGCGCCGCGGCGCTCGAAGAGGGCGTCCTCGCCAACCTGCCGGCGGCGATCGCGGCGTGGAAGCGGGTGCTCAGCAGCGACGATCGTGACGCCGCGGCGCTCGAAGCGCTGGTGCGTCTGTATGGTGCCACCGACGAGCCGCGCGCGCTCGTCGAGGTGCTGCAGAAGCAGGCGGAGATCGCCGGTGCAGCGGAGGAGAGGACGGCGCTTCGCTTCGAGCTCGCGACGCTGCAGGCCGAGCGGCTGCAGGACACCGGTGGCGCGATCGATACCCTGACCCAGGTGACCGTCGACGACGCGACCAATCGCGAGGCGCTCGAGCGGCTGGGCGCGCTCTACGCCAAAGAGTCACGCTTCGCCGAGGAGGTCGAGATCCTCGATCGTCTGGCCGAGCTGCTCGACGGCGCGGCGCGGGGCAAGATCCAGCTTCAGGCGGCGCGCCGGACCCAGAAGGAGCTCAAGGATCCGGAGGCCTCGGTGGCGCGCTATCAGGCGGTGCTCGAGGGTGGCGGCGACGCCGCGGTGGGCGCGCTGCAGGCGCTCGAGGGGCTGGTCGCCGAGAAGGAGACGATGGACGCGGCGTCCGAGGCGCTGCGGCCTTACTACGAGGCCAAGGGCGACTGGGCCAAGCTCGTGGAGCTGGCGGAGCGCAAGCTCAAGGCGAGCAGCGACATCGACGACAAGCGCCAGAGCCTGCTGCGCATCGCGTCGCTCGAAGAGACGGGCCGCAAGGATCTGGGCCGCGCGTTCGCGGCCTGGCGGCGCTTGCTCGACGAGGAGCCGGCGGACGACGAGGTGGTCGCGAACCTCGAGCGACTGGCGGCGGCGCGGGACGCATGGAGCGAGCTCGCCACCGTGTGGGAGGGCCACGCCAAGGCGGCGCGCGATCGCGAGCTGCAGCGGACCTACTATCGTCGCCTCGGCGCGGTGCTCGAGGAGCACCTCTCCGACGAGGATCGCGCGATCGCGGCGTACGACAAGGTCTTTGACCTCGGCGGGGACGAGGATCCCGAGGTGCTCGAGGCGCTCGATCGGTTGCTGCAGCGGGCACGGCGCTGGCCGCGCCTCGCCGAGGTCCTCGAGAAGAAGGGTGCGGTCGGCCACGGGCTCGAGCAGGCGCAGACCTGGGCCCGCCTCGGTCAGCTCCGGTGGAAGGAGCTCAAGCAGCCGGAGCCGGCGCTGGTCGCCTTCCGCGAGGCGATCGAGCGCAACGCCGAGGAGCCCCTGGCGCGCAGCGGCCTCGAGACGATGATTCAGTCGGGAGCGCTGGTGCTCGATGCGCTGGCCCTGCTCGAGCCGCTCGTCGAGAACGACGTCATCGCGTGGCTGGTGCTCGCCGAGACGCGGCTGCGCCACACCGAGTCCAAGGACGAGCAGGTGGCGCTGCTCGAGCGGATCGCCGATCGGGCCGAGAACGAAGCGAACGACGCGGCCCGCGCGCTCGCCGCCTTCGGGCGCGCGCTCGAGCTGCAGCCCGATCAGGATCACCTGCTGGCCAGCCTCGAGCGCCTCGGCAAGCTGACGGCGCGCGAGACCTGGGTCGCCGAGCTCCTCGAGAAGCTGCTCGGTGGCAAGCTCGACGAGGACGCCGAGAAGAAGCTGGCCCTCACCGCGGCCCGAATCTGGGAGCAGCTCGATCAGAGGCGAGCCGAGCCGCTGTACCAGCGCGTGCTCAAGCTCGATGACGAGTACGAGGAGGCCGACGAGGCGCTCGAGCGCATCTACCGCGCCCGCGGCGATGCCGAGCGGCTCGCCGAGACGCTGCTCCGGCGCGCCGACAAGGCGGTCGATCCGAGCGACAAGCAGAAGCGGCTGCACGAGGCGGCCCGGCTCTATGGCGAGGTGGTCAAGAAGCCCGCGGCGGCGATCGCAGCGCTCAAGGCGGCGGTCCAGGTGGACGAGACCGACACCCAGGCGCTCGATCAGCTCGCCAAGCTCTACGAGACGGAGGGCAACCTCGAGGCGCTCGTCGAGACCCTCGAGCAGCGGGTGCGGTACGAGGAGCAGGCGGGCCAGCAGGTCGGCTATCGCATGCGCATCGCGCAGCTCTATCGCGAGCGGCTCCGTGATCCGGCTCGCGCCGCGGCGACGCTGCGCGACCTGCTCGACGTCGTCCCGAGCGCCGAGCAGGCCCTCGACCTGCTCGCGGAGATCGAGGAGGAGCGGCAGGACTGGCTGGCCCTCTCCGAGGTGCTGCAGCGGCAGCTCGCCGCGACGGCGCCTGGCCGCGCGCAGCTGCCGATCTACCATCGCCTCGCCGTGGTCGCGCTCGACAAGCAGAACTCGATCGACGACGCGATCATGCACCTCCACGAGGCGCTGGCCGTGGCGCCCGACGATCGCGAGACGAGCGCTGCGATCGTCAAGCTGTACGAGCAAGCGGAGCGCTGGCACGACCTCATCGATCTGTACACGACCCAGGCGCAGGCCCGCGCCAGCGAGGGGAACGCGCGCGGCGAGCTCGACCTGCTGGTGCGGATCGCGGACCTCTGGCTCGATCGGCTCGACAGCCCCGACTCGGCGGCGGAGATCTTGGAGCGGATCCTCGCCAAGGATCCGGCGAACGTCCGGGCGCTGTCGGTGCTCTCCGGGATCTACGAGAAGAACGGCGATCTGCAGCGCTGCCGGGAGCTGCTCGGGCAGGCGCTCGGCCTGGCCAAGCAGCCGGTCGACAAGGCGGAGATCTTCTTCCGCATGGGGCGCCTCGCGGCCGAGCAGGCCAACCAGTCGGGCGACGACCCGGACGAGGCGGCGCGGGCCGACTGGCAGAAGGCGGTGGAGGCCGATCCGACCTATCTGCCGTCGAACCTGGCGCTCGAGAAGCTGGCGCAAAAGGGCAACGATCAGGCGACGGTCGCCTGGCTGATGGAGAAGCGGCTGCCGTCGCTGCCGGCGGCAGAGCAGAAGGCGGCGCTCGGCAAGCTCGCCGAGATCTACGATGGGCTCGGGCAGGCAGCGCAGGCCGCCAACGCGCTCGAGCGGGCACTGGCCGCCGATCCCGAGGACGCGCAGCTGCGCGAGGCGCTCGGCGACCGCCTCCTCGCGGCGGGTCAGCTCGATCGGGCGCTCGCGATCTTCCAGACCCTGCTCGAGCAGAAGAGCAAGCAGAAGCGCGGTAAGGAGCTCGGCCGCTTGCAGCACAAGATCGGCGCGGTCGCCGATCGGCGCGGCGATGCCAAGCTCGCGGCCGAGCAGTACAACGCCGCCTTCCAGACCGACCCGACCTATCCACCGACGCTGATCGCCCTCGGGCGGCTCAACGTCGCGGCTGCCGACTGGGAGAAGGCGCGTCGCTACTACCGTCAGCTGCTGATGCAGCACGCGGACAACGCGCAGAAGGCCGAGGCCTACACCGAGCTGGCCAAGATCCACGAGACGCTGAATGAAGGCCCGAAGGCCGCTGGCATGTACGAGCGCGCCCTCGAGCTCGACCCGAAGAACGCCGACCTCCAGGCCGCGCTCAAGCGAGTACGCGGCCGGTAGGACTCCGTGGTATAATCCAACCCATGCGCTTTCTGCGTCGGACTCTCTTGCTCGGTGCCGTCGCGGCCGGGCTGTTCGGGCTCGCTCCACGCGTCGAGGCCTCCCCGCGCAACAAGCCGGCGCCTGCGGCCAAGCCAGGGGCGCAGCCCAAGGCCGCCGAGGCGGCGCAGGGCTCGCTCAACGTCACCGGCATGCCGGGCGCCGAGATCTGGGTCGATGGTGAGAAGGTGTCCCAGACGCCGCTGCCGCTGCCGCTGCCGATGCCGGTGGGCGAGCACACGATCAAGGTCGCCAAGGTCGGCTACGCGCCTTTCATCGACGTCTTCAAGATCAAAGGTGGCAAGGAGACCAAGCTCGAGGTCGACCTCGTCCCCGTCGCTGGCATCATCAACGTCACCTCGGCGGTCCCCAACTCCAAGGTGTTCGTCGACGGCAAGTTCGTGGGCGAGGCGCCGGTCACCGCCGAGATCCCCGTCGGCGCGGTGGCGATCCAGGTGAGCAAGGGCGGCTACAAGGACTTCTTCCAGAACGTCATGGGCGTTGCAGGCAAGGAGCTCAAGCTCGAGGTCAAGCTCGTCGAGCTGCCGCCCGAGATCAACCCCTACGTCGTCAAGCCGCCACCACCGCCCAAGCTCTACGAGAAGTGGTGGGTGTGGGTCGCGGCGGTCGGTGGCGTCGCGGTCGTCGTCACGGCCATCGTCGTCCCGACGACGCTCGCGACCCGTGATCCGGTCCAGCAGTTCGGCGCGGCGTACACGTTCACCATCGCCGGCAAGTAACTCTCCCCAGCTCAGAGCGAGATCAGCGACGCGGGGCGCAGCGTTGCAGGCCGCGCTTGGCGGCCGCCGCCACGTCGCGCGACGGATCGTTGAGCCCGCGCTCGAGCGCCGTCGGTCCAGCCGGTGGACAGATCGCGGCGATCGACTCGTAGGCTGCGGCGCGGAGGGCGGGCAGCGAGGGCTCGCGCATGGCGAGGGCGAGCGCCTGCTCGATCGACGTGGAGGTCTTGCCGAGGCGGCCGAGCGCCTGCGTGAGCGCCAGCAGCAGCTCGGCCTGCCGCTCGTCCGCTGTCGGATCGTCGAGGATCCGCTCGAGCGCGCGCGCCAGCTGATCGGGCAGCTCGGCGGTCGGGTGTGCGGTGAGCTGGGCGACGGCCTGAGCGCGCAGCTCGGGCGCGTGTCGCGGGCTGGCGAGGATCGTGCGGAGCAGCGGCTGCGGATCTCCCGGGCAGCGCGCGTAGCTGGCCAGGAGCTCACGCCCGAGCTCCGCTGCGACGGCCGGGGCGGACAGGTGCTGCTCGAGGACGTCGCGCACGGTCGGGGTCTGCGGACACAGCGGGCCGAGCGCGCGCGCAGCCTGGCGCTGGACCTCGGGCCAACGATCGTCAAGGAGCTTGACGATGGCGACCGCCGCCACTCCGCTGGCTGGGTGGCGGGCCGTGCCCGCTAGCGCCGCGAGGCGAACCCGCGGCAGGGGGCTGCCAAGGAGGCGCTGACGCAGCGCCCCGCTCGCCGGATCGTCGAAGGCGGCCAGGGCGAGGGCGGCGCGCCAGGCCAGCGCGTCGTCGAGGCGCTCGGAGGAGAGCAGGGCGTGGAGCGACGCGGCGAGCGCTGGGAGCGGGTGCGCAGCGACGGCATCGAGGAGCAGGAAGGCCGCGTCGAACGGCAGCTCGCGGAAGGCCGCGAGCTCGGTGGCGAGCCGGGCTTGCAGGGGGGGACCAAGCGCGGGCAGCCGCCGCACCACGTAGCTGACCAGCGGTAGCGTGGCGCGATCGCAGGCCGCGAGCGCGGCCTCGAGTCTCGGATCGCGGCGCACGATCGCGACCAGCGCGTCCCCCGCTGCCATGGCGAGCTCGGGGGGCGCGTCGGCGGCGCGGGCGCAGAGGGCCGCGACGAGCGGTGCCCCGCCCAGCGTCCCGAGAAGGTGCGCCGCCTCTCGCTGGGTCGGCAGCGGCTGGCTCCGATCGGAGAGCAGCGCGAGCAAGCACCCCTCGGCGCTGGCGTCGCTGCGCAGGCTCGCCGCGAGCAGCCCGCGCTCCTCATCGCTGCTCTGGGCGAGCAGCTCGCAGCGGAGCGCCGCTGGCAGCCGCGCTCCGAGCCGCACGACCAGCTCGGCCAGACGGCGTCGCTCGTCGCTGCGTGCGGCGCTCTTGAGCTGCTGGCGCAGCGCCTCGACGAAGTCGGGGGCGCTGGCGAGCGGCAGGATCGTGGCGAGGCCGCGCTGTCCGCTGGTGTACTCGGCAAGCTGCCCGACCGTCGTCGGGGCACCCCCGTCGACGAGGCGGACCCCAGCCACGTCGAGCTCGACGACCTTTCCGCTCGCCGCGTCGCCGGCATCGAAGATCAGCGACACGCAGGCCGGGCGCGACCCCGCGGGCAGCGCCAGCCTCACGGTGGCGCCGCGCGGAGGGAGCGTGGCGATGAGCGGTGGCTGCTCGTCGAGCAGAAGGGCGACGCGCGCGGGTCGCGCCCGATCGGGGAGGTCGAGCTCGACGGCGACCAGCGGCGCGCCGCCCGCCGTGCGCCGGGCCACGAGCCACGCGAGGCCGCGCAGCGTGTGCCAGCGCCACAGCGTGTCGCGGCTCTCGTCGGCGAGCTCGCTCGGCGGCGTCAGTCGATCGGCGCCGGCCTCGTCGCTGGCGTCGACGCCGACCTGCGCCGAGACGCCGGTGAAGCGGTAGGCAGGCGAGGCG
>CAZPEY010000104.1:0-15722 GCA_964585665.1 uncultured Polyangiaceae bacterium | reverse complement strand
CACCCGCTCTGGGCTCTGTTGCTGCTCGCCGTCGGTGCGGTGACTCGCGAGTGGCTGATCACGACGACCTTGCTCGGCGTCGTCGTCTCGAGCGCCGCTGTGCTGCTCCTCCTCATCCAACAACCTAGCCCGTCGTGGCGCCGCACGCTCTGGCTCACCGCGTTCATGGTTCTGTCCAAGAGCCTGGTCAGCTACAGCACCTCGGGGCTCGAGAACCCGCTGACCCATCTGCTGCTCGCGGTCGCCTTCTTGCTGCACCGCAACAGAGCCACCACCGCAGGCCCGCCGCTGTGGAAGACCGCGCTGCTCACCTGCCTCGCCATGCTCAACCGCATGGACCTCGCGTTGCTCTTCGGCCCCCTGCTCGCCGCCGAGGCCATCCAGGCGTGGCGCGTCCCTGGGCGCTGGCGCGAGCTCGCCAAGGCGTCGCTCGCGTTCGCACCGCTGTTCGTCTGGGAGGCGTTCTCCCTCCTCTACTACGGCAGCCTCGTGCCCAACACCGCCTACGCCAAGCTCTCGATGGGCGTGCCGCAGGCGCTGCTGTGGCAACAGGGGCTGCGCTACTTCGAGTTCGTCGCCACCTGGGATCCGTTGACGCTCGCCGTCATCGCGCTCGGCCTCATCGTGCCGCTCGCGAGGCGACAGTGGAGGCATGCGCCGTGGGTGCTCGGCATGACGCTCTATCTCGTCTACGTGCTGCGGATCGGAGGCGACTTCATGGCCGGTCGGTTCTTCGCCGCGCCGTTCTTCTGCGCGCTCCTGCTCCTGGGATCGCAGGACAGCGCGCTCGATCTCGACCTTAGGGCAAGGCCAACCTGGGCGCTGCTGCCGTTGCCGCTGCTCGGCCTGTTCTCCGTCGCTGGAACCCCATGGAAGTGGGCGCGCGCCGCAGGCTCGGAGGCGGCCAAGTACGGCGTCGCCGACGAGCGCGTCTTCTACTACAAGACGACCGGCTGGCTGTCGCCCGACCGTCCGAAGAATCCCGAGGACAGCTACCTGCCAGGCTTCGGTGCCAAGGTCCGGAAGAACGGCCTCAAGATCAAGCTGGAGGCGTGCGTCGGCCAGGTCGCGTTCTACGCCGGTCCGACGGTACACGTCGTCGACGTCTATGGCCTGACCGAGCCGCTGCTGGCGCGGCTGCCGACGCGCGATCCGCTGCGCTGGCGCATCGGGCACTTCTGGCGCGATCCACCGCCTGGCTACTACCAGGACAGCAAGATCGCAGCGCCACCGCAGATCAAGGATCCGGATCTGGCGATCTACTACGAGAAGCTCATGATCCTCGCGCAAGCGCCGCTCTTTGCGCCTGGTCGCCTGACCGAGATCTGGCGAATGCTACGCGGCGAGTACGAGCACCACCGCCTGGCGTATCTCGCGCGCTCCCGTCGCTGAAGCGACCTGCCTCGACCTGGTGCCTCGACCGGGACGTAACCCCACTACTCGGCCGGCTTGACGGCCGCCGTTCGCGGGAAGATCACGATGTGCGAGCTCGGACTGCGCGAGATCACCGCGATCTGCTGCGCGTGCGCGGGCTCGGCGCGCTGCCACGCGACGAACCACGCTTCCGCGCGGAGCTTCTCGTCGCTCTCGATGTACTCGGGCACGTAGAGATCGACCTCGACGTAGCGACCGCCGGTCTCCTTCTGCACGGTCTTGGCGAAGCTGAACGTCTCCAGCTCCTGTTGCGGGAACAGATCGTTGTGCAGTGCACCGCCGTAGACGAGCACCATCTTATCGGCGGCCGGCTTGCCCGCCTTGGCGATCCGCTGCCGGGCGGCGTCGATGTTCTTCTTGAGCTGCTCGGTGATGATCCGCAGCAACGCCACGTAGTCGGTCGGTCCGTCCTTGGGCTGGATCTGCTCGTACTCTGCGCACGAGAGGTTGAGGATGCGTGGCTGCACGCCGCCCGCTTTGGCGCGCTTGATCATCGTGACCAGCTCGCTCTCCGTCGCCTCGGGCCGCTTGATCGTCTCCTCGACCTTGGCCACCGCGACCTCCTCGGTCTTGCCGCAGCGCCCCTGCGGCAGCCAGGTCTCGGCGATGAGCTCGGCGCTGCGGGGTGCGAGCGCATCGAGGATCTCGTCGGAGAAGTGCTTGAGCGCCGAGGGCGCTGCGGATCTCCCCTTGACCTGGTGGTACTCCCCGAACGCGACGACGCGCGGCTTCTTCTGCACCAGGCTCAACACCGCCGCGCTCGCCGAGTCGAAGTAGCGAGCAGACGCGGGGGCCGGCGATGCGCCGAACGCGAGCCCAACGAGACCCACGAGACCGACCGTACCGACGATGAAGCGCACCCTCACAGATCCTTGACCAGGCCGAGCAGTCCGTCGGCGCGCGTCCGCACGACGCGCTGCAGCTCAACGAAACGCGGCCGAGACTTGAGCTGCGCGAACGCCGGCAGTCCTTCGATCCACAACGCGTCGATCAGGCCCGCGGTCACCGCGTCCTCGAGCGCGGCCATCGTGCCGTCGAGATCGCCGATCGCCGAGAGGTACTCGGCGACGATCTGGTAGGAAAACGATCGTCCGCGCGCGCTCGCCCCAGCGGCGCGTCCAGAGATGTTGATGAGGCCGCGTGGATCCCCAAACGTCTCGGGGTTGAGGATCCCTTCGAGCACCATCTTGGACAGCTGGTTCCGTGGCTCGGCAAGCTCGGGGATCTGGAGCAGCGCAAACGAACGCTCCTTGTCACGCACCCACGAGAGCACGCGGGCAAGCTGCGCCCACATCGCGTGACCGCGCAACGCCGCACAGCGATCGAGATACGCCAGTCCCTTGTCGTGCTCCCCGGCCAACACGTAGAGGCGCGCGATGTCCGCGAGCACGTACTGTTCGCCGGAATCGAGGCGCAGGGCGGTCTCGAGGTAGCGCACCGCGCGTGGAACATCGCCCACCTCGCCGAGCAGGCGGCCGATGAGCGCGTGTGCATCGGCGAGCATCGGGTTCTTACGCAGCGCGGTGCGGAGGTGACGAACGGCGCTTCCGAAGTTATGACGCTGGCTCTCGAGGGTCGCCATCGCAAGGTGGGGCTCTCCCCGGTCGGGCGCGAGCTCGAGCGCGCGCCGAACAATCGCATCCGCGCGCGCCGCCGAATCGGCATAGCCGTTGAACCAGGCGCGCGCCTGCAGGGACGCCGCGAGCACGACGAAGGCAGGATCTTCGGGTGCCAGACGCATCGCCTCGTCGGCAAGGCTGAGCGTCTGCTCGATCGTCGCTACATCGAACCGCTGGAGCTGGTGGCGCGCCCGCAGATAGAAGTCGATGGCCCCACTGTCAGCGGCGGCGCGGCTGGGGCGCGCCTGCTCCTCGCCGGTGCTCGCCTGGACGATGCCAGCGGCCATCTGGTCACTCAAGCGGAGGAGCTCGGACTGCGGAACTTCGAAGCGCTGCGCCCACGCCTGGAAGCCGTCACGCACCAGCGTCGCGCGCACCGTGATCCGAAAGATCTGGGACGAGGTCCGCTGCATCGTGCCCTCGACGACGAGGTCGACGCCGAGCTCCCGTCCGACGGCGATCGGATCAGGCGCGACCCCGGTCTGCCGCTGCGAGAAGCGCTGCACCGAGCCGAACGGTCGTACGCGCAGCGTCCCGCCCATCGCGACCTGATCGATCAGATCCTCGGTGAGCCCGTCTGCCAGGTAGTCGTCCTGTCGATCTCCGCGGTTGAACAGCGGCAGGACCACCGCCGTCGAGACCGCCAGCGGTGCGCGCGGTGTCACGACGGCGCGCACCGGAGCGCGCGGCCGCGTCGGCAGGCTCCCCGAGCCGACGATTTCGGACAGCGCATCCGAGACCTCCCGCGCGGTCTGCGGGCGCGCCGCTGGATCGATCTGCAGCAGGCGCTGGACCAGCGTCTGCAAGCCGATCGACAGCTCGGCAACGTAGTCGCGCGCATCGGGCGGCGCGCCGGTGAGCCGCGCGGCGGCGATCGCCACGGGGCTTCCGCCTTCGTAGGGGGCGGCCCCGGTCAACATCTCGAAGAGGATGGCGCCAAGCGCGAAGAGGTCCGCGCGCCCATCGACCACGCGCCCCTCGACCTGCTCGGGGGCCATGTACATCGGCGTACCGAGCAAGAGCCCACTCGTCTCGAGCGCCCCCGCCTCGCGATCGGCGCGCGCAATCCCAAAGTCCGAGATCAGGATTCGGCCGTCGCTGCCGAGCAGGATGTTCTCCGGCTTGAGGTCGCGATGGACGATCCCGACGGCGTGCGCAGCCTCCAGCCCAAGCGCGACCGCAGCCGCAATCGCTGCCGCGCGCGACTCCGCCATCGGCGTGCCAGGCCGCAGCTCGTGGCGCAGCGGATGTCCGTCCACGAATTCAAGCGTGAGGAACTTGATGCCGTCGTGCTCGCCGATGTCGAACGTGCGCGCCACGTTGGGGTGGGTCACCCGTCTCGCCAGCTTGACCTCGCGCCGAAAGCGCTCGAGAACGCCGGGCTGGCTGACGATCTCACGGCGCAGCACCTTGAGCGCCACCGTCTCTTCCAGCTCGTTGTCGAAGGCCCGATAGACGGTCCCCATGCCCCCTTGCGCGATCAGGCGCTGCAGGCGGTAGCGCTCGCCGACGACGGTGACGTCATCGGCCACCCAGGGCGCTCGCTCGTCCGCCGGCGGCTCGCTGTCGGTCGACAGCACCGTCGGGGCGTTGCCCGAGGAGTTGGGCGCGTCGCTCACGACTGGAGCGTACCATCGACGGAGCGGGCTTGCTATTGCCGTTCGTCGGCGCCGATGTCGTTGCTGCCGCTGCGGGCCTGCCGATCGATGTCGAAGCCAATCTCGTCGCGCGTCTGCCCCTTGTCGATCGCCGGCGACCCCGACTGAAGGTGGCGGTCAGACGTCAGCAGCGGATCGGCCGTGAGAGAGGCGGCCTCGCCGCCGATGTGCGTTCGCCAGTCGGCGAGAGAGACTTGATCGACGCCTCCTGCGCGTGCGTCGCTGAACGTGCACGCCCCGCCCACCGCATAGTAGAGATTGTTGTCCATCGTCGCCGGGCCGGAGAGGCCATTGAGCCCGCCGAGCTCGTCGAAGAAGCGGATGTACACGCACTCGCCCGGGGCCGGCTGCCACACCAGGTTGTTGACGATGATGGGATTGACCGTCGCGGGGCGCTTGGCGACCGGGTCGTAGTCCTGCAGCGTCACACCGAAGTAGATCGGCGAGTGGCCGTCCTTGGCGGTGTTGACGATCGTGTTGTTGAGGATCTTGGGGTTCTTCGCCGCGTACAGCGCGATGCCGGCGTAGGGCGTGTCCTCGACGATGCAGTTGCGCACCGTGCCGTCGATGTTCTCGTAGTAGTCGGGGTTGGTGACGAGATCGAAGAACTCGGGGCTGGTGTCGAAGCCGAGTACGATGCCGAGCGAGCCGGTGCGCTCGACGCGCGTCCGCTCGATGATGCCGCCCGTCGAGCCGCCCTTCAGGTAGACGCCCGTCGTCGCTGTGTCGTGGATGTAGCAGTCCTGCACGAGCACGTTGTCCGCGTTGACGACGTCGATGCCCTCGGCGTTCTTGTCCGACTGCGGAGTCCCGCTCGGATAGCCCTTGCCCGAGTTGTAGATCTCCGTGCGGCGGATCGTCACGTTGTCTGACTGCGGCGTGACCTTGATGCAGTCGCGGCCAGTGTCGTGGATGATCGAGTCCTCGATGGTGATGTTGGTCGCGCCCATCGTGTCGCTCGGATCGCCCCAGTCCCACTTGGTCTGCAGCATGATCCCGTAAAAGCCTCCCGTGACCTCGACCCGCTGCAGCTTGCTGCCGTCGGAGTCGACGTCGAAGAACACCGGCACGACCGCGTTGTTGCCGTCGATCGTCGGCGGCTGCGAGATCTTGGCCAGCTCGCCGGAGTGCGAGCGGATCGTGATGTTGGGGTTGCGGATGCGCACCTCCTCGACGTACTCGCCGGCGCGCAGGATGATCGTGTCGCCGGACGTCGCGACGTTGTCGAGCACGTAGAGGATCGTCTTGTAGGGCTTGCCCTCGGTTCCATCGCCGGTCTGATCGCTGCCGCTCGGCGACACGTAGATGCCGATGTCGTCATAGACGGGCGCGGGCGGGACGTTCTCCGGGCCCGTCTTGGTGGGCTGCGAGGCCATGTCACCGGGAGGAACACCAGTGAGGTCAGGTGGGGCAACACCCCACAGATCGGGAGGCTGCGCTCCCAGCAGATCGGGCGGCGCCGCGCCCTTCAGGTCGTGCGCCGACGAGCTGCCATCGCCGCCACCGCCGTTGTTGGTGCCGCTCTCCTTGCTACAAGCGACCAGTCCCGCACACGAAACGACCAGAACGAGCATCGAGTTCCGCATGATTCGACAATAGGAAATCCAAGCACCAAGATCACGCAGGACGTTCCTGGTGTGGGCGCTTACCGCGAAAGGCGCGCGAGCACCGCATATGCCGTTGGAGTCAAGCCCTGTGGGTCGAGCGCCGCCTCCATGCGACGGAGGCGCACCGTCTCCTCGAACGCGGCGCGACGGCCGTCAGCGTCGAGATCCATCCACGCCGGATCGGGCAGCACGCGGCCGTCCGCATCGCGCGCCCGGTGCGCCGAGGTCGCGTGACTGACGAGGTTCTCGTCGAGCTTCATAGCTCCACCCTCTTCTTGCCGAGGCACTCCGCGAGCAGCTTTCGCGCCCGCGTGAAGTTCTGGAGGAACGTGTTGAGCGTCATGCCGAGCAGCCGCGCCAGCACCGCGTCGGGCCGCTGGCCACCGTCGCTGAGGCGCTGCGCGAGCACCGCCGCTGGCTTGCTCGGGAGCTGCTCCCGACACTCGGCGATGGCGCGCCGCAGCAGCGGATCGACGAGGGCCGGCGCCTCGGCCGGCAGCGTCGCCAGGAGCTCCTCGTCGAGCGGCACCTGACGAAGGCGCCGCGTCTCATCGATGCAGAGGTTGCGCGCGATGCGGTGGGCGAAGCGCAGGAGCGCGTTGGGCGAACCGTCGCTGGTGACGGTGGGTGCGAGCTGCCAGATGCGGAGCAACGTCTCTTGCAGCGCCGCCTCGGTGTCGCACGCAGCGGCGAAGCGACGCAGGCCGAGCCGGAGCGGCGCCTCGGCGCCGGCGAGCCAAGCAGCGAAGGCCGCCTGGTCGCCGGCGCCGATCGCCGGCAGATGCACGTCGAGATCGACGGGCGCCTGGGTCACGCCGCTTCGACCTCGATGATCGCGAACGGCAGCCACACCTCGGCGGGCACCTGATCGATCCGCAGCACGAGCCGCGCCGTCTGGCCGGCAGTGAGCTTGCCGTCCCGCGTCGAGCGCTCGATCAACACCACCGCCTGTCCGAGCATGCGGTCAAGCATCTTGACGACCGTCATCGTGGGCAGTGTCCACTCGATCTCCGTATCGATCTCGACCTCGATCACCGCCTCGCCGCCCGCCAGGACCCGGAGCTTGCCGCGCAGGCGCCGCGACGGGAAGCTGCCGGTGCGCGTCTGCCCGATTGACGTCTCACGCTCGCGCTTGGCCTCGACAGGCGCCGACGCCTCGTCCTGATCGTCCGCCACCTCGGAGGCGACGTCCGTCTTCGCCGGCGCATCGGCCGGGCTCGGCTCGGAGGGAGCCATCACATCGGCGATCTTCTCCTTGAGGGAGTCGACGGCACGCCGCAGCACGCTCATGCCCTTCTTGGGTGCGCCGACCGAAGGGGGCGGCCCGCCGGCTCCCGCGCCCGCTCCGCCTTCGCCGCGCGCGCGACCGGGGGCAGCAGCCATCGACGGCATGGGTGCAGGCGGCGCCATCGCCATCGGCGCGGCGGCAACCGACTCGAACGCGACGCCACCGGTCAGCGTCGACTGCGGCGACGGCGCGACCGCGCGCAGCCCGAGCCCCTCGGCGGAGACGCCGTGCGGCAGCTCCTGCGGGATCTCCTCGCGCCGCGTCGGTGCCGTGACGTCGACGGTGATCGCCTCGCTGATCGCCACCCAGGTGGTCAGGCGCGTCGCGATCTGGTGGTGCAGGCCAAGCGTCTCGATGCGCGCGTCGATCGCGGTCGCGTCGCCGCCGGCGGCCCGCTCGAGCTCGAGATCCTCGACGCGCTCACGCGCGAAGAGCGCCGCCGCGGCCTGCGGCCCCTGCCCCGCAGCAACCGGCTCGATGCGGATCGACGAGTGCCACTCTCCGTCGGCAGTGCGACCGCGCAGGCGCAGCTCGCCGCCCGCCGGATCGATGCGCAGGGCACACAGCGCCGGCATCCCGGCGTACAGATCGGGCAGACGGGAAGGAGCTTGCTCCTGCAGCGCGGCCCCCTCGATCGCGAGGTTGGTGACGATCGGCTGCGCCGTCGCCTTGACGATGCGCGCGGCCGCGGCGCTCGGATCCTCGTCGATGCCGATGACCAGCTCGAGGCCGCGACCTGCGCGGGCCACGGGTTGGGTCAGCGAGCGGTTCACCGACGAGCCCACGCCGACGACGTGGAGGCGCGACGAGCCCGGCAGCTTGTCGCAGACGGCGCGCACCACCTCGGTCTCGAAGCCGATGTAGCCGTCGGTGAGCAGCACCACCTGGCGCTGCGACTCGGCGCCGATCGGCTGCAAGGCCTCGAGCACGCCGGTCACCATCTCGGTGCCGCCGGCGGCGTTGAGGCGCTTGAGCCAATCGCGCGCCGCGCGCTTCTGCTTCTCGTCAGCGTGCACCGCCTGCTTCTGCCAGCGCCGCGCCGTCGTCGAGAACTCGATCATCTCGAGGCGATCGCTCGGCCCGAGCGAGTCGAGCAGCGCCAGCGCGACCTTGCGCGACTGCTCGAGCGGCCGCCCGCCCATGCTGCCCGACGTGTCGAAGAGCAGGATGAGATCGCGCGCCACCGCCGTCTGCGCTCCAGCCTCGGGCGGCACCAGCGAGAGCAGCGCGAACGCGCTCGTGCTCGTCTGGCGATGCTCGGACGGCCGACCGCACGCGAACGACACGCCGGGCTGACGCCGCGCGACCGGCCAGCGCACCACGACGTCGCGGTCGAGGCGAGCACCGCTCTCATCGGTGAGCTCGACCTCGGTACCCCTCGCCGTGGTCAGCAGATGGAGCGCGTGATCGGGCGAGCTGACGCGACCGCCGGTGGCGATGGCGTCCCCGATCGTCAAGGCGAGCTTGAGGCGCACCGGCAGACCGTCCTTGGCCACCGCCACCTCGAGCTTGCTCGCGTCGGCGACGCGCCCCGCCGCGCCCTGATAGCGCGCACCGATCGCCGTCGGGAAGCGCCACTCCCAGGCGCCCTCGGCGAGCCACTGCAGCTTCTGATCGACGATGATCTCGGCGGTCACCTCGCTGTGGGGCGGGATGTTGCCGAGCTCCTGGGTGAACAGGCTCGAGCGCTCCTGCTCGACGATGCCCGCCGAGCGCCCCTCGGCGAGCGCCTGCTCGAAGCGCTGCCGCGCGCGCTGCTTGCGATCGACCTCGCCGGTGATCCGGCGATCTCCGAGCACGAACGCGTACCCCGACACCGCGCCGTCTGCGGGCAGCGGCATGAGGTAGGTCACGTGGAGCGGCTCGTCGTAGACGTTCTCGAAGCGCTGCTGCAGCACCACGCGTCCGAGGCCGCCCTTGCACTCGACGCGCAGCGCCGCTCCGCGCAGCGGCAGCGTGCGTCCATCGACGGTGACCAGGCGACCGCCAGCGTTGGGTTGGGAGTGGGACTGCAGGTTCGGCATCGGGATCATGTTCGTTCTCCGTTCGGGTTAGGCGCGTTCGTTCGCGCTCCCTGGGTCAACGGAGAGCCCCCGCCGCTTGTGACAAAGTATTTTTCAGCGCCACTCCGCGGACTCGGTGACGCCGGGATTTCCCAAGTCGCCAAGCCCACCTACGAGGTAGAGCCGGTTCCCGAGCTGGAAGGCGGCGTGGTAGAGGTGATCGAACTTGCTGTTCGGCTTGTCGAAGAAGGTCGCGGACAGATCGCCGATCCCGGTGACCCCCGACACCGTGAGCGCGCGCGGCATCAAGACGACGAAGCCGTCCGCGTTGTTGCCGGGGGGCGATGGATCGCGCGCGCCCGTCGCATAGACGGAGAAGCCGAGCGAGGTCATCGCGGCGTCGATGTTGATCGACGCCGAAAACGCGTTACTGAACGTCGTGCCGAGCGTGGCGTCGGTCTTGATGTCCGTCGACGAGATGGCGCCCTGGCCGCCGGCGAACAGCTCGGCGTCGTTGACCATCGCGAACGACGGGTTGCCGTAGCTCGGCGCGCTGGTGATGACGTTGGTGAAGTTCGTCTTCACCTTGCCCGTGTCGTCGAGGACGGCGCACGCGACGGTGTTGCCGTCGCCGATCGCGCAGAGGCGCTCGTTGTCATGCGACGCCGTCGGATCGTTGAGGCGGCTCGTGTGGATCGCGACGAGGCGGAAGCCGGCGCGCGCGGTACCCAGCACCACCGGGGTGGTGCTCGTCGCCAAGCTGGCGAGCGCGAACGCCGACAGCGACCCGTCGTCGTTGATCGTCGCGACCTCGACCGAGCCCCCGGCGTCGCCACCCGCGACATAGAGCCGGTTGTTGACCACCGCGGCGGTCGCGCCCTCGCGGTCGTTGACCAGGCCGCCTGCGAGCGCCGAGAAGGCCGACAGGCTCCCGTCGGGCCGCAGCGTTGCGTACTCGATGTCCGGATCGGCGGCGCTCGCCTGTCCGCCGATCACGTAGACGCGCTGTCCGATGACGGCGATGGCCGGCCGCGTGCGCGTGTGGATCAACGTCGCCGCCGAGTCGTCGGTGAACGTCGACAGCGAGTCGCCAGCGCCGAGCGCCGCGCGCATCACGATGCGGGAGGGCGACGCGCCGGGCCCGCCGCACAGCGCCCAGTCGCCGAACGCGGTCGCGTAGAGGTAGTTGCCGATCGCGAACACCGCAGGGCGATACGACTGCGCCCCGGCCGTCGGCAGCGGGCGCGGGATGTTCGAGAACGGGCCGAGCGTGCCATCGGCCATGAAGGCGGCGCGCGCCCCGGCCCCCGGAGAGAAGGCAAACAGCTTGTCGCCGAGCAGCGTCAGGATCGGGCGCTGCGCGAAGCTGCCGACCATCTGCCCCGTGTCGGCGAACGCGCCGAGCGTGCCGTCGCCGCCGATGCTCGCCATCCACACCGTCTGCTGCTTGATCGCGAAGATCCGCTGCTGCCGCACGACGACCGAGGTCGCGTCGGCGGCGGCCGGGAGCTTGGTCGCGAGGAGCTCGAAGTCCGAGATCGAGCCGTCCTGCGCGATCGTCGCCGCCTCGATCGTGTCGAGCGCAGTCGGCGAGTTGCACTCGTTGCCGACCAGGCCGCCGAAGGCGTAGAGCTTGTCGCCGACCACCGCGAGCGCGTGGTGATACCGGCCCGTGTAGGTGGTCGGTCCGACGGTGACGGACGCCTTGAGCGTCGCGGCGTTGTACGCGACGAACGCGCCTAGCGTGCCATCGAGGTTGAGCGGCGCGCGCTCGACCGAGGCGATCGACGAGCGCGTCGCGTCTCGCCCACCGATCAAGTAAACGAAGTTGCCGATGCGCACGGCCGCGGCCTCCTCGCGCCCGGTCACGAGGCCGACCGACTGACGGCTGAAGCGACCGAGCGTGCCGTCGGCGTTGACCATCGCGCGCTCCATGCCGACCGCGTCGTCGAAGCCACCGAAGAGCCAGACGAAGCGCTCGGTGACGAGCGGCGCGGCGTAGGCGCGGTAGTTCTCCGTCGCGCTCGCCTCGCGCCCGTACTCGACCTGCGGATACGACTCGTTCCATGGCTGCACGTCGACGGTGAAGCCGATGCGACGGAAGCCGACGTCGCGCGTCGTGCCGCCGGCCGTCGTGACATGGAGCTGGCCCTCGCCCGAACCCGGCGGGACGACGACCGAGAGGCGGTTCGGGCCGAGCACCGTCGCGTCGACCTCGACACCGCCGGGGAAGACGACCTTGGCCGTCGCGCCGAAGCGGCCCTCGAGCGCGATGGTGTCGCCCGCGTTGGCAAACGACGGGGAGACGGCGTTGAGCTGGCAGGCGCTCGCGCAGGTGATCGTGCCGTTGCAACCGTCGGAGATGTCGCCGCAGGCCGTCGCTGGGCACGTAGTGATCGGCACACAGCCGGTCAGATCGAGCGCCAGGAGATCGGGCACCGGCCCATCGCCGCTCGTCGCCAGATCAGCGCCGTCGCCGCTCGCCAGGTCGCCGAGGCCGCCGTCACTGGCCGCGACGCCGACGTCAATCGCGACGCTGCCGCACGAGCCGGAGAGGAGGACGGACGCGCTGCCGCGACCGACCTCGACACCGCCGGTGCGCGCCAGGATCGCGATCGTCACCGTCTCGCCCTTGGGATAGCCGCTCGGGAAGGTCACCTCGATCGTGCCGGTGGTCGCGCTCCCGGTGCGCGTCACCGACTCGGTGCGCGCGACGCCGCTCCCGATCGAGACGCTCACCTCGAGGGTGGTGGCGCCGATCGCGGCGCCGGCGAATGACACGGTCGCAAAGACCGTCCCCTGCTTGCAGGCGCGGGTCTTGTCGCAGGCGCCAAGGGTGACGAGGCAGGCGAGGAGACCCAGGAGACTTGCGCGCACCATCATCAGTTTCCTCGCACCGAGCCCAGCGAGGGGCTCGGGTCATGGGGCCGGGTGCCGAACACGACGCCCACGGCGACGCCGGCGATCACGACGGCCGCGCCAGCGCCGACGACGCCCCAGACCCAGGCTGGCGTCCGCTTGCGCGGCGGCGCGGGCGGCGCTGCGACGATCGAGGGCTTGGTGTCGACGACCGTCGTCGGCTTGCCGCCCGGCTCGACGGTCTTGGGGCCCTGCGGCGGGCTGCTCGTCGCCGCGTCCTCGGCGGCGACGGCGCTCTTGAGCTGGCCGATGAGGCGCTGCACCTCGTCGGTGTTCTGCACCCGATCGCCAAACAGCCGGAGGTAGTTCTGGTAGAGCACGATGGCGCGGCGCTTGTTGTTCGCGAGACGGTGCGCCTGGGCCGCGTTGAAGAGCAACTCCGGCAGGGCGCGCTTCTCGAACGCCGCCTCGTACTCGCGCGCCGCCACGTCGTACTTGCCGAGGCCGTACGCGACGGTGCCGCGGTTGTAGTGTTCCTTGGCCGTGAGCGTGGCCTCGTCGGCGCGGGCTGCGCCCGTCGCGCCGAGGCAGAGCAACAAGACAGCGGATCGAAGGAGCTTCACCGCTCCATCGTAGATCAGCTTGTGGCGGTGTGGCGTGCGATCGCGGACGATCAGGGAATCGGCGGAGAGCCGTACGTGCACAGCTCGTTGATGCACTCGATGCCGGCCGCCTTGTCGCAGCAGTCCTCCGCGGTCTTGCACTTCTCGAACTCCTTGGCGCAGACCGGCGGCGTCGAGGTGCACATCGAGGTCGTCGGATCGATCTGATCGCAGTAGCCGCCGCAGCAGTCGCTGCCCGCGTTGCACGCCTCGCCGTCGGGGCGGCAGGGATCGAGCGCCCAGAAGCCGCGCATGTTGCCTGCGAAGAGCTCCTGCGCCGGCAGGTAGAAGGCCGGGTGGCTCGGATCCGTCCCCGCGGGGGCGTTGAGATCGATCGCCGCGACCCAGAGCTTCTTGGTCGTGATCTCCTTTTGCCAGTGGTACTCGCGCGGATCGGAGTGCCACGGATCGATCGTCGCGACGTTGCCGTAGAGGCGCCGGCTGGTGAACACGACCCAGGCGTAGCCGCCCGACGCGATCGGGTTGACCGTCGGCTCGTAGTTGACGAAGGGCTCTACCGCCGCGGTGTGTCCCGTCGCGTCGAGCGTCGGCAGGTAGCCATCGCCGTTGAGCTTGGCCAGCGGCACCGCCTGCTGCCCGACGAGATCGTACATCCACAGGTGGCCCTGATTGCCGTACCGCGTGAAGCCCCACTCGTTGGTCTTGGTCTCGAGCTCGAAGATCACCGCGCCCGAGGTCGGCAGGAAGGATGGCCAGACGACGACGCCGTCGTTGGGCGCCATCGGCGTGAACAGCTTCTTGAGGCCCGAGAACGCGACCGTCGCCAAGTCGAAATCGAGCAGGCCGAGCGACTTGCCGTCGGCGTCGGTCGTGCCGCCGAAGTAGTTGAACGCCAGGTGCTTGCCGTCGGGGGAGAAGGCGGGCAGCGCAGCCTGGAAGTTGTTCGGCAGGCCGCTCGGCTGCATCGGCAGGCCGGCGCCACCGGGCAGGCCGTAGCCGCGCGACGAGCTGTCGCCGTTGATGATCCCGCCCGAGCTCGAGAAGAACCAGCTCCCGTCGGGATACATCGCCGGGAAGGCGCGCGACGAGCCGGTCAACGTGCTCTCCGTGTTGCTCATCGTCAGCTCGTAGAGGCTGGTCTTGTCATAGTCGGCGCCGTGCTGCGTGAGCAGGCGGGCGCCGTTGGCGCTGACGGTGTGGCAGACGCGGCAGCCCGAGTTGTTCGTGCTGCTCGTACCGGCGACCAGCACCGGATCGGTCTTGCCCGGCTGGATGGCGAGGGTCGCGCCGCCGAAGTCGGGGCCGTGGCGGTTGCTCTTGGTGCCGCAGCCCGTGTCGCCGTTGCCGCAGCTCGGCTCGCCCGAGTTGGCGACGAGGTTGGTGCCGTACGAGTTGTAGTAGACGGTGCCCTTGAGCGACGCGCCGGCGATCTTCCACGACAGGACGATCGGTCCGACGGCGTTCGTCCCCTCGGCGAAGACCAGGCTCACCGTCACCGCCTCGCCGACGTTGGCGTTCGACAGATCGTCCCAAGCCTTCTGCGGGATGGGGACGTTCTTGAACTTGCCGGTCACCGACGCGGGCTTGCCGAAGTAGCCGGTGTACGTGTAGCTGTTCTCGACGAGCGTGACCTTGACCGCGTCGAAGCTGTGGCTGCCCGACTCCCACTGCAGCAGCGGCGCGAGCAGCCCCTTGGGCCACACCGTACCGTCGTACGGATAGAGCAGCTTGACCGTCGCGTCGGCCGCCGCCGCTCCGTCGAGCGTCGCCTTCAGGGTGTCGCTGACCGGCGCACCCGGGCCGTCGCCGCCGACGCCGCCGTAGCCGCCGGGTCCGGGCGTGCCGCCGGGGTACGCGGGATCGCCGTTCTGGGACGAGTCGAGCTTGACGGTGATCGTCGTCGTGGCGGTCTTGCCGCCGAAGCTCGCGGTGATCGTGCCCTGGCCGGCGCTCGTTCCCGACGCGGTGTAGACGCCCGTCGTCGCGTTGATGCTGCCGAGCGTCGCCGGCGCCGCGGTCCACATCGCCGCGACCGACGCGCCGCCCTGGGTCGCGGTGAACGCCTGCGTCGGGTTCGGCGCCGCCGTCGTCGCGGTGATCGTCGGCGCGAGCGGCGCGATCACGAGCGGTTGGTTCGAGCCGCCGTCGCCGAGGCCGCCGTCGCCGTGTCCCCCGTCGCCTGGCCCTACCGAGTCCTTGCCGCAAGCAGCGAGCACGAGAAAAAGCGCGACGAGCAGACGTTGCCTCATCATTCCACCGTATCACGCTGGATCCCCCACATCCAACCGCGGCAATCTTGGTGGGTTGCGCGACAAACGAAGGGCGCAGCCGCCATGGTATGGTGCGGGCCATGGCCATCTACCTCTACAACAAGGCGACCGGGGACAAGCTGTTCGAGATCACCAGCGACGAGCGCCAGGAGCTCATCGACTCTCTCGAGGAGGAGCACGACGCGGACGCCGACTACTACCTCGACGCCGACGTCCTCGACTTCCTCGCCGACAAGCTGAGCGCCGGCCTGCACGACAAGCTGAAGAAGATCGTCCCGGCGCGCGCCTCCGACGAGGAGCCCGAGAACGAGAGCGAGATTATCGACGAGAAGAACGGGATCGAGGTGGAGTGGCGGGAGGA
>CAZPEY010000103.1:0-15767 GCA_964585665.1 uncultured Polyangiaceae bacterium | reverse complement strand
CGGCGTCGACGGGGACGGCGGGGCGCCGCGGCAGCGCAGCCGCGAGCCGCGTCCGACCCAGCCGATCCTCGACGGCTCGCCGCGCGTCGGCAACTGGCTGTTCGCGACGCGCCCGGGCGCCGAGCAGGATCTCGGCGACGAGCTGCAGCTCCTCGACGTGCGCAACGACGTGCGTCGCGTCAGCGAGGGGTTGGTGATCCTGAGCAACGAGCGCTGGAAGCTCCGCGACGATCGCGAGCTGGCCTTCGCGCGGCAGGGCTTTCCCGTCGCTGCGGTGCTCAAGCCCGAGGCGAGCATCGTCGCCCTCCAGCTCCTGACGCTGCTGCGCGCACAGGCCAAGGGGCGGCTGCGCGTCTGGTCCTTCAGTGTCTGGGTCCCCGATGGGGAGCAGGGCAACCTCCTGGCGCAGCGGGCCGCCAAGCTCGAAGAAGAGATCGTCAAGCAGATTGACCGTCTTGCCCCGGACTGGGCGGCACAGCGGCGGGCAACGGCGGCCGAGGCGCGCGAGGAGCACGGCTTTTACGCGCAGGCCTGCCTGTGGCGGCCCGAGTCGCTGGCGCTCGGCGTGCTGCCGTGCCGCGACGCGATCAGCCTGGCGCCCGGCGGTCGCCTCCGCATGTCGATCCCCGAGCAGGCGCCGTCACGCGCCGCGACCAAGCTGATGGAGGCCTTCGTCTGGCTGGGCCGCGAGCCCGAGCCCAACGATCTCTGCGTCGACCTCGGCGCTGCGCCCGGTGGCTGGACCTACGTGCTGCTCGACAAGCGCGCCCGAGTGCTCGCCGTCGACATGGGCAAGCTGGCGCCATCGCTGCGCAACAAGAAGGGCTGCTACCACCTCGAGCGCGACGCCTTCACCTTCGAGCCCGACGAGCCCGTCGACTGGCTGTTCGCCGATCTGGCGTTTCGGCCCCTCGACACGGCCGGCCTCTTCTGTCGGTGGGCGCGGCGCGGCTGGGCGCGCTTCCTCGTCGCCAACATCAAGCTGCCGATGAAGCAGAAGGCGGCCACGATCGAGCGCATCCGCGAGATGCTCCTCGACGCCGGCTGGTCGTCGCTCAAGATCCGGCAGCTCTATCACGACCGCGAAGAGGTGACGGTCGCCGCGGTCTGCTTACCGCGTCACTAGAGTCGTGTCCGCGTAGGGCAACCGCTGCTGGGTGCCGAGCACGGTGCCGGCCGCGACGCCTCCGACGACGACCGCGCCGACGATCGTCCACAGCCACCACTTCTTGTGGAGCGGCGTGGCCTGGCTTTGCTTCTCGCCCTTGCGCAGCACCCCGAGACTCTCGGCGAGCTGTCGGGCCGCCTCGTCATAGGCCTGCTCGTCCTTGCCCTCGGCGGTGCCGGCCGCGACGACCTCGCCAGACTGCGACGCAACCCCGCGCAGATCGATCCGCAGTCCGTTGCCGACGCGCGACACCGTGCCGAGCACGAGGACGTCGGCGCCGGCCTGCTTTGCATCCGTGGCGGCGGTGAGCCGCACCGCGACCGCGGCGCGCTTCTCGAGCTGCAGCTTGAGCAGCGCGGTGCCGGCCGCGTCGTCGCCCCCCTCGGCGCGTCGCACCGTGCCGACGGCCAGCGAGCGGACGCGGACCTCGCCAGCGGCGCGACCGATGGCGAGTCGTGACGAAGACTGGATGTAGCGCTTGAAGTCGTCGAACGACGGCTTGCCCTGCGCGAGCGCCTTGTCGTCGATGGCGCCCGGATCGACCTTGAGCGCGCTGCTCATCTTGGCGATGAGCTGGCGCTCGACCGCGAAGAGCTCATCGCTGCGTCCTTCGGCGGAGTAGCTCTGGATCACCTCGCCGCTCGCGACGTCGACCAGGCGCGTATCGACGCGCAGGCGCTCTCCGGCGACCTGGTACGAACCGATGACCAGCAGCGTCGCGCCGACGAGACGACCGATTCCGGCGGCCTGCGTGGGGTTGAAGATCTCGGTCAAGCGCCGCTCCTGCATGAGCCGCTCGACTTGTTGACGCTCGACCAGGAACAGCCCGACCTTGCGGAGGTCAGTGGTGAGGGCCTCGGCCAGGCCGACGCCGACCCACTGCTCCTCGGTTCGACCCGAGGCGTTGTGGAGGGGCACGACCGCGACGGTGGCGCCCTTGTCGGCCCAGCTCCGCTGCAGCGCGCGCAGCTTCTCGGCCGCTTGCGGATCTTCGGCCAGGAGCCGCTGGAACTGCGCTCGTGCGTCGGCGTCGCGCCCCTCCGCGGTCAGCGCGCGAACCTTGGCGACGGTCTCGAGCGACTTGAGCGACGAGTGGGGCGCCGCGAACAGATCCATGCGCTCACGGGGCGTGACCGCTGCGTACTCGGCGACCAGGTCGAGGGCGAGGCGACGCTCGAGCTCGAAGAGGTCCGTGGCCTTGCCCTGCGCGCTGCCGGTGCGCAGCACCTTGTTGGTCTGCAGGTCGACGATCCGGCCGTCGAGTCGCAGCAGGTCTCCACCCTTGGCGATCTGACCGACCAGCAGGGCGTCGGCGCCGACCAGCTTGCCGACCTTGGCGGCGCCCGTCGGGTCGGCGAAGCCAAGCTCCTGGAGCTTCTGTTCGGCGAAGCCCTTCTGCAGCTGCGTGCGCTCGATCAAGGTCAGCGAGCCGATGCGGCTGAGATCCGAGACCAGCGCCTCGGCGACGCCGTGGCGCATCCAGTCGAGCGCGACGTCGCCGGTGTTGTTGTCGAACGCGATCACGGCGACGGTGCGGCGCGGCTGAGCGGCCTGAATGGACTCGCTGACCTGGCGGATGCGGGCGAGCTCGCTGGCCTGGCGCTGGAGATCGCCGCGCCGGCCGTAGACGCGGGCCAGCAGGATGCGGGCGTCGAGCGCGTCAGGCGACAGCTCGAGGACGCGCTGCGCCGAGCGCTCAGCGCCCTCGAGCTCGCCGAGCTGCTCCTCGGCGCGCGCCGACGCGAGGAACGCATCGGCGAACGTCGGTCGCAGCTCGATCGCGGCGCGAGCCGCGGCCTTGCTGGCCGCCGGGTTACCGTCGAGCTGGAGGCGCGCCAGGAGCAGCTGTCCCTCGGCGGTCTTCGGCTTGCCGAGCGCGGCCAGGATCTCTTCGCGTCGCGCCTTGCCCATCAGCTGTGCCGCCCAGTTGGTCGCGGCCAGGTCACCGACCAACTTCGAGGACGCCAAGCGTCGAGAGAGCTCGACGGCCGGCTCGGTCTTGCCCATGCGGAAGAGCGCCAGCGCGGTCGCAAGCTGGATCCGATCGTCGACAGGCAGCTTGACGAGCAGCTCGTGGGCGCGCGGGGCGTCGCCCAGCTGCAACAGCGCGATTGCGGCGCCGAGCCCGATCTCGGCGCGGCTGGGCGCGAGCTTCTGCGCCGCCTCGAAGTGCGCGAGCGCCTCGGCGAAGCGCTCCGCTGCCAGGGTGCAGAGTCCTCGGAGATAGAGAACCTCGGCCGTCTCTGGCGCCTTGGCGACGAGCTGCAGCGCGCCTTCCGGATCGCCGCGGTCGAGGCGGAGCGACGCTAAGCGCCGCCGCGCCGCCTCGACGTCGAGCTGGTCGGGCGGGCTCTCCCAGGGGGGCGCTGTCTGCAGCACGTCGAGGGTGCGGCCGATCCGCGTGGAGGAGGCAGACGCGTGCGTTCGGCCGCTGTCGGCACCAACGACGCGACCCCACGCCAGCTCGGCCTTCGTCGTGTCCCCGGATCGATCGAGCGCGACCGCGAGGAGATAGGCCCCCTCCTGACCGCCGGCCTCCGCCGCGGCGGCGCCGAGCGGAGAGAGGGCCTCCTTGGTCTGGCCGAGCGCGATCAAGATCTTGCCGAGTGCCAGCGCCAGCGCGCCATCGTGCGGCGCGCTCTTCCACGCTGCTTGATAGGCGGAGCGCGCCGTCGCGAGGTCCTTGTGGGCGAGCGCCAGCTCGCCGAGCTTGGAGTGGGCGAGCGTGTCACCGGGCTGCAGAGGGGCCGCCTTCAGGTGCGAATAGGCGGCCTCGCGATCGCCCTGCCGTAGCTTGGCCAACCCGAGCCAGCGCTTGCTCGACGGGTAGGCGCCCAGCAGCTCGGGCGTCAGCAGCGCGTTGACCTTGGCGTCGTCGCCGGTCAGGTAGGCGGCCGCGGCGGCCAGCGCGGTCGCCGCTCGCTTGAGCGCCGGATCGCTGCTCGCCCGCGCGAGCTCGGCCTCGATCTGATGATCGCCGCGCGCGATCTTGGTCGCGGCGGCGTCGAGTGCCTGGAGCGCCTCGACACCGGCGTGGGCGCGGGCGCTGGCCTGCTGCGCCGCTTCGAGCTGCGCCGCCTGGGCCTTGGCCGCGGCGCTTGCCCGCTCCGCCTCGTCGGCGATCTGCTGCAGTCGCTTCTGGGCCTCTTTGGCCTTCTGCTCGGCGCGACCGAGCTCCGCGAGTGCGCGCTTCTGCTTGGCGGCCGCCTCTCGATCGGCCGCCTTGACCTCGCCGCCTCGCTTGTCGGCCAGCGGCTTGGTCTCTCGGCGCACCTCGTCGCTCAGATCGGCGCGCGCTGCCAGCGAGACGCCGAGCACCGCAGAACACGCCAACATCCACCATCGCCGGTTCATGGCAGCTCCTTGGGCAGCAGATCGAGCGTCACCTCGAGGATCTCACCGCGCCGCGGTCGCACGGCGAGCGCGCCCTCGGCCAGCGGGGTTGCGCCCTGACGCGCCGTGACTGAGACGGCGATCGTCTCGTCGGGCGGCGACTTGATCAAGATGTAGTGGGGGCTGGTCATCGTCCCTTCTTCGCCGATCAGCTGCGACGTTGGCGTGCCGCCGCCAATCGTCGTCGTGACCTCGAGAGTGTCGACGAGCTGGACCGACCAGCGCGCCGCGACGTCGATCCCGGAGACCCCTCCGCAGCCGCCCAGGCTCGTCGACAGCAGCAGCGTCGCGCCGAGCCGACTTCCGATGCCGATCCGTTGCTTCATCGCCGCAGCTCCTTGCCATCGAGGATCGGTCCAGGAAAGTCGGGAAGCGCCAACGACGCGGGCGACAGCGGCTTGGGACCGCGCGGCAGCTGGCTCACGGCGATCGCTCCCAGCGTCGCAGCGAGAGCAACGCCACCGGCGACGACACCGAGCGTGCGCCGAGGCTTGGCCCGCGCGGCCTCGAGGGCCGCAGCGGTGCTCGGCGCGGCGTCGCTCGAGGTGCGCGCCAGCTCCGGCGAGATCGAGGCCATCACGATGCGATCGGAGCGCCGCGCCACCGGCCCTTCCGTCGGCGCGGGTTGCTCGCGAATCGAGCGCAACGCGTCGAGCAGCGCCGTCGCGGAGGCGAAGCGATCGCCCGGTGACTTGGCGAGGCACTGCAGGATGATCGCCTCGAGTCGTGGATCGATCGGCCGATCGGCGCTCGCCTTGCTCGATGGGGGAGGGGGTTCCTCATGCGCGTGCATCACCACCAGCATCCCGAGGGCGTCGGCGATGAACGGCAAGGTGCCTGTGAACATCTCGTACATGACGATGCCGAACGAGTAGAGGTCGGACGCGGGACCGACATCGGCGGCCTTGCCGAGCGCCTGCTCGGGCGACATGTACAGGGGGGTTCCGAGCATCTGCCCGTCGGAGGTCGCGCGCATGCTGCCCTGCTCGCGCAGCTTGGCGATGCCGAAGTCGAGCAGCTTGACGAACGGCTGACCGCGCTGCTGCGTGAGGAAGAGGTTGTCGGGCTTGAGGTCGCGATGGATGATGCCGACGGCGTGCGCAGCGGCGAGCGCGTCGAGGGTCTGCTCGAGGATCGGCCACGCCTCCTCGAACCCCATCGGCCCACGCGCCAGTCGCTCGTTGAGCGGCTCGCCCTCGAGCAGCTCCATGACGAAGTAGGGCCGCCCATCGGGCAGCAAGCCGACGTCGGAGATGCCGACGATGTTCGGGTGGCGGATGCGGTGGACCGCCTGCGCCTCGGCGCGGAAGCGACCGACCACGACCGAGTCGAGCGAGAACTGGTTCGCCACCACCTTGATCGCGACGTGGCGGCCGATGTCGGGGTGCACGGCGCGGTAGACGCGCCCCATGCCGCCTTCGCCGAGCAGGCCCGTGACGCGATAGTTGCCGATGTCTGCGCCAACGACGACGTCGAGCGTATCGTTGTTGTCCATCACTGAATCCAGATGAGGGCGCTCTGCGGATCGAGGTGCTGTTCTCCCGAGGCGCCACGCAGCCCCTTGGCCGCCTCTGCGGTGTCGTGCTCTTCGAGGCCGAGCTTCTTGACGATCTTCTTGGACTCCTTGGTGCCGCGCGAGAAGTGGCGCTTGGCCTCGAGGCCGCGCCCGGCCAGGAAGTGCGCCACGCCCAGGTTGTGCTCGATCGCATCGGTCCGGACGCCCGAGCGCAGCGCGCGCTGGTAGTCAGCGATGGCGTCGCTGTACGCGCCCTTGAGCGTGTCGAGGTTGCCGAGGCCGTTGGCAGCGGCGGCGCGCAACGCCGGGTTGCTCGAGTCGGCCAGCTCGCGGAAGAGCTTGTGCGCCTGCTCGTTCTCGCCCCGGCGCGCGTGCCCAATGGCCTGCTGCAGCCGCGGATCGAGCGTCTTGCCGTCCGGCTTGCCATCGCCGCCGCTCTTGCTCCCGGCGCTCTCGAGCGCGTCGAGGCGCTTGGCGTCCGCGACCAGCAGCTTCTTCGTAGCGTCGGTCGGTGCGGTGATCGGCTCGGCCGGCGCATCCTGCGGAAAGGGTGGCCAGGTCGCCCAGGCGTTCGGGATGTGCACCGTCGAGAGCTTATCCGGATAGCGTCCCACCTCTGCCGCGCCCGCCTGCCACGCGGCGGCGAAGCCCTCGTCGAGCTTGGTGATCTCGACGGGGATGAACAGCCGATCGCCGAGGGCCAAGGTGCGGCCCTTGCCGCCGAGGCGCGCCAGCTCGCTGGTCGGCAGCTCGCTGTCAACCGCGACCAGGATGTGTCCTGGCGTCAGCAGCAGGCGCGCCTCGCGCCCCGAGGCCTGGATGAGGGACGCGTAGAGGACTGCGAGATCGTCGCAGTCGCCGATCTTCCGGGCCAGGGTTTCGCGCGGAAACTGCACGGTGTCGACGGCCTTGTCACCGTAGGGCGAGAGCGGATCGCGGGCGTAGCGCAGACCGAGCGCGATCATCGCGTCGAAGAGCGCCGCCGGCGTACGGAAGGCCGTGGGCATCGTCGCGACCTCGAGGCGCTGCGCCTCGGCGGCAAACGCGACGACGATCGGATCCTTCGGGTTGACGAAGGCGGCGACCGAATCGGGCTCGCTCCAGTCGAGCGCGTTCCGATCCCAGAGCACCAAGGCTTCGGTGAACGCCTCGCGCTGCTGACCGTCGATGAGCGCCAGATCGACGCGCGCCGGCCGCCGCTGCGAGACCTCGAGCAGCCGCCGGCGATCGAGCACGAGCTTGATCGGCACCTCGACGCGGCCACTGGCCGGCACCGATCCGACGCGAAGGATCTGGGGGCCGTTGGTCAGCTCGCCGAGGGAGACCTCGAGGCGCAGATCATCGACGGCCACCGGCCCGTCGTTGCGGAGCACGACGCGACCGAGCGGCCGCTGGGCGTAGAAGCCGAGCCGTGAAGGGAACAGGTCGTTGAGCTTGACCTCGTCGATGCGCACCCGCTCGCTGCGGCTGACCGGCGAGACGGCGGCGACGCTGGTGGGCGCGGTGGCCGTCGGCGAGGCCACCGCGCGGCGGGGCAGGGGCGCGACGTAGCCTTCGAGAGAGGTCTTGCCGAGCAGCTTCTGGTACAGGGGCGCATCGAGCTTCCACAAGAGGTCGCGCGACAGCTCCGCGATCTGCCCCTCGGCGCCGAACAGCTGCGCCGTTGCCAGGGTACTGCCGTCGCTGGTCCGGATCGCCTTGGCCGACAGGCGCAGCGCGGTGCCCATCCTCTCGGCCTTGCCCACGATGAGGACCTCGGCCCTGACGTCGGCCAGCGAGGGCTTGTCGGGATCGAGCTTCGGGTGCCCCGGCGCGCTGGTCAGGTACTTCGAATTGCCGAGCTCGGCCTCCATCACCTCGGGGATCATCGATTCGAGCCAGGACAGCTCGCTCTTCTGCGTGCGGTTGGCGAACAGCGCGACCTGCACGCTGCGCCTGGCCACCTTGGCCTCGTCCAGTCTGGCCTCGAGCACGTTCTGCGAGCGACGCACGACCACCAGCTGGTGGGCGGCGAGCGCTGGCTCGAGCTTGGTGGGCGACAAGCCTGCGATGTCGATCAGCGTCGCGTCGAGCGAGACGTAGCGAACCTTGGCCGTCTTGACCCCAGGCAGCTTGGCAAGCGCCGCGGCGAGGCGATCGGCGGCCGCGGCCTCCTTGAGCCCGGCAATCCGCAGCTCGCTGGTCGCGCTGTCGCTGTTCGCGGCGCCGAGGGACTTGAGCGCAGCGAGCAGCTTGGGCGTCGTCTGCTGCGCGACGCGGGTCGCCGCGGTGCCAGCGTCTCCAGGCGCCGCGCCCTGCGCCGCGTCGACGAAGAAGATCCGCCCGGTGTCGGTGGCGAGGGCGCGCAGGTCGAGGCGGGCGGCGTGCACCGGATACGTGATGCCGTACGGAGCCTCCTCCTTCTTGACCGTGACGCGACCGACGATCAGAACGTCAGCGGACAGGCCCGTGACCTCGAGGCCCTGGGTCTCGCCTCGGAGCAGGCGATCGATCGAGATCCGACTGCGCGCCTGGTCGGTGTCGTACCGCTCGACCAGCGTCCAGCCCGCGCCCAGCAGCGCGCGCGCCAGCTCGGGCTCGGCACCCGCGGCAGGAGCCCGCGCGCCGTCGTGCTGCTCGTCGATCACCAGCAACACTCGCCCCTCGGCGAGCACTGGTAGCGCCAGCCCCACAGACACGACCATCGCCAAGGCTCGTAACATGCTCTCTCCCTCGGTGCAGAGTGACAGCCTGCCGATGGTACGGTAGGCTGCCCGGGTGGGTCCAGCGTGGATTCTGCGCGTCGTCGTCTCGACGTTCTCGGTCGGTGGCTCGGGCAGCGGTACGGCGACCACCGACTGGCGTAGCGTCGCGACCGCAGATGAGCTGGCCGAGCGCCTGGCGCTGACGGATTGCGCGGTGGTCGATCGCGATCACGTGCGCGCCGTGGAGACGAGCGCCCCCGGCGTCGACTCCACCAAGCTGCAGGCCCTCGGCAAGAAGCTCAAGGCCGACGTCGTGGTCGGAGGCGAAGCGGGCAAGGTCGTCGTCTATGACGTCAAGACCGGGGCGGTGGCGCCGTTCGAGTGGAAGCCGGGACGTCCCGACGCGGCCGCCGCCGCGTTGGCCCTCGCGATCGCCGAGTCGCAGAAGGTCGCCATCCCTGCGACGGCCAGGGCGCCGCTGCAGCGCACCCTCGGCAGCGACGCCGACTACGAAGCCTATGGCAAGGCCCGACTGCAGCTCGTCGGAGCGTCGACCGCCGAGGTCAAGCGCAAGGCGGCTGGGGTGCGGCACCCGCTGGCACCGCTCTTGGCCGCCCGAGCGCGCTTCGCGGAGAAGGACTACGCGGGTGCGCGCGTCGAGGCGTTGCGGGCCAGCGAGGCGATGCCCGGTTCGCGACAGGTCTTGCTCCAGGTCGCACGCGCGGAAGACTACGCCGAGCGCGATGAGAGCGCGATCGCCGCCTACCGTGCGGTGCTGGCCGTGGCGCCGCACGACGCCATCGCTCACTCGAACCTGGCTCGCCTGCTGAACAATCGACTCGATCCGGAGGCGATGCGGCACTACGAAGCGGCGGTCGAAGCGGAGCCCGCCTGGCCGGCGCCGCGCTTCAACCTCGCCGTCGCCATGCTCGACGGCGATGAGGTGGAGCGAGCGCTGGGCCTGCTCGAACAGCTTCATACCGAGGCGCCCACCGAGCCGATCTACGCTACCTATCTCGGGCGCGCGCTCATCCGGGCCGATCGACCCGGGGCGGCGGTGCCGCTGCTGCGCAAGGTGCTCGAAGAACGGCCGGGCGACGTCGGCGCTCGTGCCGAGCTCGTGCTGGCGCTGGCGGCGAGCAACCAGCTGCAGGAGGCCAAGAAGCTGCTCGACAGCAACGAGACCGAGATTCGCCTGGCCCGGGCGCGGGTGCTCCTCGCCGAGCGCCATCTCGACGAAGCGGCCGCCGAGCTCGGTGGGCACGCCAACCTGATCCGGGCGCAGCGCGCGCTCGGGGTCGTCCGGCTGCTGCAGCAGCGTCCCGCCGAGGCGCAGCAGGTGCTGCGCACTGTCGTCGACCAGGCGCCACGCGACTACGAGGCCCAATTCAACCTCGGGCTCGCGCTGTGGGCCAACAAGGATGCCGCGGGCGCGCGCGCGGCGTGGCAGGCGGCGCAGCAGGTCGCACCGAGCCGAGTCCCGGCCGCGCTGGCTTTGGCTCGCGAGCGGCTGGACGCGGGGGACGCAGCAGCGGCCGAGCAAGTGCTCGAACCGGCCCTCGCCAAGCATGGCAAGGATGGGCGGTTGCTGCTGTTGCGGGGACACGCGCGCTGGCGCAAGAACCCGGCGGAGCTCGCCGGCGTCTTGGCGGACTTCGAAGCCGCGGAGCACGACGTACAAGCCCGGATCGACGCGCGCTATGCGCTGTGCGAGGCGCTGTGGGCCGCGGGGCGCAAGGCCGAGGCGCAGGCCGCGGCGCGTCGCTACCTCGACATCGAGGATCGCGCGGACCGGGCGAGTCAACGCGCGCGGGCTGCCCAGATCGCCAAGTAGAGCGCAGTACACGAGAGCTTCGACGGAGCAGCCGCCGTGCCATATTCAACCGTGCGGAACCCGGTTCGAGCTGTTGCCTGCCAGGCAACCACTGTGTTCGGGGCGACCACGGCTCGCCGGTGCGATTTTTCTCTGCGCTAGCTCTTGAGGTTGTGGCGCTTCATCAGCTTGTAGAGGTAGACCCGATCGACATCGGCTGCCTGCGCTGCCTGCGTCACCTTGCCACGATGCAGGGCGAGCAAGGCCTGCACGTACCGATGCTCGAACTCGTCGATGGCGCGGCGCCGCGCCTCCGCATAGGGCACGCGGGCGTCGACCTCCGCCGTGGGCTGCGATGGGTTCGGCGCGCCCTCGCTGACGGGTAACGCCTCCTCGAACACCAGGCAGCGCTCGAGGTAGTTGCGGAGCTCGCGGATGTTGCCGGGCCACGCGGCTCGGCGCAGGCTCTCGAGGAACTCGGGGCCGCACAGCGAGGCGATGGTCTGGCGCGGCGCGCCGAGGTTGGCGAGCAGGCGATCCGCCAGCAGCGCGATGTCCTCGGAGCGTTCGCGGAGCGCCGGCATCCGCAGCCGCACGACCGCCAGTCGGTAGTACAGATCCTCGCGGAAGCTCCCATCGTTGACCTTCTGTCGCAGGTCGCGATGGGTCGCGGCGATCACCCGGACGTCGACGGGCAGGTGCTTGTTCGAGCCGACCCGGCGGATCTCGCGGTTCTCGAGGACGCGCAGCAGCTTGGGCTGCAGCTCGGTGGGCAGCTCGCCGATCTCGTCGAGAAAGACGGTGCCGCCCGAGGCCTCTTCGAACGCGCCGATGCGCCGTTCGGAGGCGCCCGTAAAGGAGCCCTTCTCGTGGCCGAACAGCTCGCTCTCGAGCAGGTTGGTCGGAATCGCGCCGCAGTCGACCACCAGGAAGGGGCCGTCGGCGCGACTCGACTCGAGGTGGATGGCGTGCGCCGCTTGGCTCTTGCCGGTGCCGGTCTCCCCCTCGATGAGGACATTGACCTTGGTCTTGGCCGCGCGCTCCATGAGCGCAAAGCAGCTGCGCATCGGCAAGGAGGCGCCGAGCAGCGTGCCCATCGACGTGCGCTCCGAGACCAGGATGCGGTTGGTCGCGTTGCCGAAGTCGAAGCGCAAGGTGACCCGGCCGAGCTTGAGCAGGCTACCGGTCCGCGGCGCCGCGTCGAAGATCCGCACCCCGTCGAGGAATAGACCGTTGGTCGAGCCGACGTCGCGAACGCGCGCGCCGTTGTCGTCGACGGTCACCTCGCAGTGGAAGCGCGACACGGTCGGCTCTTCGATCACCAGATCGTTGCCGACGTGGCTGCCGATCGAGCAGCTCTCGCTCGACGACTCCCAGACGCGTCCGACCTTGGGTCCCTCAACGATGGTCAAGCGAAAGCCCGGTACCTGTGGACCCGTTCCATCCGTCGCCGACGACAGCGGCAGGGTCTTCCCTAGATCAGCCATGCGAGCTCGACCCTAGCACCAAACCCATGCGCCGCCGAATCAGGGATGGAGGCGCAGCACCATCTCTTCGAGCGCGTCGAGCAGGAGGAAGTCGTTGGTCCCGAGGCGCGCCATGCCGCTGACGAAGCGGAACGAGCTCGGCAGAGGCCCCGTTCGGATACCCGCCTGATTGAAGGTTCCGGTCACCGTCCCGAGGCCCCTCGTGTCGGTGTCGAACCTGCGAAGCTGCTCGCGATCCCCGATGTAGACATGGCCCTGCCCATCGCCCCAGGCGAACGTCGCCCAGTTGATCCGGGCGTCGTAGCCCAGGCCGTCCTGCGACCGAAGCTTCTCGAAGCCCGCCACCGTCGTCACGGCTCCCGAGGCAGGATCGACCCTGCGGATGATGCCGTGGTTGTGGCCCACCGCCCACAGCGAGCCCGATTCGAAGGCGAGGAAGTACTCGCTGATGAAGGACGCCTCGGCCGCGGTGCCATCCGCCTCCACGCCACTCACCACGCCGCCGGACAGCCAGCGGACCTCGGCCGTTGCCAGGTTGATGCTGCGGATGCGTCCGACATCCAGGACGTACAGCTTGCCGCCGGCGACGTCGACGGTCATTCCAGCGGGGGAGCCGAATCGCGCCGCCGTGCCGATCCCATCGTTGGACCCAAGAGACGGGATCCCCGGAGTGCCTGGCCAGCCGGCGAACGTGGTCACCGTCATCGAGGTGAGGTCGACGCGTCGGATGTTTCGGTTGATGCTGAGGTCGCTGAAGTAGAGCGTCGAAGGCGGGACGAAGACGATCTTGTCGCACAGGCGGAGGCGCGCGCTAGCAGCGGGGCCGTCGACCATGCCGGGATCGGCGGCGTTGCCGATCGCCGTCGTGATGGTCTGCGTCGAGGGATCGAGGCGCCGAATCGTGTACTTGTCACAGATCCAGGCGATGCCATCGTCGTCGACGGCGATGCCGGTCGGCAGGGTCACCTCGCCGGCCTGGCCGACGCCGTTGGCGGCGGGCAGATTCTCGTCGTAGGAGCCGACGACGGTGGTCGTCGTCCCGTCGGTCGGATCGATGCGGCGCAGCGCCGTGTTGCCGAGGTCCGAAACGTAGAGCAGGCCGTTGGCGAGCACGAGACCGACCGGGGTCCGGAAGCGAGCCGTTGCGCTCGCGCCGTCGACGAAGCCGGCGGTGATGGCGCCCGCGAGCGTGCTGCTCGTCGGCCCTAGGAGGTCGACACGGCGGATGCGTCGGCCGAAGTACTCCGCCACGTAGAGAAGGTTGCCGTCGCGAACCAGATGGGTCGGGGCGTTGAAGGCGATCGGCGTGTCCGTGAAGCCATCGAAGTCGAGCTGGCCCAGATAGACCGTGGGTGCAGCGCCGGTCGTGACGTCGAACTTCCAGATCACGGAGCGGTTCTGATCGGAGAGCAGCAGCGTGTTGGGCTCGAGCCCGGCGCCCATGCCGACGACGAGCGAGAAGTCCCCGGCCGCTCCCCCGGAGTCGTGCAGCGTCTCGATGGTCGCGGTCGCCAGCGTGATCTTTCGGATGGCGGTCGCCTCCGACAGATAGAGCACGCCGTTGCCGTCGCTGTAGAGGCTCTGCGGGTAGGCCAGCGTGGCGGCGCTCCCCTGGCCGTCGATCATCCCCGTGCAGTCGTAGGGGAAGCCGAGGATCGTGGTGACGACGTTGGTGAGGAGATCGATCCGTCGCAACAAGCAATCGTCGCCTGCGACGTAGAGTGCGTCGTTGTAGTAGGCGATCGCCTTTGGCCCGGTGAAGGTCGCCTCCAGGGCTGGGCCATCGAGGACGAAGCTGGTCTCCCCGGTGCCGGCCACCGTGGTCACTTGGCCGGTGGCCGGGTCGAGCTTGCGGACCGTGTTCCAGATTCGGTCGACGAAGTAGACGTACCCTTGCTCGTCCACGGTCATCTGAGGAACGTCGTCGATGCGCGCGATCAGCCCGACGTCGTCGAGGTTGCCGCCGCCCCCCGTGCGGCCGATCACCGGATCGAGGACCCCCGCGATCACCGTGATGCTGATCGTGCTCGTCTGCAGCGGCCCGGTCTTGGTGGTGGCCTTGACCTGGTAGACACCCGGGGTGGAGGTCGAACGGAAGACCGCATGCTCGTCGACGCGGCCGTTGGCATCGCCGCCGATCACCGACCAGGAGACGGGAAGGTTGGCCCACAGCGGCAGGGTGCCCCCTTGGAACAGCGTGGTGGACGCTGGCAGGACCTGAAGCGGCACGGTGCCTGGCGGGATGGCCAGATCGGGTTGGGCCAGATCGGGCGCCGCCAGGTCGGGGGTGGCAAGATCGGGTGGGGCCAGATCCGAGACCGGGCGCAGATCCGAGACCGGGCGCAGATCCGAGGCGGCGAGATCCGCCGAGGAGGTGGACTCGAGATCGTTCCGGTTGGCGAGATCCTGGTCGAGGAGGTCGACCGTCGTCGAGACGACCAGATCCCCCAGAGGTCGCAGATCCGGACTGGGCGCCAGATCCGCCGGTGCGACGAGATCGGCCGCGGCCACCAGATCGGGCGTGGCGGTGAGGTCTTGCGGGGGCTCGAGATCCGGGGGCGCCAACTGGTCGGGAGCGCCGAGGTCACTCTCGACGGTGGAGAGGTCCGAGCGCGGCACCGCGGCGAGCTCGAGGGTCACCGAAGTCGGAAGCTGCGAGAGATCGACCTGCGCCTGCCCGCGCCCCACCGGCAGACCGCCCGCGTCCTGCGCCTCGACGAGCAGGGTCAACGAGCCGGTGCGGCTCGTCGGTCGGTAGATCAGCCGGGTCTGGCGGGCGATGAAGCGGGGCGTGACGAAGTGCTCGATTCGCTGCTCGCTGCCCTCGGTGGAGAGGCGCAGACCGACGATGCTCGCCAGCTCGTCAGCACCGAGCGCAGAGGCCTGCACCAGCAGGTCGATCGCCGGTCCGCTCTCGACGACCTTGGGCTCGCAGCCGCCGAGACCGAGGAGGCCAGCGAGCAACACGAGGGCTGCCTCGGGCAAGCGAGCGATCGACCGGGCCCTGCGCCAGCGGCTACTGAACACCGAACACCAGCGCTTCCTCGTTGTCACCAACCAGCCACTGATACGGGCCAATACGCACGGGGCGTGGCGCGTTCAGCGCTCGCGGCACCGTGCCAAACTGGGTCCCGAACAGGCTCGGATCGCCGAGCAAGATCGAGACTCCGCGCGTGGCCAGCTCGAGCTTGAGGATGAGCCGCGGCGTGCCGATCAAGAGCTCTCCGGGCTCTCCCAGGCTGATGCTGGCCGCGTCGCCGAGCCGCGCAGCGGTGCCGATGCCCGAGCGCACCTCGGGCAGCCCCGGATAGCCGGCGAGCGTCGTGACCTGGCGCGTGGTGAGATCGAGCTGGCGCACGGTTCCTTCGTCGAGCACGTAGAGGGAGCCCTGGCTGTAGACCGCATCGACTGGATCGAAGAAGCGTGCTTGGTCGCCCACGCCGTCTCGGAAGTCGCGCTGCCCCGCCGCACCCGCCACGGTCGTCAGCTCCCGAGTACTGAGGCGCAGCTTGCGAATCGACTGGTCGTCGACGATGTAGAGGTTGCCCTTTCCGTCGAGAGCGCCGCCGCGGATCCCGCCCATCAGCCCCTCCGTCCCGACGCCGTCTGCCGAATAGCAGCGCGCCGGATCGCCCGCGATCGTCGTGACGGTCTGCTCCATCACGTTGATCTCGCGCACCGTGCACCCCCAGCCGTCGAGCGCATA
>CAZPEY010000102.1:0-15931 GCA_964585665.1 uncultured Polyangiaceae bacterium | reverse complement strand
CCTTGGCGTCGGCTCGGGCGGCCTTGGCGGGCTTGCTCGACGGGCGCCCTGGCTCGGCCGTCGCGGGCCGGTCGGGCTGGGGTGCCTCGATCGCTGCGGGCCGGCCCGGCTTGGGCGTCTCCGGAGCGGCCGGTGCGGCGGTGACCGCGGCGGCGGTTGGGGCGGCCGGCGGGGCGGCGGCCTCGGTGCTCCCTGGCGCCTCTGCGTTGCGCTTCCACACCATCACGCCGACCAGGCCCAGCACGACGGCGGCGAGGCCGACTCCAACCAGGAGGCCGAGGGACGCGCCCTCCTTCTTGGGACCAGGCTGCGGCGCCGGACCCGTCGACGCGGGGCCAGCCTGAGCGGTGCCGAGCGCGCCGGGCGGGACGGACATCGGGCCGCTGGCGATCGGTGCCGGCAGCGGGGCCGACCCTGAAGGCGGCGGCGGTACCGACGGAGACGAGGCACGCGGCGCGACCGAGACGCGCCCCGGCTTGGGCAGGCTGGGCTGCGACTGGCTGGCCGCCTGCGGCTGCGGCGCTGGCGCCCCCGGCGGGCGCATCGGGCCGGTCGCTGGGCGAAAGCTCTGTCCGAGGGCCTGTGGGTCGATGCCGAGCACCCGGTGGCCGAGCTGCTGAAGGTCTTCGAGGAGCGCCGCCATCGTCGCGTAGCGTTGCTCGCGATCCTTGTGCATGGCGCGGCGGATGATCGCCTCGAGCCCCGGATCGACCTGCCCCGGCGCGACCTCGGACGGCGCGGGCGGCTCCGTCGAGATGTGGTGATGCAGCACCTCGAGGAACGACTCGGCCTGGAACGGGACGTGGCCGACCGCGAGCTCGTAGAGGATGACGCCCGTCGAGTAGATGTCCGTGCGGTGATCGAGCGGCCTGCCCAGCGCCTGCTCCGGCGACATGTAGAACGGGGTGCCGAACACCGCGCCGGTCTTCGTCAGGTGTGGCCGATCGGTGTCACTGATCTTCGCGATGCCGAAGTCAAGAAGCTTGACTACCTCTCCATCGCCCTGCGGCCGCTTGGCGAGGAAGATGTTCTCCGGCTTGATGTCACGGTGCACGATCCCCTTGTCGTGCGCAGCGGCGAGCGCGCTGCCGACCTGGGCCATCGTGTGCAGGATCTCGCCGAGCGACAGGTGGCGCTGCTGCATGCGCGCCGCCAGCGATTCGCCGTCGAGAAACTCCATCGCGAGGTAGACGCCGCCATCGGGGAGCGTCGCGAAGTCGTCGATGTTGATGATGTTCGGGTGGCCGATCGACGAGGCCGCCCACGCCTCCTGGCGGAAGCGCACGATCGCCTCGGGGTTCTCGAGCACGCTGGGGCGCAGGAGCTTGAGCGCGTAGCGCTTGGCGATGTTGAGGTGGCTGGCCTCATAGACCCGCCCCATGCCGCCCTCACCGAGCAGCTTGACGATCCGGTAGCGGTCGGCGAGCACCGTGCCGATCAGCGGATCGCCGCTCGCCGGTCCGGCGGCGCGCAGCGGTGATCCGTCGTGGGTGCAGAACTTCGAGTCGAGCGGGTAGCGCGTACTGCAGATCGGGCAGATCAACCCTCCCGCGACCGCGGGGTCGTCGCCTTGCCCCCCGCTGACTCCGCCGGCTTGCGATGCGCCCATGCCTCTTTTTAGCACTGGTTTCCTTCGCGCCCAAAGCCGCAAGCCACTTGCCGACGAGAACGCGGGTTGAAAGCCAGTGAACCAGATCACTTGCGCTTGTCAGCGCCCCCTCGGGTCATGTTATTTTGTGGGGCCAGGATCATTACATGCGATCGCCTGCGTGAGTGGCTGGACTCGGGAGCCGAGGCGAGCGGCGTGCGCCGGCACGCCGCGGCCCGTCCCGTGGTTCTGATCGTCGATGACGACGAGCATATCCGCACGGCGCTGTCGCTGCTCCTCTCCGAGCGCTACGACGTCCGCACCGCGGCGTCGGGCCAGGAGGGCATCGCCAAGTGCGACGCCAGCATCGCGGCGGTGATTCTCGACGTGAAGATGAGCGGCATGGACGGCTTCGAGACCTCGCGCGGACTGCGCACGAAGTCCGAGCGGGTCCCGATCATCTTTCACACCGGCTATCAGGACGCGCACGATCCGATCACCGTCCTCAACGAGTATCGGCCCTTCGGCTACGTCGTCAAAGGCAGCGACCCCCAGCGGTTGCTCCACACCTTGGAGAGCGCAGTGCAATACTTCGAGAAGCTGACCGAGAATCAGCGGTTGCTCGAGTCGCTGCAGGAGCTCAACGCGACGCTCGAGCGGCGGGTGTTCGAGCGTACCAGGCAGCTCGAAGAGTCGCTGGCGCAGATCACGCGCCTGACAGTCGTCGACTTCCTCACCGACATTCCGAACCGCCGCCACTTCTTCTCGCAGTTCGAGCAGGAGTTGAAGCGCGTCGATCGCCACCAGATGAGCCTGTGCCTGGTGCTGATCGACGTCGACGAGTTCAAGCAGATCAACGAGCGCCACGGTCACCCGGCTGGCGACGCGGCGCTGCGCTCACTGGCCCAGCTGCTGCGCAAGTCGTTGCGCGACGTCGACACGATCGGGCGCATCGGCGGCGAAGAGTTCGGCGTCTTGCTGCCGGCCACTGACCTCGCGGGCATGCAGGCCGTCGCTGCGCGGCTGCTCGCAGCGGCGCGCCAGGTCTCGACGCCGGAGCTGGGCGGGCGGTCGCTCACGATCTCGATTGGCGGCTGCGTGCTCGCTGGTCCACCGGTGCCGCGCAGCGAGGCGCTCTACGACTGCGCCGATCAGGCGCTGCGCCTCGCCAAGCAGTGCGGCAAGGATCGCTCTCACCTGGTGAATTTCTCGTCGGTCTGAAGGAGGAGGACGAATGAGCACGGAAGCTGGGGTAGGAATCAGCCACAATCACGATCCCGTTGCGGCCGGCAAGGAAGCCGTCGCTGCGGCGCTGAAGCAGGCTGGCGGGACGCGGTGTGACACGGTGTTTCTGTTTGCCACCGTCGGCTACGATCAAGCGGCGCTCCTCAAGTCCGTGAGCGAGGCGGCGGGCGGCGCGCAGGTGCTCGGCTGCTCCGGCGAGGGCGTGATCGCGGGCGATGACTGCGACGAGTCGAACTTCGCCGTGTCGGTCATGACCTTCCGCTCCGACGAGCTGTCGTTCGATCCGTTCTGCGTCGAAGGCCTGTCCGGCGGCGTGGGCGAGGTGGGACGCCGGTTGATGGAGCAGGTCAACGGCAAGGTCGGTGAGGACGCGCTCGGGCTCTTCCTTTTTCCGGACGGGATGACCTTCAACTACGACGCGTTCGTCGCCGGCGCCAGCGCCGCGGCCAAGCGCCCGCTGCCGATCTACGGCGGCACCGCCGGAGACAACTGGACCTTCACCGGCACCTACCAGTACTTCGGCGATCGCGTCATCAAGGACGGCATCGTCGCCGGCCTGCTGCATGGCAAGGGGCGCATCGTCTCGAACGTCACGCACGGCTGCGTGCCGATCGGCACGGCGCGCAAGATCACCAAGGCGCAGGGCGGCGCCATCTTCGAGATCGACGGCAAGCCGATCTTCGACGTGCTCGCCGAATACGTCGACGGCGATCCGCGGGCCAACTGGAACATGGTCGTGACCAGCCTCTGCCTCGGCTTCCGCGCGCCCGAGCACATGAAGGGCGAGTATCCGGACTACGTCGTGCGCGCGCTCATCGCCAAGGACGATCAGGCCGGAGCGGTGATCATCGGGTCGAACGTCGAGCCGGGCACCGAGGTCTGGATGACCCGGCGTGATCACGACGCCGTCGCCGAGAGCGTCGACCAGATGGGCAAGCGCATCAAGAGCTGGCTCGGTGAAGAGCAGCCAAAGCTCGTCTTCCACTTCGACTGCGCCGGCCGCGGCAAGATGTTCCTCCGCGACAAGCAGAAGACCGATCTGCTCAAGCACCTGCGGCAAGAGGTCGCGCCGAGCGCGCCATGGGTCGGCTTCTACTGCTACAGCGAGCTGGCCCCCGTCGCCGAGCACAACGCCTACCACTCGTTCACTGCAGTCGTGGCTGCGATCTGCTGAGTCAAGTCTGGGCACCTGATGGCGAGCAACTCGGATTCTCCCGACGGAAACGAGCTGCAACGCCTGCAGGGTGACAACGAGCGCCTGAGCCGTGAGGTCAAGCGGCTGGTCCGCACCGAAGTCGAGCTCTTCGAATCGCACCGCCAGCTCGATCGTCAGCTTCGTATCTACGAGCACCTCCATCAGGTCGGAAAGCGCTTCAACGCGACGTTCGACCGCACCGAGATCCTGCAGATGGCGGTGCGGTTCCCCGTCTACGAGCTGGGCTTGCAGCGCGCGGTCGTGCTCACCCGAGACGCGGAACAGCCCAACCTGTTCGTGGTCTTCACCTCCGAGGGGTACTATGGGGAGGAGGCGCAGGCCACGCTACGCAACGTCCACCTCGATCTCGAGGCGCAGCATCCCGGCCTCTCGGACGGAGAGGAGATCGTCGTCGGCCTGGGGGAGGATGGGGCAGGGCGCCAGCTCGCGCAGACGTTCGGCATGGCGGAGCTCGCGGCCTACCCCGTAGGTGGCGTGCCCGGGCGCTACGACGGCCTGCTCATCGCGGGCAACCAGGCCGACAAGCTGCACCTCTACAGTCGCGTCGAGGTGGGCTCGGGGATCCTGATCGGCCTGGCGAACTTCGCGTCGCACGTCTCGACCGCGATGAAGCACGCCGCGGCGTGGCAGGGCCTGGTCGCCGAGCGGCAGCTCCTCGAAGAAAAGGTCCAGCAGCGTACCTCCGAGCTCAGCCGCGCCCATGAGCGGCTGCTGCGCTTCGAGAAGGAGTCGCTCGAGATGCAGATGGCGGGCGGTTTTGCGCACGAGATGCGGAATGCCGTCGGCGCGATCGAGACGCTGGTGTCGATCGGGCTCGACGACGTCACGTCGGGAGGCGGCAGCATTCCGTCGCAGAACGCGGCCTATCTCGAGCAGCTCTTCCTCGCGGTGCGCGCCCACCTGCCCAAGTCCACGATGGCCGAGGCGGTCGGCCTGGTGCGGTCGATCATCGACAACGAGGAGCAGCTGGGGCGGATTCTCGTCGGCGTGCGCTCGGCTTCGCAGCGCGCGCTCTCCATCACCACCTCGCTGCTCGAGTACTCGCGGCTCGGTCGCTCCGTGCGCGGTGCCGATCGGGTCGACCTGTCGCGGCTCGTTGGCCAGGTGCTCGCGAACAGCAAGGACGACCTGCTGCGCCTCGGGATCGAGAGCCAGTGCGAGCGGCCCCCGCAGCTCTACGTCACTGGGACCGAGAGCCACTTCTACTCGATCGTCAGCAACCTCGTGAACAACGCGCGGGACGCGCTCGGCGAGGTCGCCCAGGGCCTGCCACGCCAGCTCAAGCTGACGCTGCGCAGCGACGAGGAACGCATCACCATTCTGGTGACCGACAGCGCGCGCGGTATCCCCAACGAGGTGTTGCCGCGCATCTTCGAGCCGTTCTTCTCGACCAAGCCGAAGACGGGCACCGGCCTCGGGCTCGGGGTGTGCAAGAAGCTAGCGGAGCTCTACGCCGGGGCGATCGAGGTCGAGAGCGTGGTCGGCCGCGGCACGACGTTCCGTGTCTGGTTCCCGGCGCGCGACCTGCTCGTCTGAGCCGCCCCGCGGATCAGCAGCCCGGGCAGGTGGTGCCCTCGCCGCAGTACTGCCAGGTGAATTGATACGGCGTGCAGCTCTGCGCACCGAGCACCTGGAAGTAGAACGTGCGATCGTCGGTGCCGCCGCAGGTACCAGACCAGTAGACGCAGATCGCGGTCGAGCCGATGCTCTGCCACGTGTTGTTGCAGCTGCTCAGGTTGTAGTTGAGCTCGAGCCCGCCCTCGGCGCCCGTGAGCGTGACCAGGGCGTTGTAGCTCTGGTTGGTGCCCGGGAAGCAGAAGTGGTCGGCCTCCTTGAAGTCGACGCGATAGGTGTCCTTGTCACCGCTGATGACGAGCCGCGACTGCGTCTCGCTGGAGGAGGCGCCTTCGTTGACCGAGAAGACGCGGCCCGAGCAGGTGTTGTCCGGCTCGCCACGATCCTTGGCGCCGTCGACCTCGCAGCCGTCGTCGGGGCTGGTGCCAACCGGCGTGTTGCAGTCGGCGAAGCCCTTGGCGCAGGTCGGCTTGCAGTTGCCGCCCACGCAGGACCGTGACAGCGAATTGGACGCGGCGCAGACGCGCGAGCAAGAGCCACACTGATCCGGATCGCTCGACACGTCGGTGGTGCAGCCCTTGTCGAGATCGCCACAAGCGGCCCAGCCCTGGGCGCAGTTGGGCTGGCAGAAGAAGTCGGCGCCCGTCGTCGTGCAGACCGTCGTGCCATGCGGGTTGTCGCACGTCCGGCCGCACATCCCGCAGCTCGAGGTCTCGTTGATCGCCGCCTCGCAGCCGTTCTTGGGATCACCATCGCAATCGGCGTGTCCGACGGCGCAGGTCGGCTGGCACTGGTAGGTCGCGCCGACGAGCACGCAGTCGTTGGTGCCGCCGGTCTGCAGGCAGGTGATGCCGCAGCCGCCGCAGTTGCTCGCGGTGTTGAGGTTGGTCTCGCAGCCGGGCGACGAGTCACAGTCGCCGAAGCCGTCTGGACAGACCGTACACGCCCCGCAGTCTGCCTCGCAGGTGAGGCAGTCCTCGCCGCCGTTGCAGATGCCATCGCCACACTCGAACGTCACCAGGTCGACCTTGGTGAGGTCCGGCGGCGCGGCATCGGCTTGCGGGCTGGCATCGACGACTGGCTTGAGGTCGCTCTTCGGGAGGTCGGGGGCGCCGGCGCGGCTCGACAGATCGGGCGACTTGTCGTTGTGACCGCTGGATGACTCGGCGCAGCTCGCCGCGAGGATCGAACAAGACAAGGCCAGAGACAGGAGGGCGACGGGCTGCCGCCTCCAAGGCAAAGGTTGCATCGCGGGCATCCTATCACGGATGTCCCCTCGGATCACGTCGGCGGCTGGGTTGAGGCTGGAGCTTGTGATAGGGTCACAGCCATGGGGAGTGCCGCGGCGGTCGTGTTGGTCATCGACGACGACGACGACACACTGGCATCGGTGGGCGAGCTGCTCGAGGCCAACGGCTTCGAGACGCGACGCGCTTCGTCCGGGGCGGCCGCGCTGGCGCTCCTCGACGACCTGGCGCCGCGCGATCGCTCGCCCTCGCTGGTGCTGCTCGACTGGGTGCTGCCCGTCGGGCCGTCGGGAGGAGCGCTCGTCGAGGCGCTGCGCCTTCGCCTCGGGGAGCGGCTGCCCATCGTCATCGTCTCAGGGGATCCGCAGGCGCTGGCCGAGGCGCGCGCGGCCAAGGTCAGCGACTACCTGCCCAAACCGTTCGCTGCCGCGGATCTCGTGGATGTAGTACACCTGCACTGCCCATGAGTGACTCGCGTCGGTTCCCCGTCATCGTAGATGCGCTGCGCACGCCCATCGGTCGGTTGCGTGGCGGGTTGTCCTCGGTTCGGCCGGACGATCTGGCGGCGCTGCCGCTCGCCGAGCTGGTCCGTCGCCATCGCGTTCCGGTCGAGGAGATCGACGACGTCGTGCTTGGCTGCGCGAACCAGGCGGGCGAGGACAATCGCAATGTCGCCCGCATGGCGCTCCTGCTCGCGGGCCTGCCCGAAGCGGTGCCCGGCATGACGGTCAATCGCCTCTGCGGCTCGGGCGCCGAGGCGGTGATGTACGCGGCGCGGTCGATCGCGGCGGGCGAGGGCGAGCTGTATCTCGCCGGGGGCGTCGAGTCGATGAGCCGCGCGCCCTGGGCGATGCAGAAGCCGTCGAGCGGCCTGCCGTCGGGACCGCCAGCGATCTTCGATACGGCGCTCGGTTGGCGCTTCCCGAACCCGAAGCTCGAGGCGCGGTTTCCGCTCGAGGCAATGGGGGAGACCGCGGAGAACCTGGCGGTCGAGTACGAGATCTCCCGCAGCGCCCAGGACGCGTTCGCGCTGCGCAGCCACGAGCGCGCCGTCGCTGCCGAGCGCTCGGGCCGCCTCGCCGAGGAGCGCTTCGACGTGATCGTGGCGGGTGAGAAGGGGACGACCTCGACGGTGGCGTTCGACGAGGGGCCGCGGGACGACAGCACGATCGAGCGCCTCGGCAAGCTCAGCGCCGCATTCCGCAAAGGTGGCACCGTCACCGCGGGCAACTCTTCGACGCTCAATGACGGGGCGGCGGCCCTGCTCATCTGCTCGCTCAAGCGTGCCGAGGAGGAGGGCTGGGCACCGCTGTGTCGCATCGTCGCGGGCGCGACCGCCGGAGTGAGCCCACGCAGGATGGGCATCGGCCCGGTCCCTGCGACGAAGAAGGTGCTGGCGCGCGCCGGCTGGACGCTCGGCGAGCTCGACCTCGTGGAGCTCAACGAGGCCTTTGCTGCGCAGGCGCTCGCGGTGCTCCGCGACCTGCCGCTCGATCCCGAGATCGTCAACGTCAACGGAGGCGCGATCGCCCTCGGTCATCCGCTCGGCTGTTCGGGGGCGCGCCTCGTCGGCACGCTGGCGCGCGAGCTCAAGCGTCGCGACAAGCGGCGCGGGCTGGCGACGATGTGCATTGGCGTGGGGCAGGGCATCTCGCTGCTGCTCGAGACGCTGTAGGGCGGGCTAGGGGCTGTCCCTAGCGCCAGCCGGTCGCCCACAGGAAGGTGGGCTGTCCGCCGACGCCGTGGCTCGAGACGGTGGCGACACCGTAGCCGTCCCATACGCCGCTCACGTAAGCGCGGCTGCCTGCGTCGGCGTCGAGCACCAGCACCGGGAGGAGTAGCCCGTCGATGAAGCGCTGCTCGGCGAGCGTCGTCGAGACGTTGTCAGAGAGCGAATAGATCAGCGCCGCCTGTCGGCCGCCCATCGCCAGCTGCGCCTCGATGTCCTGGCCGCTCGTCGTTGTCAGGAGCGCCATCGGCGACCCGGGAACGAGGCCGGCGACGAGCAGCGTCGATACGCTCGTGTCGGTGCCGTACAAGAACGGCCAGGCCGGGGCGATCGGGTCGAGGAGCGCCCAGTGCGCGAAGTCGTAGTCGCCGAGGGTGATGGGCGCACTCCAGGCGCTGCCGTCATGCACCCTGGCTTTGAGCGTGCTTCCTTCTCGATACTGCGCGGCGACCCGGTTCGGGCCCGCCGTCAGGCGGCAGCCGTCGCTGTAGGCATCGTCCGGGACGAGGATCTCCTCGGTCCCGAGCGACGCCGAGGCTTCGATTCGACCGGCGCATCGACTGGGCACGGTCTGGCTTCGCCACGCATAGTAGTAGCGTCCGCCTAGTGCAAGGGCCGAGGCCGCGAAGTCGCTCGGGTCGGCGGGCGACGTCCCGAGCTCGACCGGGCTCCCGAGGAGGTCGCCGCTCGGCGCGACGACGTACGCCTTGCCGCCCGACTCGTAGACGAAGCGCGCATCACCACCCTGCGAGGCGAGGCCGAGCTGCCACACGCTGGGGTTCGAGTTGCCGACGGTGATCTCGCCGAGCTTGGAGTAGGCCCCGTCCCAGCGATAGACGGAGAACTTGCTCGAGCTGGCGCTGTTCTCCAGCAACGCGTAGCCCTTGCCGCCGGAACCGACGACCGCGAACGACTGTCTACAATCGCTCGTCAGGTCTGTAGCCGCTCCGACACCGCCTGCTCCGTCGATGGCGATCGCGCGGCACTTGTGGAGCACCGAGTCGTAATAGACGATGAGGTAGCCATCGCCGATCGGCGCCGCCTCGACGTAGGGCGTCCCGACGAAGAGCTTGGTCGGCGCGCCGTCGGGCACGCCACGATCGAGGCGCTGCGCGAACACCGCCGTCGTGTCAGCGAAGGACTCGCTGAACAGCAGCAAGGAGTCGCCGAGGCCGTTGGAGACCATGCGGAGCATGCCCGCCCCAGCAGGGTTGTCGGTCGCGCTGCTCTGGACCGTCCCCACCGCGAAGTTGGGGGAGCGCTTGCGCACGAGGCTGCCGTCGAGCGAGTACAGCGCGTGCACGAAGGCGCCATCGCGGAGCACGCCGTACTGACGGGCCTGGTACTGCGCCGTCGCGAGCGTCTGGTTGGTGAACGTCTTGGCGGCGACGTCTGCGATCACGAGGGAGATCGTGTCGCCGCCCGCCACGAGGAGATCGTAGCCGACGACGAAGACACCCGGCCGGCCCGCGATCGAGACCGAGCCGAGGCTCGCGGCTCCGATCGTGAAGAACGGATCGGTGGCCTGCGTCCACGTCTTGGTGTTGTCGGCGTAGCTCGCCACCCAGGCGCCGGCTTGGATGCGGTAGGCGAGGCCGAGATCCTGCCCCACCGCGGCGAGCCAGACGCCCTGGCTGTTGGCGTCCGCGACGGTGGTGATGTCGTCGATCGTCTGCCAGGCGGCTGTCTCGTAGCGGCGCGCCTTGACGGCGCCCGCCGAGTTGTTGCCCTCGACCCAGGCGGCGGCGAGACCGCCGGCGCCACGCGCGACGACGTCGTAGGCCGCGACGTTCGTGGTCGTCGCGCTCACCTGAGTCGCCGCCTCCCACTGCGGAACGCTGCTGAGGTCGAGGTAGTGTCGCCGCGCGAAGAGCTGAACCTTGCCCGAGGTCGAGACGAGGTACGACAGCCACAGATCGCCGTTGGTGTTGATGCCCCCGGTGAGGCGCAGGTTCGAGCCCGTCTCGGTGATCGCGGTCTGCGCGACGAAGGTCGAGCTGCGGTACGTCGAGACCTTGAGGCTCGTGCTCTCGCGCCAGCCGACGGCGAGCAGATCCTTGTTGGCCGCGACGACGGGAGCCTCGTCGCTGGCGCTGGTGCTGAGCTCGACGGTGCTGCCCCAAGCCGAGGCCTCATAGACGCGCGCCAGCAGCTTGCTGTCGCTGGTGCGCCAGCTGGCCACGAATCGTCCAGTCCGCCCGCCCGCCGCGATGCGCTCGGTGGTGCTCGCCTGGGTTGCGGTGTTGAGGACGTCTGCCGAGCTCACCCAGGTACAAGGCCCGCCGGTCGACTGACACTCGTGCGTGTAGGCGGTGAGTCGGCGCGCGGAGCTCCCGCCATCCCCGACGAGCGCCAGCAGCTTGGTGTCCGCAGAGACGACCAGCAGCTGGGGCGTGGGCCAGGACGCGTCGACGGTGCCGAGCTTCTCTGGTGCGGTCCAGGTGGTGGTCGACTTATCGAACAGCGCTCGATAGAGCACGAACAGGTTGCCGTCCGCCGGATCGCGGCGCATCCAGACGGTCAGGCCGTTGCCGTTCTCGTCGAACGCCTGCCCGGCGCGCTCGATCCCGAGGGCGCCGCCCTGGTCGATGCGAGTCTCTGTCGGCGCCGCCGTCACGAAGTACGACTGGTAGCGTGCCGCGATGGGATTGCCCGCCACGTCGGTGACGCTGGTCTCGACGGTCACGACGACCGGCGTGCCGGCGGCGATCGCCGTGGACGGCGTCAGGGTGACCATCGTCGATCCCGGCGCGTAGGAGAGGGCGACGGACGGGCCTTCGCTGACATGCACGCTCTGCGGCGTGACGGTCGCCGGAGCGAGGGGCTCGGAGAAGACGATCGTGATCGCCTGAGCGCCGTCGACCCCCATCGCCGCCGCCGCAGGAGTGATCGAGAGGACGGTGGGCGCGGTGTTGTCCGGGAACAGGTCTGGTTGCGTCGCCGCCACGAGATCCGGCGCCGCGAGATCGCCCGGGCCCGGGCCGCTGTCGAGGTTGATCAGGTCCGCGCTGGTCGTCGCGTCGCTGGTGGCTCCGAGCAGATCGCTCGTCGACGAGAGATCCTGAGCTGGGCTCGCGTCCTTGGTGCACGCGATCAAGGTCAGCGAGAGGACCGAGAGGAGGCCGAAGCGCGCTTTGTCCATCTTGCTACGATACGCGCGAACGGCGGGGGGAGTCACGCCCCTGGGGGGTCAGGACTTGGTGGGATCGGTGGGAGGCGCGGCTGCGGTGGTGTGCTCGACGCCGCCGAGCATCCGCGCGATGAGCACCTCGGCGAGCCCGCCGTGCCCGCCGCCGCCGGCCGCGATGTCGGGCACGAGCTTGGTGTGGTTCTCGGCGAAGAGCTGCGCGATCTGCATCGCGGTGTAGCTCGAGTTGCCGAGGCTGCCCACGCCCATCCGGTAGGCCTCTGCCTTGGCCGCGCCGACCGACTCGGTCGCCTCGGCCTCCGCCGACGCGCGGAGCCGCGTCGCGTCCGCCTCGGCCTCCGCCGTCATGCGCAGCGCCGCCGCCTCACCCTCGGCCTTGAGCTTGGCCGCGTTGGCCTCGCCGCGCGCCTGCTCCGCTCGCGATCGCGCCCGCCCCTCGGCGATCCGCACCTCCTGCTCGGAGCGCACGACCTCGTTCTGCATGTTGGCCACCGCCGCCTCGCGCTCGAGCTCCTGGCGCTTCTGGTGCGCGTCGCGCTGCGCCTCGTACGTCCGGCGCAGCTCCTCGGCGATCTTGCGCTGCGTCTGCGTCTCCATCAGCTCCTTGGGCGGCACGATGTCGCCGATCAGCGTGTCGATGCACTCGACGTCGTAGGCCTCGATCGCGAACTTGATGTTCTCGAACGCCGCCTTCTGCCGCTCGCTGCGCGCCGACAGGAAGTCGAGCACCGTGACCTGCTGCGCCGAGTTGCGGAAGTAGTTGGCCACCGTCGGCTCCAGCACATCGTCGACGAGCTTCTGCATCGACCCGACCCGCGAGATGACGCGCGGCGCGTTCTTCATCCCGATGTGGATGATCTGCGACACGTCGAGCGAGAACGCGAAGCCGTCCTTGCTGCGCACGGTCACCGGCGACAGCCGCTCGTCGTAGCGGTGCGACTCGGTGCGCATCGCCCAGTTGAGGACGATGTTCGTCGTCGGCACCAGCTCGACGTGCATCACCCGCGTGTTGATCGGGTGCTTGCCCGCGAGCAGCGGCTCGATCCACACGCCCTTGTGACCGCGCGCGACGAGGTCGCCGTGCGTGAAGTCGTCGCCAGACAGGTCGACGTGATCCTTGCCGACGTAGCTGACCACGACGCCCACCCAGCCGATCGGGATCTCGAGCATGTCGATGAACTCCACGCCGACGAACCACGGGTTGAGGTTCCACGAGCCCGAGAGGAGCACGTCCTCCTGGAGGCCACGGCAGCCGCCTGCCTCGATGAAGCGCTGGCCGCTCTGGAAGCTGTCGTGCCCAGACACCTGCGGCCCCGCCAGATCCCCGGCCGGGATCGGCTTGCCGTCGAGCACCGTGACGATCCCGACCTTGTCGGGCGGGATCATCGTCACCCGGAGCTGCCGCGGCGACATGTTGAAGCTCTCGGCGTTCTGCGCCGTGATCACCTGGAACATCGCCGGGTTGATCCGGTACTTGCCCGCGGTGAGCAGCCCGAGCTGCCGGCCCTTCTCGCCGCCGCGGCGGATGAACGCCTCGGCGTCCTGGAAGTCGTCGCAGTCCACCTGACGCCCCAAGATGCGCTCAGGCGGGATCGGCGCGCCGTCGTTGGCGACGACGAGCGCGATCTCCCCGGGCGGCACGATGACGAGCGGCACGCGGATGACCTTGTACTGCCACACCCAGTAGCCGAAGTGCCAACCGGGCGGCAGCATCCGCGCCTGGTAGCCCGCCTCGTGGTTGAGCGCCACGATGCGTCCGGGTGGCAGCGGAGGACCGAAGCGCTTGATGAGCAGGCCCGCCTGCCCCTCGCCGATGGTGATGAGGCCGAGACGGATGAGGCCCCAACCGAGGACGCCCATCCACAGCACCGTCAGGACCGGATGCGTCTGAAACAAGAGAGTAAACATGACCGAGACTCCTTTCTCGAATGGCGACTGGGTTTGCAGGCGGCGCGCCTGAGCCGCAGGGCTGGAGTTTCGAGGGGTTGTCGGCGTGCGCTCGGCGCGCTGTCGTAAAATGATTTCGTTGTGGCGAAGTTAAATTATGCTGGGCTCATGCCGACTCCCCTCGTGGTCAGCGGTTCCGCCTGGCGGCGCGTCCTCGGCGCCTGGCTCGTCGGACACGGGTTCGCGCCGCTCGAGCGGCAGCAGCGCGACGGTGCGCGGGTGGTGTTCACGCGCCGCGACGATCTCGCCGAGCTGCAGCGGTGGGCGGGCCTGCCGCATCCCCTCGACGACGTGCTGTGGGTCGTCGAGGGGCGGGTCGATCAGGACGTGGCCGTCGCGGCGGCGCGCCTCGGGGTCTTCGACACCGTGAGTCTCGCCGAGGCCGACGGCTGGGAGCGGCTCGCCCGGCGCCTGGTGGCGCTCGAGGCGCGGCCGGCGCTGGTCTCGGTGCCGCCCGGGATGATCGCGCACAGCCCAGCGTCGCGGCGCATGATCGAGGAGCTCGGGCGCGTCGCCAGCACGAACATGCCGGTGCTCATCACCGGCGAGACCGGCACCGGCAAGGAGGAGGCGGCGCACTTCCTCCATCACCTGTCGCGGCGCACCGGCCCCTTCCTGCCGATCAACTGCGCGGCGATCCCGAACGAGCTCATGGAGTCGGAGCTCTTCGGTCATGTGCGGGGCGCGTTCTCGGGCGCGGTCGCCACCGTCGACGGCAAACTGCTGCACGCCGCCGACGGGACGGTGTTCCTCGACGAGATCGACGACACGCCGCTGTCGATCCAGGCCAAGCTGCTGCGCGTGCTCGAGGATGGGCGGGTCGGCCGCATCGGCGAGGCGACGGTCAAGCAAGTTGACTTTCGCATCATCGCCGCGACCAACGAGGACCTCCTGCGCCTCATCGCCGAAAAGCGTTTCGGCCGGGACTTCTACGAGCGCCTGGCGATCGTCCGGATCGAGCTGCCACCGCTGCGGGAGCGGCGCGAGGACATCCCGCTGCTCGTCGATCACTTCATCGGGCTGTTCGAACGAAGGCACGGGCGGGCGGCGCGACCGCGGCGGATCTGTCCGCGCGCGCTGTCGGTGCTGATGGACCATCCGTGGCCTGGCAACATCCGGCAGCTCCGCAACGTCGTGTTTCAGGCGCTGGTCAACGCGCACGACGCGGACGAGATCCTGCTCGCCGATCTGCGGCCGATCCTGCGCGGCGAGAACCCACTGCCGGGAGGCCCGGCAGCGGGCGCCGTCGCGTACGCGGTGGCGTCTGGGCGCTTCAACCTGCGCGCCGCGGTGACGGCGCTCGAACGCGAGGCGCTCTCGGCGGCGCTCTCGGCGACGCAGGGCAACGCTGCGGCGGCGGCGCGCCTGCTCGGCGAGGTCGGGCGCGGCAAGAGCCGCGATCCGGGCGCGACGGTGCGGGCGATGCAGCGACGGCTCGGGCTTTAGCGCGGCCGACGAGTGTGCTAGGACGCTCGTCGTGCCGCGCACCCTGATCATCACGCCGACCTACAACGAGCAGGACAACCTGCCGCTCTTCGTCCACGCCGTGCGCAACGCCGAGCCGGGCGCCGACATCCTCGTCGTCGACGACAACTCGCCCGACGGCACTGGCCGGATCGCCGACGAGCTGGCGGCCAAAGATCCGCACGTCCACGTCATGCACCGCGCCGGCAAGCTCGGCCTCGGCACTGCGTACTTGAACGGCTTCGCGTGGGGGCTGCAGCGCGGCTACGATCGCTTCTTCGAGATGGACGCGGACCTGTCGCACGATCCGCGCTACCTCGCCGACTTCCAGCGGGCGCTCGACGATGGCGCCGATCTCGTCATCGGCTCGCGCAACATCGAGGGCGGCGGCGTGCGCGGCTGGGGCCTCGGCCGCCACGTGCTGTCCAAGGGCGGGTCGCTCTACTCGCGCACCATCCTCGGCGTGCCGATCGCGGATCTGACGTCGGGGTACAAGGCGTTCTCCCGTCGCGCGCTCGAGAGCATCGACCTCGGCGCGATCCGCTCGAACGGCTACTCGTTCCAGATCGAGATGAACTACCGCGCTGCGAAGAAGGGCCTGAAGATCGTCGAGGTCCCGATCGTCTTCGTCGACCGGACGGCCGGCAAGTCGAAGATGAGCCGGCGCATCTTCGCCGAGGCGGTCGTCGTCGTGTGGAAGCTGCGGCTCGACGGCGAGCGCGGGCGGCTCTAGCACGGCGGAGTGCACGGGGGGAGGGCGCGGGGACGGCGG
>CAZPEY010000101.1:0-15998 GCA_964585665.1 uncultured Polyangiaceae bacterium | reverse complement strand
TGGGTCCAGCGCCGCGGCACCGAGACCGTCGGACGGTTCTTCGGGCCGGTGATGCTGCTGTGGTTCGCCACCATCGGCGGGCTCGGCCTCTGGCATCTCCTGCAGAACCCCTCGGTGCTGAGCGCCCTCTGGCCTGGCCACGCGATCGCGTTCTTCGTCACCCACAAGGTCAAGGCCTTCGTGCTGCTCGGCTCGGTCGTCCTCGCCGTCACCGGTGGTGAGGCCCTCTACGCCGACATGGGCCACTTCGGCGCGCGGCCGATCCGGCTGTCCTGGGTGACGCTCGTGATGCCGGCGCTGCTGCTGTCGTACCTCGGGCAAGGGGCGCTGCTGCTGCGAGCGGCGCAGCAGCACCGCACCATCGAGCACCCGTTCTTCGCCCAGGTGCCCGCTGGCACGTTCACCTATCTGCTCGTCGGACTGGCGGCGTTCGCGACGGTGATCGCGTCACAGGCGTTGATCTCGGGCGCCTACTCGCTGACCCACCAGGCGGTCCAGCTCGGCCTCTTCCCGCGCGTGACGATCAAGCACACGAGCCAGGAGACCGAAGGCCAGATCTACATCCCGGAGGTGAACTGGGCGCTGGCGATCGGCTGCATCTGGTTGGTGCTGTCGTTCCGCGAGTCGTCGCGCCTCGCCGCCGCGTACGGCCTCGCGGTCACCGGCACGATGGGGATCACGTCGGTCGTGTTCTACGTCGTCGCGCGCAGCAACTGGGGCTGGCCGCGCTGGAAGGCGCTGGCGCTGCTGGTGCTGTTCCTCGCCTTCGATCTGCCCTTCTTCGGCGCCAACCTGCTCAAGTTCTTCGATGGAGGCTACGTGCCGTTCCTCGTCGGTACGGTGCTGGCGTTCATGATGATCATCTGGCGCCTCGGCAAGACGATCCTCGGCGAGCACATCCAGGACAACGTGCCGGCGCTGCTGCCCTTCCTCGCCGAGTGCAAGGCGTCGCCGACCAAGATCAACATCGCGCCTGGCACGGCCGTCTTCATGGCCTCGACCGCCGACAAGGTGCCGCCAGCCTTCCTGCACCTCGTGCGGCGCGTCCACGCCCGCCCGGACCGCGTGCTCTTGCTGACGGTCATCGTCGAGCACACACCCTACGTGCCGTTCAAGGAGCGCATCGATCTGCTCGAGGTCGCCGAGAACGTCCACCGCATCGTCGTGCACTACGGCTACATGCAGCAGGCCAACGTCCCCGACATCGTGGCGCTCGCCTGCAAGCGTCTCGAGATCAACGTCGAGCCCAACGAGATCACCTACTACCTCGGGCGCGAGACCTTCCTCGGTACCAACCGCGGCAAGATGCGGGCGTGGAGCGAGCAGCTCTTCGGCTTCCTGATGCGGAACGCTCGCACCGCGACCCAGTACTTCCAGATTCCGCCGAATCAGGTCGTCGAGATCGGCACGCAGCTCGATCTGTGAGCGTGCTCGGCCGCTCGCTGGTCACGCCGCTCGAAGCCGGGTGGCAGGGGCTCCTCGACGAGGTGGCGCGCGAGGCCAGGCTGCCGACGAGCCCTGCCGAGCTGGTGCCGCTGCTCGCCGCGCTGTCCGCGACCTACAACGACGGCCGCGCTCCCGAGCGCCAACAGTCGCTGCTGGCGCCTCGCCTCCTGTTCTCGCTGCCGCGCGATCTACAGAAAGGCGCGGCGGCCGTGCGTGAGCTCGTCTCGCTCGGTTTCCTCGGCGGTGCGGCGAAGCCACTGCGCATCGTCGACCTCGGCGCCGGACTCGGCGCCGCGACGCTCGGCATCGCGCGCGCCCTCGACGCGGCCCATCGCCCGTCGACGATCAGCGCGACCTTCGTCGATCAGGACGCGCCGGCGCTGCGGCTCGGCGCGCGCGTGCTCGCCAAGGCCGCGGCCGCGGGCCTGCTGCGCTCGACGATCGCCGTCGAGGAGCGCGCCACCTCCCTCGAGCAGCGCCTGGTCCTGCCTCCCGCCGATGTGGTCGTCGCCTGCCAGGTCCTTTGCGAGCTCGACCTCCAGCTAGCCGCCGCGCCGCGGCTGGCCCGCCTCGTCGAGCGTGCGACGCGCTGGCTCGACCTCGTCGCCGACGACGGCAGCCTGGTGATCATCGAGCCGGCGCTGCGCGATCGGACGCGCATGCTGCATCGGGTGCGCGATGCCCTCGTCGCTGGCGGGCGCGCCAACGTGTTCGCGCCCTGCCTCCACACCGCCCCCTGCCCGGCGCTGGCCGACGAGAGCGACTGGTGTCACGAGGATCTCGACTGTGACCTGCCGAGCTGGCTCCAGCCGATCGCCAAGCAGGCAGGCCTCCGCTTCCAGGGCCTGACCTTCAGCTACCTCGTCTTGCGCAAGGACGGACGCAGCCTCGCTGGCGAGCGGCCGAGCGCGATCCTGCGCGCGGTCAGCGACGCGCGCCCGCAGAAGGGCAAGTGCGAGCGCTTCCTGTGCGGCCGGTTCGCCGACGGAGATGGACGGGCACGCGCGGTGCTGCTCGATCGACACGCGACCGACGACAACCAGGCCTTCGCCGACGCGCCGCGCGGCGCGCTGTATCAGATTGCGCCGACGCCGACGCTGCAGAGCCCGCGGCTGGCGCCCGGCGTCCTGGTCAACACTGTCGAGATCTGAGGCGCGGCGCGGCGCTCAGCGGGTGGTCGCGACGATCGGGTGACGGTTGGCCCAGTCGAGCACCTCCTCGACCACCTCCATCGCCGACTCGAGCTGCGCGCCCTTGACCACGAAGGCCGGCACGCCGCCACCGGGCTCGGCATAGGTCACGTAGACGACGTCACAGCCGCCGTCCGCCGTTGGAGTGATCGTCCACTGGCCGCGCGCCACCGGAATGCGCACGAAGCCCTTCTGCGGCGGGCGTCCCTCGACGGACTCGATCTCGAGGCGAAACACGCCGCTCGGCTCCCAACGTCGACGGAGGCGCAGCGTGTAGTCGCGGTTGGTGACGACCGGGACGCGCACCTGGTTGTACTGCACGCGCTCGTCCCCGCTCTCCCAGACGACCTCGCGTAGGATGCGGCTCTTCTTCGTCAGGCGCCCGTCGAAGCGATCGGCCCACGCGGCGGCGGCGATGGTCGTCGCCGGCAACGGGCTGTGGGCGGTGATCCTGAGCTCCGGGAACGAGGTCCCCGAGAGCTTGCGCCGCTCGAGCTCCATGCCGTGCTTGCGCGCGACGTGCTTCCACGACTCGTCGGCGTGAGCGTACGTCGACGGCAGCGCCAGGGTCGCGCACAGCGCGGCCCAGCCAACGACACGTCTCGACGCCGAACCCAGGTCCTTCACTCCGCATCGCATACCACAACCCGCCGTCGGTAACTAGTCGGCGTCGCCGAAACGAGGTAGCCTGAGGTCATGCGTATTTTCTCCCTGGCTTGCTTGGCATCCTGGTGTCTTCTCTGGGCCGGCTGCGACGAGGGAGGCGGACAGTACGCCTCCTGCAAAACGTCGAAGGACTGCTCGACCGACCTCATCTGCACCGCCAAGGGCTGCGACTACCCTGGCGCGACCTCCGAGGGTAACCCCTGCTTCACCTCGCAGGAGTGCGCGATGGGCATGTTCTGCGCCCCGGCGCCCGGCGCCAGCTCGGTGGGCGGGGAGTCCTCCGGCCTGTGCGGCAAGGCGCTCGTCAGCGACGGCGAGGGCCTCAAGGGGGCGTCGTGCGCCACCGACGCCAACTGTCAGCCGGGCCTGCGCTGCGACTTCATCGGTCTGGGCGGCTCGTGCACCCAGCCCGGCCCGGCCGGGGGCGGCGCGCCCTCGGAGAAGGGCCAGCCTTGTGCCAAGCAGACCGACTGCGCGGCCGGCCTGTTCTGTGCCGCTGACTCGACCTGTCAGTCGTACTCGAAGGCCTTCACGCCGTTCGCTGGCGTCGAGTGCGGTCCCGACGAGTCGCCCTTCCGCGCCTACTTCGAGATCCCGCGCCCCGGCATGCCGCCCAAGGACTTCTTCCGCCTGCCGTTCCCCAACGACATCCGCGTCAACGCCGACGGGACGATCAACCTGACCGACTTCCCGCGCCCCGGTCCGTCGCCGGTCGGCGTCGACATCGTGTCGCTCTACGTCGACACCTGGGCCCAGGACTTCGACGGCTTCTCGCCGGCGGCAGGTGTGATCTTCCGCTTCTCGAAGGCGGTCAACTTCGACTCGCTGCAGGTCAACATCTACGACATCACCGACCCGGACAACCACGTCGAGCTCGGCTCGACCTGGAACTACACGACGGCGCGCACCAAGTACAACTGCCAGCACCGCCTGCACGCGCTGTCGAGCGCCGACACGCCGCTGCTGCCCAACCACCGGTACGCCTTCGTCGTCAACCCGCGGCCACCGGCGACGCAGGTGAGCTCCTCGGATGGCGAGGTGCTCCAGGTCGAGGGTGACTTCGCCGCGCTGCTCGCCGAGACCAAGCCGAGCGACGCGACGCTCGGCCGGGCCTGGGATCAGTACGCGCCACTGCGCACGCTGCTGACCAAGGTCTACGCCGGCAAGTCGCTGGCCCAGATCGCGACCTTCGTGCCCGCCGCGACGGTGTTCACCGTGCAGGACGTGCCCAAGCACATGAAGCGGCTCGCCGCTGCGACCAACGAGCAGCCGGCGCCGCAGCTCAAGGAGCTGACGCTGTGCGACTCGGGTGTGGCGTCGCCCTGCGAGGACGAGTCGGGCGCGCGCAGCTGCGGCACCGCGAGCCCCGACTTCTACGAGCTGCACGGCAAGATGACGATGCCGATCTTCCAAAGCGGCACAGCGCCCTACGCCCGCGCCGAGGATGGCGGCGCGATCATCGTGCAGAACGGCAAGCCGGTGCTCGCTCGCACCGAGGACGTCTGCTTCGCGCTGTCGATCCCGAAGAAGGTCGCGATGCCGGCCGGCGGCTGGCCGCTGATGGTCTACGGCCACGGCACCAACGGCTCGATGCGGTCGTTCCTCGAGCAGACGATCAAGAACGAGACGACCGCGAACGAGAGCATCGCCAGCAAGCTCGCCAACGCGACCGTGCCGATGGCGGTGCTGGGCTTCGACGGCAACTTGCACGGCGCGCGCCGCGGCGCCTCGACGCAGAGCCCGGACATCCTCTACTTCAACGTCGTCAACCCACGCGCCGCGCGCGACAACACGCTGCAGGCCGCGTCCGACGTGATCCAGGCGCTGCGATTGACGACGGTCACGGTGCCGATGAACCTGTCACCGGTCGGCGCCGAGCTGCGCTTCGACGGCACCAAGACCCTGTACTGGGGCCACTCGCAGGGCTCGGGCGCAGGCCAGATCGCGCTGTCGCAGACCGACTTGTCGCCAGCGATCTTGTTCTCGGGCGCCGGCTCGCGCCTCATCGAGACGCTGCTGTCCAAGCAGCGTCCGTTCAACACCAAGGGTGGCCTCGAGTTCTTGATCGGCGACACCGTCGACGAGTTCCACCCGGTGATGGTGCTGTTCCAGAGCTTCTTCGATCGCGCCGATCCGATTCACCACAACCCGCTGTACCTGCGCTACGTGCCTGACGGCCTCCACCCCAAGCACATCTACATGGCCTTCGGCCCCGGCGACACGTACACGCCCGAAGCGAGCCAGACGCGCTCGGCCGGCTCCCTCGGCCTCGGCTGGGTGCAGACGACCGACGACCCCGACTTCGGCAAGTACTATCAGAAGGCGACGCGCCCGGTGAGCAACAACTACACGGCCAAGGATGGCGTCACGCAGGAGCTGGTGATGCGCACCGCCGCGGTGTTCCGCTACAAGACCGACGGCTGCAGCGACGGTCACTTCGTCGCCAACTGCCGCACCGAGGCGGTCGCAGACTGGCTGGCGTTCATCACGTCGTATCTCCAGACAGGAACCCCCACGGTCCCGTAGAGGGACGATAGTCAAGTGCCTTGACCGTTCGCTCGCCTGCCGCTCTCGCCGCGCTGCTCAGCGTCGGTGCGATGGTGCCCCCCGCGTGGGGGCAGGCGAGCCCCGTGCCCGCGGCGCCGACGGCGCCGGCGTTCGTTCCGCCCAAGCTCAAGCGACAAGTCGAAGCGATCTTTCCCGAGGCGGCGAGAGCCGAGCAGCGGAGCGGCACCGTGGTGCTCGAGCTCGACGTCGACGTCGACGGCAAGGTCAGCAACGTCAAGGTCACGCAGCCGGCAGGCTTCGGCTTCGACGAGGCGGCCCAGGCCGCGGTCGAACAGTTCGAGTTCGAGCCAGCGCGCCGCGGCGAGGTCGCGGTTCCATCGCACGTCACCTACTCGTACCGGTTCGTCTGGCGCGCGCCGCCAACCCCTGCGCCCCCGCCGAGCGCAGCCAGCGACGCAGCGCCGGCCGAGCCGAGCCCCACCAAGCGTGTCGCCAGGCTCAAGGGCCTGGTGCGGATGCGCGGTACGCGCGAGCCGCTCATCGGCGCGTTGGTGACGCTGCTGCCCTGGATCGACGGCCAGAAGATCCTGCCCGACGCGCCGCTGCCCAAGGACGCGCCGGTCGCCGAGACCGATGAGAAGGGACGCTTCGAGCTCGGCGAGCTGCCGGCCGGAACGTACCGCGTCATCGTCGTCGGCAACGGCGCACGACGCCTCGAGCTCAAGGAGAAGATCAGCGATCGGGACATCGTCACCGTCGACTACTTCGTCGAGCCGTCGCAGTACACGCGCTATCAGTCGACGGTGCGCGGCGAGCTCAACCGCCAGGAGATCTCGCGCCAGGTCCTCTCCACCGAGGAGCTCGCCAAGATGCCGGGCTCGTTCGGCGACGCGCTGCGCGCGATCGAGAACCTCCCGGGCGTCGCGCGCTCGCCGTTCTCGTCAGGCCTCATCATCGTGCGCGGGGCGCGCCCCACCGACAGCCGCGTCTTCCTCGGTGCGATGGAGGTACCGCAGCTCTACCACTTCGGCGGCCTGCGCTCGATCGTCCCGACGGAGCTGGTCGATCGCGTCGAGTTCATGCCCGGCAACTTCGGCGTGCGCTACGGCCGCGCCATTGGCGGCGTCATCGACATGGAGATCCGCGATGGCAAGCGCGATCGCGTACACGGCGCGGGGGAGACCAACGTCTTCGACACCGGCTTCGTCGTCGAGGGTCCACTCGGCAAGGGCTCGTTCGTGCTGGCGGCGCGGCGGAGCTACGTCGACGCGATCATCGCCGTCGCCTTCCCCAAGGATCAGGGCCTGTCGTTCTCGAGCGCACCGGTCTACTGGGACTATCAAGCGCAGCTCGATCACCCGCTGTGGGGTGGCAAGTTCCGCGCGCAGTGGACCGGCAGCGACGATCAGCTCAAGCTCGCCTTCGATCGCCCCCAGGACGCCGATCCGGTGCTGACCGCGTTCGGGACCCATATGTGGTTCCACAAGCTGCAGCTCCGCTGGACACGCACCGTCGGAGATTGGAGCGTCCTCGCGCAGGCGTCGAACGGGTTCACCGGACAGAGCGGGCAGGTCGGGCGAAACCTCAACTTCGGCTTCTGGTCGTTCAACACTGAGCTCCGCGTCGAGGCGCGCTACAGCTACTCGAAGCGGCTCAAGCTGCTGGTGGGCCTCGACGGCATCTACGCGCGCATCAACCTGCGCGCCAACATCCCGCCGCCGCCGCGCGAGGGCGAGATCCCGTCGCCGCTGACGGTCAACGAGGAGCAGTCGGTCAAGGACGCGATCAACCTGCTCAACCTCGGCCTGTTCGCGGAAGCGACCTGGCGGCCACGCGAGTGGGTGACGCTGATCGGCGGCGTGCGCCTCGACGTCTACTCGGTGCTGAAGCGCGCGACCTTCAACCCCCGCGCGACGGCGCGCTTCGACGTCACGCGCCTCACCGCGATCAAGCTCGGCCTCGGCCTGTACTCACAAGATCCGCAGCCGCCCGACTACAACGCCCAGTTTGGCAATCCCAAGGTGCGCCCGGAGAGCGCGGTACACGCCGTCTTCACCGTCGAGCAGGGGCTGCTCCCCGGCCTCAAGCTCGAGGCGACCGGCTTCTACAAGCACCTGTACGACCTGGTCGCCGTCACCAACAACTTCGTCCTGCGCGACGACAAGGCGATCGCCGAGCGCGTCGCCTCGGACGGCATCGGCCGCGTCTACGGCGGTGAGTTCACGCTCCGCCAATCGGTGTCGAAGTGGCTCTTCGGCTGGGTCAGCTACACGGTCATGAAGTCCGAGCGTCGCGACTGCGCGACCTGCGCGTGGCGAACGTTCGACTTCGATCAGACGCACATCCTCATCGCGGCCCTGCACGCCTACCTGCCCCGCGGCTGGGAGCTCGGCCTGCGCTTCCGCTACATCACGGGGCTGCCTGCGACGAAGCCGTACGGCGGCTACTACGACGCCGACGCCGACACGTACCTGCCGGCGCGCGGCCCGGTCAACACGACACGCGTCGAGGCGTTTCACCAGCTCGACTTCCGGATCGACAAGACGTTCCTGTGGAAGACCTGGGTGCTCAAGGCCTACCTCGACATCGTCAACGTCTACAACCGACGCAACCCCGAGGTCGTCCAGCCGAGCTACGACTTCACCCGCTCGCAGATCGTGCGCGGTCTGCCGATCATCCCGTCGATCGGGATGCGCGCGGAGTTCTGATGCGGCGGGCGCGCGCGTCCGCGCTGCTCGCGGCGTTGATCGGCGGGCTGCTCGGCGGAGGTTGCGGCGGCTTCACCTACGCCGACAAGCAGTGCCCGACCTGCACGATCGTCGAGGCGCACCGTAGCGCACCGCTGACCTTGCGCCCGCAGACGCGGCGCCTGTTCGTCCTCGTCCCGGGCCTGCTCGGCTTCGGGTGGGAGTGGGACAAGCCGATCGCGCGACTGCGCCAGGCGCCCCAGACCGACTTCGTCGTGTTCTGGTGGACGCCGTTCGCCAGCCTCTCGAAGGCAGGCGCCGAGATGCACACCGTGCTGCGCCGCCTGCTCGAGCTGCACGCTGTCGACGAGCTGGTCGTCGTAGCGCACTCGGTGGGCGGGATGGTCGCCGTCGAAGGGCTGCGGGATCTCGAGCTGCCGACTGGCAAGCGCGTCACCATTGCGACCATCGGCACGCCCTTCGGTGGGATGGGCATCGGACCAAGGGTCGGGGGAAGTCCCCGTCGAACGCCGCTGGTGCTCTCGCTGTCGAGCTACTTCGATCGCTATCCCGCGCCGCCGCCGGGCGTCACGATCACCGCGTACGTCACCAGCTATCCTGCCGATCCGGTGATGCAACCGCGCGGCGGCCATCAACCCGCGGGCCCAGCGACCGATCCACCCGGGACGCGGCGCATCGCCGTCGATCCGCGCGCCGATCACAACCAGATCGTCGACTTCGTCGTCGGAGAGCTCCTCGGACCTGTGAGCGTGCGAGAGCGCACTGTGAAATAGACTTGCTGGGCGTATCGTCGATCCTTACGCTGCGATTCGGATCGTTGCTCATGCGAAAGACCCTGCTGACTCTTGGATTGCTGCTGGCGCCCTTGGCGCACGCCGAGCATCCGCGCGTCGGCGCCGTGGCGACCCCGATCGTGATCGAGGATCTCGATGGCAAGCCGATCCCGGTGCCGACCGGCGTGCGCGCCGTCGTCTTCTACGAAGACGAGAAGTCCGGCGAGCTCAACCTGCGCGCCCACAAGAAGGTCGCCGAGATCGTCGACCGTCACAACGGCAAGCCGGGCTTCGACGTGATGATCGTCGCCGACGTGCAGCGCTTCAACTACTGGCCAGGCAAGAGCTTCACGCTCAAGGAGCTGCGCCGCGTCCAGAAGGCCGAGAAGGCACCGGTGTTCTGCGACTGGACCGGTGGCGCCATGCGCGGCTGGTCACTCGCGCGCGGCATCCCGTCGGTGACGGTGCTCGGTCGTGACGGCAAGGTGCAGTTTCACGTCGAGGGCACGCTGACGCCCCAGCAGGTCGTCGAGCTCGAGACGGTCCTGTCGAGCGAGGTCGCGCAGCGCTGAGCGGCGCTCAGCGACGCACGGGCAGCGACTCCATCGCGCCGCGCGCCCCGATGTAGAAGCGCCGCCCGCGCCACTCGATCGTCGACGGACCGAGCGCCAGGCAGCTCGATCCGAAGAGCACCAGCTCACCGGCAACGGCGGCGACCAGCGCCGCCAGGTAGCCCCCTGGCAGCCCGTAGGCCGCGCGCGCCGTCAGGCCAAGCAAGCCGCGCAGCGCGACGAAGACCGCCAGGCCAGCGAGCGTCCACGGAAAGTACGCATCCTCGACCAGCAGGGTCGCGGCGGTCGCCAGCACGAGCATCGGCAGACACGCGAGCAGCGCGAAGTACGTGATCATCAGCGACGGTCGCTGGCGCCGCACCACGAGGATCCAGCGCGCGTACCGTCGGATCACCGCCCAGGTGCCGAGGCCCCCGTCGGTGCAGCGCGCCGGCTCGGACGAGACGCGCACGGTGTGGCCGAGCGCGTGCAGGCGACGCCCGAGCTCGAAGTCCTCGCCGAGGTAGGGCTCGAGCGCCCGAAAGCCGCCGATGGCGTCGAGGGCCTCCCGTCGGTGAGCCATGAGCGCCCCCGCGACCATCGGCGCGCCGCCCGCCTGCTCCCCGAGCGCTGCCAGGGTCACGAGCGCGTGCGGCGAGCTCGACAGCAGCGACGCGGAGAGCTGGTCTCCGAAGGTCTGCGGCATCACCTCGACCGCGGGCGCGTAGGCGCAGCCCGCCTTGGGATCCGCGAGCAGCGCCGTCACCAAGGCCGGCAGGCTTCGGTCGTCGAGCCGGACGTCGGAGTCGGCCTGCACGACGATGCTCGCCGTCGTCGACGGATAGACGCGCGCCAGCTGCGCCGCCTTCCGGTTGGCCTCGCTCTCGATGCCGGTGACGATCACCTCGACGGGAACGTCAGGACGCAGCGCAGCGGCGCGGACGCGACAGCGCTCCGCGATCGCCGCCGCTGGATCGCGCAGCGACGGCACGGCGATGAACACGCGGCGCGGCGCCGAATACTCGCAGGTCACCGTCGAGAGCAGGTTCTCCTCGAGCCCCGGATCGGTACCCTCGCAGGGGCGGATGATGTCGATGGCGGGCAGCTCGACGGGCGTCCCCATCGCCCGCTGCGATCGGGCCATCAGGCGCCGCGTCGCGACGATCGTGATGATCGAGAAGCCGCTGGCCAGCAGCAGCCAGGCGAGCACCACGACGCCCACGCCTACCTGGTCCTCGCAGGATCGCGGCGCGTCTTGAAGCGCAGCAGGAACTGGATCGCCGGCGAGCGAAAGCGATCGAGATCGAGGTGCTCACCGACGCCGCGCGCGATCGTGCGCTTGTCCTCGACGAGCTCGGCCTCGTAGCGCGAGTAGAAGGGCGACTGCTCGAGCATCCGCCCGACCAGACACCGCGTCTGTCCGTCGCCGACCGAGAACCAGCTCGGGATCGAGAGCCCCCAGCCCGCGTCGAGCGGCGGGCCTTCGGCGGCGCTCGTCGCCTCCTGCGGTACGACCAGATCTTCGCGCCCCTCGGCGAGGAGCGCCCGCCGCCGGTTCTGGCGGTCGCGCGTCGAGTAGAGGACGCGCGTCTTGCCGTCGTGGTGAAAGCGCGCCCAGCTCCAGCTCTTGAACGCCTCTTCGAGCCGGCCGTCCCCCTGGTTGAGATCGTGATAGCCCGATCCTTCGAAGGCGAAGCCGAGCCGCGGGAAGTCGACCTTGACGCGGGCGCGCGGCATCGCGACGCGCCAGTAGTGCGGAGTCGCGCCGGCGCTCCCGAGGTTGCACGGCCCCCAAGGTCCCGCCTCTGGCTCGAGCTCGACGCTGCCGTCGATGGGCCGGCCGAGCCCGGCTAGCGCGAGCAGAAACGGCGCCGAGATCTCGTGGAACTCGAGGCGCAGCGCCCCGGCGCCGAGCGGCTCGATCGAGGAGCGCGCGATCTGCAGGCCGCGCTGCACGTAGCCGAGCGAGCTCTGGTCGTACTCGCTCATCACCCACGCGACCTTCCGACCGCGCTCGTAGAGCGCCAGGTTGACGCCGAGATGGTCGGTCGCCTCGGGCCGCTCGCCGCGTCGGATGCGCTGGGCGTAGTCGGGCGAGAACACCGACCCGATGAAGAAGATCGCGGTCAGCCCACGCTCACCGTCGTCGGACAAGGCGTCGAAGTACCACCAAGCGTAGCCGCCGCTCTTGACCTGCGGGCGATAGGTGTAGAGGCGCTCGACGTCGGTGTTATGAACAAGCGGCTTCACAATTCACTCTGATGTTCCCAGACCCAGGTCCGTTGCGACCTTGGCCCCGATGCCGAGCTTGTAACATAGAAGGGCTGCGGCGAGAGGATTCATGTCACACCGTCCCGCCCGGTACACCGACGAGGGCCTCGCTGGGATCTCCAGCGGGGCTACCGCCCTGCCAGCTCGGCGGCGAGCGGCGCGGCGTCGTAGACGGCGCGCAGCGCCTCGACGATCGCCGCGACGTGCACGCTGACCGTCCGCGCCCGCTCGTCCCGGTACGCGAAGTTGTTGGGGAGCATGTCGAGGTTCCCGTCGAACACCACGCCCACCAGCTCCCCACGCCGATTGACCACTGGGCTCCCCGACGAGCCGCCGATGATGTCTGCGGTCGAGATGAAGTTGAACGGCGTGGAGAGGTCGAGCCGGCCCCGACGCTGTCGCCACCGCTCTGGCAGATCCCAGGGCGACTGCTCGGCCTTCTCGGCGGCGCGGGCGTACAGGCCCGCCAGATCCGTCGTCCATGGGATCGCTCGCTCCCCGTCGCGGTAGCCGGCGACCCGGCCGTAGGACAGCCGCAGCGTCCAGGTCGCATCCGGATACGCACCGCTCTTGCGCAGCAGGAAGCGGGCGCGCCCGAGCTGCGTCGCCTGCCGCTTGATCACCGCCTCGACCTCGTCCTCGTAGGTGCGCCGCAACCGCCGCCCCTCTCCGTCGAGCGCGCGCAGCAGCACCAGCATCGGATCCTGGCTCTGCCGCACCCGCTCCGGATCCTTCCAGAGCTGCCGCCGCACCTCGACCTCGCCGAGCCGGGTGCCGGCCACGACCTCGTGCGCGCGCGCCTCCGGAGTCTTGCCGGCGAGCGCCGCGACCATCGTCGGATCCGAGGCGCCCCACTCGTCACGCAGCCGCCCAAGCGCGTTGGCGAGGATCTCCTCCTCGAGCGCCTTGTGGATCGGTGCCGGCGAGAACAACGAGACCTCCAGCGACGGCAAGTTGCTGTCGCGAAACTCAGCGAGTCGCTCGCCGCTCGGGCGGGCACGCTCGTCGGTGAAGCGGAGCACGGTGCGCGCAATCCAGAACAGCTCGCTGCACATGACATCGCCCATCCTCCCCTCGAGGAGAAAGTGGCGGGGAAAGATCTTTCGGTAGCGCTCTTGCGCAGCCGCGATCGCGGCGATCGGCGACTTGCCTCCGACCTCGCTCGTCGGGGAGAGCACCTGCAGGAGTGCCTGCTCGTCGGCGCGCTTGCGCTCCATCAGCGCCGGATCGCGTAGGCCCGCCGCGTAGCCGGACACCGCCTTCCACGAGTTGTCGTAGTCGAAGCGAAGCCGCGCCACCTGCCGCGCCTCTTCGCTGCCGCGCGCGGCGTAGCGCTCGATGAGCGCGCGCATCCGCGCGATGCTGCTCAGCAGCGCCGGGTAGACGACATCGCGCAGCGTCTCGAGCTGGCTGAGCGTCAGGAGCCGCTCGGTGCGCCCGGGGTTGCCGACGACGAACACCAGCTCCCCGTCGACCGCGCCGGTCCTCGACCACGGCAGCCAGGCGAGCGGTCGGAGCGGCCTGCCCTGCTCGTAGACGCGAAACAGCGCGACATCGAGGTCGAAGCGCGGGTACTCGAAGTTGTCCGGATCACCGCCGTAGAACGCGATCTGAAACTCGGGCGCGAAGACCAGGCGAACGTCCGTGTACCGTCGGTAGCGATGGCGCGCGAAGGCGGCGCCCGAGTACAGCGTCACCACCTCGCAGCGCGTCTGGGTGCGGCGCGCCTTGGGGAGCGATTCGAGGCAGCGCTTCTCGATCGCGGCGATCTGCGCCCGCTGCGCGCGCAGCAGCGCGGCCTCGTCGAGCCCCTGCTGCTCGAGGGGCCGCAGCTCGCTCGACACGTCGACGATCTCCTCGAGCACGTTGAGCTCGAGATCGGGACAGCGCAGCTCGTCCGGAAGGCGCCGCGCCAGGAAGCCCTCCTTGACGTAGTCGTGATCCTTCTGACCGAGCTTGTGGATGCAGTCCGCGCCGACGTGGTGATTGGTCAGGACCAGGCCGGTCTTCGAGACGAAGGCGCCCGAGCCTCCCGAGTTGAAGCGCACGGCCGACCGCTGCAGGCGATCGAGCAGCTCACGGGTCGGTCGGAACCCATAGCGCTCGGCGATCGTCGCCGTCGGTGGCTGGTCGAGCGTCCACAGCCCCTCATCGGCGCGCGCCGAGGAGACGAGGAGGAGAACGACGAGCGCCGCGCGCCTTTGCATTAGCATCTTGAGAGTGGACGGTTCGAGCGATCGGTTTCGCCCTGGAATCACTGTGCGGCTGACGACAAGGCTGGCTCAACTATTTAGCGCCGTCTACGGCCAGCCGCCACCCGGCCGGCTGGCAGCGACGGTGCGCGCCGATCCCTGGCTGCGCTTTGCCCTCGGCGCACCGCCGCGGCACCGCCTGGCCGAAACCAACCGGGCGCAGCTCGCACAAGCGAGGCGTTTCGGCAGGCACCTCGACCTCTGGCGTGGGTACCGTGACGCGACGGTGGTCGTCGACGGTGACCGCCTGCGCGTCGGTGCGCCCGGCCCGCGCGGCCTCGTCGTGCTGACCGCCTGGAACCCACGGAGCACCCGCCGGGCTGCCGCCCAGAACCGCCGCGCCAACCTGCGGCTCGCCGCCGCGCTCGGTCGGCTCGACCTCCGGCCCCGCCCCGCGCACAACGCCCCGGGAACCGCCTGGGCGGAGGAAGCCTGGGCGGTCACGGTCCCCGCGCGGCGTCTGCCGGCCCTGGTCGACCTGGCGCACCGCTTCGGTCAGCTCGCGATCTACGCGACGGTGCGCGGCCGCTTCGCCCTGGTGGCGCGGCGGGCCGGCCGGGTGGTCGTCTACGCGGGCGTGCCGTCAGACCCGCCGTCGGGAGCGTCGCCCTCGTAGACCAGCTGCTTCCCCTCGGGGAAGGTGCCGTTGGCGGTCGCCTCGATCGCTTCGATCAGCACGCCGCCCGGAACGGCGCCCATGATCGCGCCCTTCTCGTTGATCACCGTCTTGGGAACCCCCTGCACCTGGTACTGCTGGGCCAGCTCGGGGAACTCCTGGATCTCGATCACGTCAGCGCGGACGTTGGGGAAGTACATCGCGAGCTGAAACGCTGCCCGCGCCATCGCCGGGCAGTGGGGACACGTGGGGGTGACGAACACCTTGAGATGCACGGGCGCGGGGAGCGCCCGAATGCGCTCACCCACTTCGGGCGGCACCGTGTCGAGGACCAGCCCAAGCTCGACGATGGTCGAGATCAGCGCCGCCATCTCGTGCCCCGCGGGGATTCCATAGAACACCAGCTTGCCCTTGGCGTTGGCCGACGACAGGACCGTCGCTGGCAGGATGTCCCCGACGAGCGCCTGCGCGCGCTCCGGCTCCGCCGTCGCGTCGACCTCGACGATGCGCAGCTTGGGCGAGGTCGTCGCCAGCTCCTTGAGCACCGCCGTGACGAGCTCGCCGCCATCGTCGTCCGGCCCAGCTCCGCCGCTACCGGTGCCGCCGAGCAGGATGATCCGGGACGGAGGCTTGCGAACGATCGTCAGCGTCACCTCGTCGACGATCTCGGAGAAGGCTTCCTTGAGAAACTCGCGATCCTTGGCGGCGAAGTACTCGCGCCCCAGCAGCTCGGCCATGCGACGAAGCCTACCCGGTCGCCCGCGCTTCGTCGAGCGTGCGCGCCGCAGCCTCGCCCGCGGCGGCCCTCCTAGCGGTCCCCCCTTTTCAAATCCTGGCAACCGCGCTATCTCATCACCCGACCTCGCGCGATTAGCTCAGCTGGATAGAGCGTTGGCCTCCGGAGCCAAAGGTCACAGGTTCGAATCCTGTCGGGTGCACCATATCGCAGTTCATTTGCGGCGATGCTTCGTTGGCTTCGTCGCTCCGGTGCTCGAGTACTGTTTGTACACTCCGCTC
>CAZPEY010000100.1:0-16201 GCA_964585665.1 uncultured Polyangiaceae bacterium | reverse complement strand
CGAGCTTGGCGTCGCCGATCAGGTGACCGGTGATCGTCGAGCCGTTCCACTCGATCGTCGAGCCATCCTTCATCGTCAGCTCGCCGCCCGCCGGCAGTTTGAAGGTCTTGTTGCCCTCGAGCGACGCCTTGATCTTGAGCGTGCCGCTCGAGTCGATCTCGACGTTGACCTTGACCTCCCTGAGCGCCTCGGGCTCGAGGGTGAGCTCCGTCTTGGCGGAGAACTCTCCCGTCTTGACGTTGCCCTTGAGGTCGAGATCTCCCTCTTTGACGATCTTGGGGACGTGGAACTTCGCACCAACGGCAAACTCGCCCTTGTCGACGTCGATCACGGAGCCGGACTTGAGCGTGACGTACTTGAACGAGCTGGTGTCGATGTGGAGATCTTCGATCTTCCCGCCGAACTTGCCGCCCGTGTAGCTGAGATCGAACTTGCCCGACAGCACCTTCTTGCCGCCGATGTTGAGCTCGCCGGAGCCCTTGACGCCGCCATCGACCTTGATGTCGCCGTTCCACTCGAAGCCGATCTTGCCGCCGGTGAACTCGAGCTTGACGGTGTTGCCGAGGTTCAGCGACTGCTTGATGCTGTCGACGCCAATCTTGAACTTGAGGTGCTCGACCTTGTCGCCCTTGATCGTGCCTGCCAGATCCTCGATGGACAGGCTCGGCAGCGCCGCGATCTTGACCGTCTCGTCGACCTTCAAGAAGCCCGCGCTGCCCGCCGAGACCTTGCCGGTGACGATATTGCCCGTCATCTTGCCGAGGTCGACCTGCACCGTTGCTTCGATGTGGAACTTGGTGCCGTCGTAGGTGATCTTGCCTTCGGCGCCGAGGCCGTCCATGCCGGCCTTGAAGGTCACTTCGCCCGTCAGCTTCTCGTTGTCGATCGTGAACTGGCCCGAGGTGATCTGACCCTCGATGTGCTTGCCCATGAACTCGGTCTCGAACTTGCCGGTCTTGAACTTGACCGTGCCCGAGAGCTTGCCATCGGCGTATTCGACCTTTTCACATTGGACGTATTGCGCGTACTTCGCCTCGGCGGGCCCGAGGCCAGTCCCAACCGCCTTGACCTTGCCATCGACGTAGGAGACGTGCAGATGGCCCTTGAGAACTTTGATGATCTTCTGGATCTCGAGATCCGCCGACGCCTCGACGTTGGTGACAACGTTGTCCTTGAACGTCACCGTCGCCTTGACGGTCTGCCCCGCGATGACGAGGCTGCCGCCAATCTTCCCCGAGAAGCCAGCGCCTGCGTATTCGAGGTGCGATCCCGGATCGAGCGTGATGTCTGCGCCGCCGACGGTCCAGTTCCCTCCAGGCGCGACGACCTTGCCCTCGGGCTTGCCCTCTTTGAGGCCGCCCGAGAACTTCCACCCATTGAGGACGCCCTGATTGACTGCAATGTCGGAGACGAACGCGGTCACCTTGCCGCCGGACATGCCAAAAGACGCCTTGATCCCGTCCTGCAGCAAGCCACCGAGGTTTTTGAACTCGACGTCAATCTGACCGCTCAGATCGTTGGTCTCGGCGTTGTAACCGAGGTTGTCGACCTTGAGCGTCTTCGTCAGCGGCGTGTCTTTGACCTCGAGATCGCCATGAATCGCCGACAGTCCGGCCTCGCCAAATTCGGCCCTCAAGGCGAGCGTGAAGAACTCGTGCGTCACATTGAGCTTGGGATTGCCGCCCGCTTTGAACTTGATCCCTGAATCGGCTTTCTCGACGCCAACTTTGAAGTCCGCGACGCTGACCTGCGCCGATCCAATGGACAGGTTGGCCTGCGTGACCTCGATGCTACCGGTAAACGTATCGTGGAAGCCGAGCGAGATATTGCCCGAGCCGAGCACCTTGCTGCCGACCTTGACGGACATGGAGCCCGACAGATCGCCCTCGAAGTCGGCGCTCTTGTTGGCGTACTTGACGCCCAGCTCGGTGTTGATGTTGGTGATGTCGACGTTGGGCAGCGACAGCTTGTCCTTCGAGAAGCTGACCTTGGCCGAGAACGTCTCCGGCTCCTTGGTGTACTTGATCTCCTTGAGCGTCAGCGCGTCGAACGGCTTCTTGACGATCTTGGCACCGATCGCCTCGAAGTTCGTGAGCCCTGAGCTCGTTCCCCCCTTGCCCTTGAGCGTCCCCTCGAGGACTCCCGGCGCCAGCTCATTGAGATAGACGATCATCTCGCCGGAGATGTCGAGCTGGCCGTCCTTGTAGGAGATCTCGATGGAGGCCTCGCCCTGCGACCGCGCCAGCTTGAGCTTGACCGCACCGCTGATGGTCTCGCCGTCAATCTTCAGATTGAAGCTGACGATCTCAAGCGCCCCGAAGCCAGGGACGTTGATCTCACCGCCCGACGACGCCTGGATCTCTCCCGAGAGCTTGCCGCCCTTGTACTCGACGCGAGGGATCTTGAGGATGCTCTTGAGCTTGGCGTTGGTCGGCTCGATGCCCTCGCCCAGCGCCTCGACGTCCCCGTTCGCGTACGAGAAGCTGAGCTGGCCTTGCAGCGCTTCGATGACGTCCGAGATCTCGACCTTGCTGTCGAGCTTGAGGTCGGTGATGTCGTTGTTGGTGATGATGAAGTGAGCACCAACGGAGGACTTCTTGTACTTGAACGTCGCGCCGAGATCGGCCGTCGTGATGCCGATGGTCTGATCGTACGTGGCAGTCGACCCCGCGTGGATATCGATGGTCACCGGCCCGATCTTGAGCGGCGCCACGTTGTCGAGCGTGATCTTGCCCTTGGCGATGCCGTTCTCGTAGCTCGCGGAGAGACTGCCCGAGACGATCTCCTTGCCGCCTGGCGAGACCTTGGCACTGCCCTCGATCCCGCCTGAGATGTTGTATCCCCCGCCGCCCTTGTTGTTGACGCGGACGGTCGCCTTGAAGTTGGTGATGTTGACGGACGGAATCCCCCCGAACTGGTCGAGGGTCATCTCCGCCGTGCAATCCACCTCTTCGGGCGGCCCCTTCTTGTAGGAGAAGCTCTTGATCGCGATCGACTTGCCACCGACGGTGAAGGCGGCGTTCTCGGCGGTCACCTCGCCGACGCCATCCGTCGACGACGCCTTGACCCGCCCCGTGCCTGACAGGTTGCGGTGGAACTTGCTGAGGTTGACCGTGATGTCGCCGGAGATCTCGAACTTGCCGCCCGCGTACTTGACCGTGATGCTCGCTTCGCCGAGCCCGCCCTTGCCCGTGAAGGTCGCCTGTCCCTTCACATCCTCGCCGTCGATCTCGAGCGAGGTGTCCTTCAGACTGACCTCGTAGTCGCCGATCTGGATGTCGCCCGTCTGAATCTCGATCTTGCCGGCGAACTTGCCCGCCTTGTACGAGAAGTGGGGAACCGTGACGTACTTGGCGAACATCGGATCGGACGCCGAGATGTCCTTGCCCGTCGCCTCGAAGTCGCCATCGGCGTACTTGAACGTGGCCTTGCCCTTGACGAACTTGAGCACATTCTCGAGCTCGAGATCACCGCTGATCTCGATCGACTCGAGCTCGTTGTCCTTGATCTTGACGGTCGCCTTGATCTTGGACTCTTTGTACTTGAACGTCGCGCCAAGCGACGCGGTCGTGACGCCAATCCCCTGCTCGTAGCTCGCCGTCGAGCCGGACTCGAGCTCGATGGTGACGGGGCCAAACGTCATCGGCGCCAGGTTGTCGACGGTGATCGTCCCCTTGGCCTTGCCGCCTTCGTAGCGCGCCTCGAGGCTGCCCGAGACCAGGTCGCGGCCGCCCTTGCTGACCTTGACCTTGCCCTTCGCGCCACCGGAGACGTCGTAGCCACCGCCGCTCTTGGTGACGTGCGCGTCGGCCGAGAAGTCGGTGATGAGCACACCCGGGATCTTGTCGAAGCTGTCCGCCTTGACCTCGAGCGTGGCGTCGATGACCTCCTCACCGCCCTCCTTGCTGTACGAGAACGACGGCACCGAGACGGACTTGCCGGGCGCGAACTCGAACGAGGCGTCCTTGGCCTGAACGAGTTGCGGGCCCGCGGAGCTCGAAGCCTTGACCTTGGCGGTGCCGCGCAGGTTGTTGTGGAACTTCTGCAGATTGACGGTGATCTCGCCGGAGATCTCGAACTCACCGCCGGCGTACTTCAAGACGACGCTGGCGTCACCGATGCCACCCTTGGCCGTGAAGTGCGCCTCGCCCTTGAAGTCCTCACCGTCGAGCTCCAGGGTCGAATCCTTGAGGCAGACCTCGTAGTCGCCGATCTTGATGTCGCCCGTCTGGATCTTGATCTTGCCCTTGAACTTGCCGTTCTCGTACGAGACCTCGGGGATCTTGACGTACTTCTTGTAGTCGGGGTTCGTCGCCTCGATGTCCGTGCCCTTGAACGAGAACGGATCGGCCGCGCCCTTGACGTACTTGAAGATCAAGCCGCCCGTGACGGGCGGAATGAACTTCTCGATGCGAATGTCGCCCTCGATCTCGACCGTGTCGATGTCGTTGTCTTTGACGCCGATCTTGGCGGTGAAGGGCTGGTCCTTGATCTTGACGCCGGCATTGAGCTGGCCTTTGACGACGCCCTTGCCCTGCTCGTAATCGACTCCGGAGCCGCCCTGCACGGTCACTTCGACCATGCCGAACTTCATTGGCGCGGCGCTCTCGATCTCGACCTTGCCCTTGGCGATGCCCTTCTCGTAGGACGCATCGAGCTTGCCGCTGACCAGCTCCTTGTCGCCCGCGCCAGTGACCTTGACCCCTGACTTGACCGAACCGGAGAAGTTGTAGTCGCCGTCAACCTTCTCGACGGTGACGGTCGATTCGAACCCAGACAGCTGGACATGCGGAATCTTGTCGAACTGCTCTGCCGTGAGCTTCGCCGTCGCCTTGATGATCTCGGGAGACTTCTGATACTCGAGGTTCTCGAGCTCGACGGAGTACTTGGCCCATCGGAACTTGGCGTTCTTGGCCGTAACACTCTCGAGCCCGTCGCCGCTCGACGCCTTGACGGTCGCCGTGCCGGACAGGTGGTTGGGCGAGAGCTTGGCCAGGTCGACCGTGACCTCGCCTCCGACGTCCCACTGCCCCCCGGAGTACTTGAGGGTCATCAGCGCTTCAGAGACCGGGCCGCCTTCCAGCCGCAGCTTGGCCTCGCCGCTGATCTCGTCGTTCTTCAGCTCGAGGTGAGACGAGACGAGCTTGAGCTTGAACTGCTTGGCCTCGATCGCGACGTCCTGGACGTGGATCTTGCCCTCGAACTTGCCGCCCTTGTACTCGACGTAGTCGACGAGGACGTACTTCGCCCACGGATCGCCCGTCGCCTTGAGATTCTCGCCCCGGATCGACAAGGGATTGGCGTCGCCCTTCTTGTAGGCGACCTTCAATCCACCGCTGATCGCGGGAATGAACTTCTCAATCTGAATATCGCTCTTCGCCTCGATGGCCTCGAGCTCGTTGCTCTTGATCGTCGCCGACAACTCGATGGTGGAGCCGCGGAACTCGACGCCCGCGTTGATGGTTCCGGAGATCCCACCCGCTTCGCTGTACTCAATCTCGGACTGCAGAACCTTGATGGTCGCTGACCCAACCGGGAAGGTCGTCTCCGACGGTGACTTGAGCTTGCCGAAGAACTGCCCTCCGCGCAGGCCGCCCGACGCCGACCAGTCCTTGAAGCGCCCGATCGAGAACTTCTGATCTTCGACCCACGCGGTGAGCTGCCCGTCCTTGTAGCCGACGTCGAACTTGGCGTTCGGCTGGACCGTGCCGGGGTTCTTGAGGTTGCCTGAGACCGTGCCGTCGAGCTCGCCGGTGCTGAGGTTGTACTTGAGGCCGTTGAGGCTGACCTCGGTCCACAGCGGCCCCTCGGCGACCTTGCCGCTGACGCCGAAGGTCTTGATCTCGTTGCCCGCGATCTCGGCGGTGAGGGCGCCGTCGAAGAGCTTGCCGGCCTTCATGTCGATCTTCGGCGAGCCGGAGACCTCGATGCCGCCGTCCTCCTTGAGCGTGATCGTGATCCCGCCCGACAGTGAGAGCTGCACGATCGAGCCGAACGACAGCTTGAGCGAGCTCACCGTCAAGCTGCCCGAGAAGACGCCCTCGTTGTACTTGACCGAGACCTGGCCCCCGAAGACCTCTTTTTCGCCGACCTTGACCGACGCAGCCGTCGACAGATCGCCGTTGAACTTGGCGCCGCCCGAGCCGCCCTCGACGGTGAAGTTGGCGTTCACCTTCTCGAGCGACACGCCCTTGTACGAGAAGTTTCCCTCGGTGACCTTGAACGCGGCCTTGTAGTTGCCCTTGTTGTAGGTGATCGCCTCGATCGAGATCGAGTCGAACGGCGCCTTGGTCACCTTGACCGCGCGCGTGATCTGGACCGCGACCTCGCCGTCGGCGTTCGCTTCGACCTCGCCCTCGCCGGTCAGGTACCCCTTGGCCAGATCGTCGAAGTTGAGCTTGAGCTTGCCGCCCTCGAAGGTCAGCTCGCCGTTCTCGTACTTGACCTTGACCTCGACGTTGGCGCCGCCGATCGTCGCGTCCGCCGTCGCGTTGCCGGTGATGGTGCCGTTGTCGTAGTTGAACTCGCCCGACTTGAGGCGAGCCTTCATGCCCTTGTACTCGAACTCGGCGTTCTGCGCCGTCAGCTTGGCCGTGATCGCGCTCGACGCGTAGTCGTAGCTGAACTTCTCGACCTTGACCTTGCCCGCCAGCGGCTGCTCGGCGAACTCGAGCCCCTCGCCCGAGACCTTGAGCTGCTCGGACGCGGAGTCGAACGTCACGGTCACGCTGCCCGCGAACTTCGGCGAGATCTTCGCCACGTCGACGGTGCCGCCGCCCGACGCGGAGAGCTTGCCGTTGGCGAGCGTGAAGGTGATGACGATCGGCTCGGTGCCGAACTTGGTGATCTTGAGAACGACCGAGCCCGACGCCTGATCGAACTTGTAGTTGCCCGCCTGCCCCGGGATCGTCGCGTCGAGGTTCTCGAGCACGCCGAACTTCTCGAACTTGGGCACCGCCAGCGTCGGCGCCTTGGCGGTGATGTCGCCGAGCGCGTTCGGGAAGTTGTTGATGTCGGTGTCGTTGGTCTTGACGTTGATCGAGAGCGAGTTGAGCTCGCCGAGCTCGCCGCCGAAGTTGATGTTCGCCGTCAGCTGCGGGATGTTGCCCTTGACCTTCCAGCCGGGCAGCACCTGGAAGTCGACCTCGGGCAGCGTCAGCTTCGGGATGTTGAAGGCGACGTGCACGTTGCCGGTCAGCGATCCATTGGCGTAGGCGAGGTTGTTCCACTGGCCCGAGATCAGGCCGCCGCCGATGTCGACCTTGAGGTTGCCCGACACCGAGAAGTCGTTGGCGGTGCCGAGGCCCTTGACGCCGATGGTCACGCCCTCGACGGTGAGGAAGGGCACCGACGCGGTGATGTTGGCGATCGAGCCGTCGAAGCCCTGCTCGCCGTACTTGCCCGAGAAGTCGCCCTTGACGACGGCGGAGCCCGGCCCGAGCTCGAACGAGCCCGACACGTCACCCTCGATCTTGGTGCCGTCGAGCGTCAGCTTCGACGAGCCCTTCAGCTTGACCTGCGCGCCCGGCACGCCGAGCGTCGTGCCCTCGGTGGCTGAGATGTCGCCCGAGATCTTGCCGTCGGCGAGCGTGATCGTGCCGAACTTGAAGCCCTGCAGGATCGGCGAGGTGAACGCCAGATCCGGGATCTCGCCGGTGAGCTTGCCGCCGGCGTACTTGATCGACGCGTTGCCCGACAGGCCCGGGATCTTGATCGGCTGCTGGATGCCGGCCTCGATCGTGAGCTGGCCGTTGGCGTACTTCATCGTCGCCTGCGCCGACGTGTCGAGGCCCGCGACCGCCATCTGCGCCTGCACCGTCGCCGAGAAGTTGATCCCGCCGTCGGTGGTGAGCACCGCGGTGATCGTACCTTCGCCAGACGCGAAGCCCTTGTCGAGCTTGACCTTGGCCTGACCGTCGACGCGCGCGTTGATCGAGTCGGCGTCCGACGTGACGATGAGCGACAGGCCGCCGCCGGCGAGCGGCAGATCGGCGATCTTGAAGTCACCGGGCTCGATCCCGACGGTGACGGTGATCGGCCCCGAGCCGATCTCGACGCGCACCGTCTTGACGAAGGCGTTCGGGATGTTGAGCTCGACGTTGAGCGAGCCGCTGACGTTGCCTTGCGAGTCGATCGACAGCGTCGCCGACGAGCCCTTGAAGCGCCCGTCGTCGATCGAGGCGCGCACCGTGCCGCGCGCGACCTTGCTGTCCTCCCACTGGATCTTGACCTCGTCGATCTTGACCGGGCCGACCTTGCGCCCCTCGACGCCGGTCAGCCGCCAGCCGTCGCCGACGTTGGTCGACTGCGCGAGGTCGGCGATGTCCATCGCCTGCGACAGCAGGCGCAGCGCCCAGCTTCCGGTCGGGTTCGCGCCGCCCTCCTTGGGCGCTTCGTCCTTCTTCGAGATCGTCCCCGACGCCGCCGTCTCGTGGACCTGCAGCGACGGCGCGCCGCTCTGGACGCCAGCCACCGCCGCGTCGGCGACCCGATCGGCCTCGCGCTCGACCGCCGAACCGGCCTCGCTCACCGTCGGGGAGGCGACGCGACCGCGGCCGCGCTGCTGCTTGACGTGGACGAGCTCGTGCGCGAGCAGGCGCTTGCCCTCTTCGCTCGACGGATCGTACTTGCCGTCGGCGAAGTGAATGTCGTCGCCCGTGGTGTACGCGAGCGCGCCGAGCTTGCCGGCCCGCGCCGCCGCGCCCTCGTCGTCGTGCACCCGCACGTCGTCGAGCGAGACGCCGAGCTTGCTGCCGAGCTCGCTCTTGGTCGTCGCGTCGAGCGCCCGCCCGCCGCGCAAGCCGCCGGCGAGGCCGCCGAGCAGCGGCGAGCCGCGACCAATCGCGTCGGTCAGCTCCTCGCGCAGGTTGCGCCCGCGGCTGTCGCGCTTGCGCCCGAGCTCGTAGAGAGCCACCTTGCGGATGCGCTCGGCGCGATCGTCGTCGACGGGCCCGAGCACCTCGATGAGCTCGGCGGCGTCCGCTCCGCGATCGAGCATCACCGCGATCGCGGCGGCGAGCTGCTTGCCCTCGGCGAGGATCTCGGCTGCCTGATCGTGCAGCGTCGGCTCGAACGCCGCGAGCGACGCGCTCTGCTGAGACGTGATCTTGGGCGCGCGACCGAGCGCGGCGCGCACCGACATCGCGGCGCGGGCGCGGCTTCGCGCGATCCGCTCACCGACGCCGTCGAGCCTTCCGACGCGGCGCAGGACGCGGTGCGCTTCCTCCTCGGCATCCACGGTGCCTTCGACGAGCGGCCGCCCTGGGGACGAGGCGCGCTGCTGCGCCGCGTGCACCGCCTCGTGGACGAGCACCGCGTGCGATCCGAGCCCACGCTCGGTGACGAACACTTCGGAGCCGATGGCGAAGGCCGGCGTGCCGAGACGCGCCGCGACGAGCTCGACGAGCTCGCCTGTCACTGCATGGATGCCGACGAGGGACTGTCCGACGAGCGCCTCCGAGATCTCGCGCGCTGCGATCGGGAAGGCGCGGCGCTGTACGCTCGGGTGCTCCATCGAGCGCGCCCAGATTCGCTCGGCGACCGGCGCGCCGAGATCGCGCACCAGCTCGAGGTACGCGCGCTTGCGCTCCATCGGCGACAGGCTGTCACGCAGCAAAGCGGCGAGGCCGACCGGGTCGATGCCCTGGTCGAGGAGGAACTTCCAGACTTCGTGCGGTGCGCCAGCGGGCAGCTCGGTGAGCTGCTTGTGGTCCTGGTCCTTGCGACGGACTTGCTTGGGCAGCGGCGCAAACGCTTCAGGCTGTGCGTGATCGAATAGCTTCCCCATTTTCCCTCGGCCTGGTCCCCGCGTATGCGACAGAGAGGGACCCTAGCCTAGAGATTATCGACCAACTCCCTTCATCTGTTGTGTGGATTGTTGCGGTGCAGCGAGGGGCGGCTGGACTTGATCCAGCGCAAGAAAGTCATTGGGCGACACGGTCATCGCTCACTGACGTTTGGGGGGTACGTCAGGAGCAACCGGTCGCCCAACACAGCCAATCTACACTTTTCCACGCCCACTGGAACACAAAAACGAACCAGTTTGTGATTTTCCATAGGATTTCAAGCGTCTATCCTGATAAACCCTGCCGTCCCGTGCGGTCCCGATCGGCGGTCAGGGTTGACCTTGAATGTTGCGCGTCGGGCGCCGTCTTACGGGGGTACGCCAGGGAGATGGCAAGCGTGAACAAAGACGACAGTTCGCTGGTCAAGCTGGCACAGCGCGGAGACAAGAAGGCCTTCGAGGCCCTGGTCGAGCGCACCCAGCGTCGAAGCTACGCCGTCGCACTGCAGCTCGTTCACGACGCCGACGAGGCCCGTGACGTCTGCCAGGAGGCGTACCTGAAAGCACACCGCAACCTCGCCAACTTCGATGGACAGGCGCAGTTCTCGACCTGGCTCTATCGCATCGTCGTCAACACCGGCATCGACTTCCTCCGCCGCCGACGTGGCGAGAAGGTCGAGTTCGACGACGCCCGCGATCCCGACGACGACAACGACTCAGGCATCTCGCCGCGCCGCCTCGGTTTCGATCCGGCGCGCGCCCTCGAAGATCGTGAGCTGCGCGAGCAGATGGCCGCGGCGCTCGCCAAGCTCTCGCCGATCCACCGCGCCATCCTGGTGATGCGCGAGGTCGAGGGGCTCTCGTACCAGGAAATGGCCGACGTGCTCGACATCTCGATCGGCACCGTGATGTCGAGGCTGTTCCACGCTCGTAAGCGCATGCAGTCGCTGCTGCTCGCTTACCGGCAGGCCGAAGAAACCGCAGCATGATGGTGAGAATGCTCATGAACGAGCGCGAACGACTGAACCGATATTTCGACGGCGAGCTGCCCCCGGCAGAGCGCGAGGCGTTCGACCAGAGCGCCGATCACGAGACGCGGCAGAAGCTGGCTGCGCTCGACGATGTGCGCCGCGCCGTCAAGACCACCGTCGACCTGCAGACGGCCGACATCGATCTGGTCAGCAGCGTCGGCAAGGCGCTCGACAAGCAGGCCGCGCAGCGCGCCTGGCGTCGCCGCGTCCGCGTCGCCTCGCCGCTGTTCGCGCTCGCCGCGGTCGCGGCAGCGGTGGCGATCTGGCTGCGCCCCGTGCCAACCCTGCCGCCGGCCGTCGCCACCAAGCAGGCCGCGACCATCGAGTCCCTCGAGGTCGAGGGCGCGCTCGCCACGGTGCTCGATGTCGACGACGAACAGGGTGCAGCGACGGTAATCTTCATCGACGAGGACGACAAGGAAGCGCTATGAGCAGAGCCAACCGGATGTTGCGATCGATCCTCCTCGGCGGGAGCCTCCTCGCCGGCAGCCTCTTTGCCGCGGGCAGCGCCGAGGCCTCGGAGGCGCCGTGCACGCTGTGGATCGTCCACGGCTTGCCGGACGCCGGCGGCGTCGACGCCAAGCTGCAGAAGCTGAAGCCCTACCTCGAGAAGCCGATGTTCGGCGAGTGGAAGAAGTTCGCGCTGCTCGAGGAGAAGTCGATGAACCTCACCGACAACGCGCCGGGCAAGTTCACGCTGCCCAACGGCCGCTCCGGCACGCTCACGCTGCTCGGCGTCGTCGAGAAGGCCGGCAAGTCCCGGCTCCGGCTCCGTCTCACCGTCGAGGAGGGCGACAAGAAGCCGCTCGACACGGTGTTCGTCGTCGACGAGGGCGGCGTCGTCCTGCAGGCCGGCCAGAAGCACCTCACCGGCAAGCTGATCCTCGGCGTCTCCTGCGACAAGCACAAGTAGTCGGTTGACGGTGCGGCGCGCGCCGCGGCGTCGCGGGCGTCGTGCGTGCTGCTCGCGACGAGGGTGCGGGGACGGCGGGGGGCCGCGCGCCGGGCGCACGGGTTCCATCCCTCCGTGCTCGATTCCTCGCAGGCCGTGGACCAGCACGATCTCGTGACGTACGCGGAGCGGCGCGATCGCCTGCGCGCCTGCGAAGAATCGGCGAGGAATCTCCGCGCGGAGGGACGGACCCCTGCGCCCTACAAAAGACCGATCCGCCGTCCTCTTGCTCGGCCGCGGCGGCCATCGGGCTGCCGTCAGCCTCGGGCTGGGGTGGAATTGCTGCGCCGCACACTATTTTGATGGGGGGAAGTGTCTCATGGTGCTTCGAGCGGCGCCACCCTAGCGCGACCAGGCAGCAGGTCGTCAGCGACGACAAAAGGGGCGATGCTTTGACGCGGCCGTTCGCGGTCCGGGGGCCTTTGCTGCGCTGCAAAAAAAAACGGCGCCGTCGAATTGATCGACGGCGCCGGGGTTGGAATCGCGAAGGCTACTTCACCCAGTCGTCCGAGTAGACCGGGCAGAACGTGCCGCCGAAGATCGTGTTGACCACGCCGGTGATCGACGTGAACTGCGCGCCCTTGAGCGGGAAGTCCTGCTTGCCACCATCGGTGGACGGGCGGTAGACGAAGCTGAAGTCATCGCCGAGGCTCGCGTCCTTCGTGTCATCGAGCGTCGCCCCGAGGCCGGCGCGGAAGGAGCCGGTCTTGGCGGTGAAGTCGTAGAGATCGGTGATCGTCAGCTTCTTGCCCGACGGCGCGAGCTTGACGATCGTGCCCTCGAACTTGGCCCAGCCATCGCCGACCTTGGTGACGAAGCGCGCCACATCGGCATCGGCGGTCAGCGTGATCGCCGTGACCGTCGCGGTGCCGCTCGTCTTGGTGATCTTCTGCACCTCGACCGAGTGCTGCACGACCGCCGGCTTGCCGCTCGCCGGCTTGCTATCGGCGAAGCTGTCGACGACGCCGAAGATGTCGACGTTGTCGCCTTCCTTGATGTCCTTGAGCAGCGAGTTCGACTTGTCGGGATACGCGCAGCCGTTCGCGCCCATCGCGTAGTCGGTGGGATCCTCGATCACGATGCCGCACGGCGCCGCGCTCTCGGAGCTGCAGGTCGGATCCTGCACCCACATCTCGTATTTGCACATCGTACCGCCCTTGCTCTTGAAGAAGATGACGGGCGTCGTGACGACCATGCCGAGCAGCTTGACCGTCTCGAACTTCTGGATGTCGCCGACGTCAATCGCGTGCGGTGTCGTCTCCGTATACGTGTCGAACGCCGGCATGTCGGTCTTCTGGCCGCCGTCGCCGGTCGAGCCCTTGAGGTCCGTCGAGCCGCTGGCGGTCAGATCGTTGTTGCCGTTGTTGTTGTTGCCACCATCGCTGCGGCAGCCAACGAGCGCAACGCTCGTCGACAACCCAAGCACTGCGAGAAATCCAAGAAGCGAAGCGCGAAACATCGTGGGCCTCCTTGCTAAAGCGGCGCGTTCATAGCCGAAGGCCCGGAGCGTGGCAACGGAAAGTACGTTACAACACCGAAAACTGGCCCGGTTGACTCGCGCCCCGCCGACGTGGGAAGGAATCGGGCTCGAAAGCGCGCGTGATGTCCGGCACAAAACTAGTCAAGATCCTTTACCACGACAACTGCTTCGATGGAGCGTCGTCGGCCAGCCTGTTCTCGCGCTTCTACAAGGAGAAGATCGACGATCGCGCCGAGATCGTCTTCTCCGGCAAGAACCATGGTCAGGGCGCGGTCTACAACCCCGACTGCTTCGACGGCGACATCAACGTCGTCGTCGACTTTCGCTACAGCCCCGATCCGCGGCTCGTCTGGTGGTTCGATCACCACGTCTCGGCCTTCCCCAAGCCCACCGACGAAGAGCACTTCCGCTCGACGCCGCGCGAGCACCACTACTACAATCCCAAGGCGCGCTCGTGCGCCAAGTTCCTCGCCACCACCGTCGAGCAGAAGTTCGGCTGGCAGTGGGATCGTTATCAGGAGCTGGTGCACTGGGCCGATCTCATCGACGGCGCGCAGTTCGAGAGCCCGAAGGCCGCCGTCGAGCTCGCCGCGCCGGCGCTCGAGCTCATGGCCTGGGTCGAGAACAACCACGACGGCGACCACAAGCTGCGCTTCATCGACGAGCTGACGCGCCGGCCGCTGTACGACATCTCGAAGGAGCCCTGGGTGCGGAGCGTCCTCGACCCGCTGATGGCGCGGCAGGCGCGCGCCATCGAGATCGTCAAGGCGCGCTCGACCTACCACGACGAGGTCGTGTACTTCGACGTCTCCGACGACGGGCTCGACGGGCACAACAAGTTCATCCCGTACTACCTCTTCCCCGACTGCACCTACGTCGTCAGCGTCAGCGCTTCGCCGAGCCGCGCCAAGGTGTCGGTCGGCTCGAACCCGTGGTTCCCACAGAAGCGGCGCGCCAACATCGCCGAGATCTGCGAGAGCTATGGCGGCGGCGGCCACCCCGTCGTCGGCGCGATCTCGCTGCACCCGCACGAGCTCGAGCGCGCCCGTCAGATCGCCCACGAGATCACCGAGCGACTCCGCAAGGACGTCCGCGACCGGGAGTAATCGACATGCCTTCGTTCGACGTCGTCAGCAAGCTCAACATGCAAGAGGTCGACAACGCGGTGAACCAGGCTCAGAAGGAGCTCGGCACCCGCTACGACTTTCGCGGCACCAACACCACTTGTGAGCAGACGCCCGAGGGCATCGTGCTGCATGCGCCCGACGACGAGCACCTGAAGGCGGCGCTCAAGGTGCTGATGGAGCGCATGGTCAAGCGCCAGGTCTCGCTGCGCGCCCTCGACCCTGCCGATCCGGTGCCGTCGGCCAAGCAGACCTGGAAGCAGCTCATCAAGCTGAAGCAGGGCATCGCGACCGAGAAGGGCAAGGAGATCGTCAAGGCGATCAAGGAGTCCAAGCTCAAGGTGCAGGCGCAGATCCAGGACGAGCAGGTCCGCGTCACGGGCAAGAACCGCGACGATCTGCAGGCCGCGATCCGGCTGCTGCGCGGCCAGGACTTCGAGCTCGATCTGCAGTTCGAGAACTTCCGCGACTGACCTCGACGGGCGTGACACCCGCCTGGCACGGGCACTGCTAGTCCTCCGAGGATGCTTGACCCCAAGGCTGGCTTTCACGGTATCGTGAGAGGCGGCATGACTTCAGGGGCTCGGTGGTTCGCGGCGTTGCTCTGTGCATCCGTGGTGGGCTGCGAGGCGCAGCTGGATCCGGGGGCACAGATCGAGGTCGAGCTCGTCGCGGGGAGCACGATCTCCGACTCCGTGCTTGCCTCGGCGGCGAAGGTCGAGCTGACCGTGCGCGGCGCACAGCAGCGGCAGCTGACGATTCGCGACCGCTTCACGAACCGCAAGATGCGCGTCCTCTGGTCCCCGACGGCGGCCGCTGGCACCGTCGAGCTCTCCGCGCTGGTCTTCAACCACAGCAACCTCCCCATCGCGCAGGGCAGTGCCAGCGGCAGCCTCACCAAGACCGGCGCCAAGCTCCTGGTGATGCTCGACGGGGATGTCAGCCGCTTCGACCTGGCGGCCCCGGAGGACCTGCCCCAGCAGCTCGAGGATCTCGCCGCTCCCGTGGACCTCCCTGTTGCCGACCAGGCAACAACCGTCAACGACCAGGCTACAGCCCCAGCCGACCTGGCCGCGGTCGACCTGTCGGCCGCCGCCGATCTGGTGACGACGGCGACCGATCTCGCGGTTGCCGCAGATCTGTCGGTCGAGCCTCTCGACGACTTGTCTGCCGCGCCGACCGATCTGGCGAACGCGGACCTTCGCTCGAAGGATCTGGCGACGGCCGACTTCAAGGCGCCCACCGATCTCGTCAAGCATCTTGACTTCACGACCGCAGGTACCGTCGATGCGGGCGGCGACCTGAGGGCGCCGTCGACGCTGGTCGTCCTACCGACGCACTCGGTCAGCTTTGTTGGCGGCACGCAGACCCTGTGGGCCAACCAGCCGGTCACCTGGTCGTTCGGTGCCTTTCCGCCGCCCGGCGTCTTCCTCTCCCAAGAGGGGGTCGTCTCCGCCTTCGCGCCAACCCCCACGGTCACAATCCGCGCGACCAGCAAGCTGCCCGGCGGCGGCAGCGCCGACGTCACGGTCGAATTTCGCCAGCCGCAGGTCGTCGAGGTGGCCGGTCGCCCCGGCGGCCCTGGAAACGTCGATGGAGTTGGGGCGCTGGCCCACTTCAACGACGTGACCCACATGACGGTGGTCGGAGGTGACATCTACGTGGTCGATGGGCACGCGATCCGCCGGGTCAACGGGACCTCGCGCAATGTCGTGACGGTGCTCGGCTCCGTCGAGCAGCGCGGGCACAAGGACGGCTTCGGTACGGCGGCGCGCTTCTCGTCTCCGAGCGGCCTCACCACCGACGGGACCTACCTCTACGTGCTCGAGA
>CAZPEY010000099.1:14666-16208 GCA_964585665.1 uncultured Polyangiaceae bacterium | reverse complement strand
GAGACGGCCGCAGCAGGTACATGCGTTGGCTCACGCGTCGAGTGATGAGGTACGTCGCTCCAGGGTAGACCGGCCGTGGCAAACTCATGGCCGCGTTATCGGCGCCCCAGACTTTGGGTTGCGTGGCCATTTACCCCCGGTCGGGAATCGGCCAGACTTTGGGGAATCGGCGGGCGGGCTACTTCGCGGGCTGGTCGGTGCAGAGGCGGATCGCGTTCGCTGCAGCAGCGTCGCAGTCGAGGTTGGCTTTCTTGCTCGGCTCCTCGCAACATTTGACGCCGTTCTTGCACGCCGCGAGCTCAGTTGGCGGCTGGTCCCATTCTTCGGTCCCTCGCCAGAGAGAAGCCACGCACGACGTGGACTGGATCTCGTGCAGCATCCTCGCCGCGTCTCGTCGGCACTCAGCAGAGTCGATCGCGTAGCCTTTGACTTTGCACCCCGCCGCATGCTCGGCGACCTGCGCCTCCGTCAGCTCGACTCCTGAGACCTTCTTGCGGCACCAGTGCGTGGCCGAGAACCGAAAGTTCTCTTCACAGCGCTTCCGATCGGCCGCGACCCGCTCGATGCAAGCGCGATAGCGGGGCAGGACAGAGGTCGCGCAGCTACTGACCCGCTCCGCGCCATGGCGTGTCGTACACCCACCAGGCACAACAGCGACAAGCATCGCAGCGAGCACAACGATTCGAAGGTCTCTCATGTCGATCCCCATCAACCGGGTGGGCACTTCTTGATCGCAGCATCTCGGGCATCAGCACAAGGCTTCAACCACTCGTCGTCGCACCAATCGCGAGCCGATTTCTCCTTCGTGGCCTCCGGCTTTGGGAGGCGATCCCAATAGGGGCCACCGCCCACGATCTGCTGCTGGCACTTTATTGTCTCGTCTAGTTGCTTGCGCACCAGAGCGGCGGTCCGGCACGCTTCATCGCTGAGCCTTCTTGAGATGCACAGGTCTTTGTAGCGGTCCAGGTCGGACGGCTGCAGGGTCACAGTGCTTCCCTGCGCCAGGCAAAACGGTCTCGCGTAGCTCAACCATTCATAGACGCAGAGATCGTACTCGTTCTCGAAGCGCCACCTACACTCGACGTACTGCTTCAGGATCCGCGCGACGCAAGGGTTCGGTTCAGGCCGCTTGTGGTCGTACGGCGGCGCGGTGCGGAAACTCGGGCGTGCAGACGATAGGCAAGGGGGGTCGATCGACTCCGCAGGCTGCTGCCACCAAGCAACACGCCAGCGCTACATTAGCCCACTTCTCCCCATGCCCAACTGCGCCCCGCAAATCCACTGGCTGATTGTTGCAGGCATGATGACAACCTTCAAGCGGCGTTGTCGTTTTGGAGTCGACGAGTGGGGAAAGGACGGGACAGACAGGGCACGCTCGCCGGAATCGTCACTCCCGGTCGGGAATCGTCGGGGGGGAATCGCCGCCGTGTTATCGGCACGCCGGCCCTTGGGTTGCGTATATATTTACCCCCGGTCGGGAATCACCGGGCGGAATCGCAGGGGGGGCACTCTCGTTCGGGTTCGGAGTGGTCGGCTGCTCGG
>CAZPEY010000099.1:0-14566 GCA_964585665.1 uncultured Polyangiaceae bacterium | reverse complement strand
GGCGGAATCGCAGGGGGGGCACTCTCGTTCGGGTTCGGAGTGGTCGGCTGCTCGGTTGAGCTCCTCGTTTCGGAGGCTGCACTACCGCTCCCCGTCGCCTCGCCACCGGTAGTCTCGCCACGTGGCCCGCACGGAAACTCGGGCGTGCAGACGATAGGCAAGGGGGTTCGATCGACTCCGCAGGCTGCTGCCACCAAGCAACACGCCAGCGCTACATTAGCCCACTTCTCCCCATGCCCAACTGCGCCCCGCAAATCCACTGGCTGATTGTTGCAGGCATGATGACAACCTTCAAGCGGCGTTGTCGTTTTGGAGTCGACGAGTGGGGAAAGGACGGGACAGACAGGGCACGCTCGCCGGAATCGTCACTCCCGGTCGGGAATCGTCGGGGGGGAATCGCCGCCGTGTTATCGGCACGCCGGCCTTTTGGGTTGCGTAGCTATTACCCCCGGTCGGGAATCACGCGCCGGCCCTTGGGTTGCGTATATATTTACCCCCGGTCGGGAATCACACGGTGGCGCGGAGCGCGGCAGCGTACGAACCCGTCTGCTCAGAGCGGATCGATACTCTCCTCGGGGTTTCGAGTGATGGGCATTTCGCAATTACGCGACGAGAATCGTGGGAAGCGGTCGAAGAGATGGGAATGCGCGGCAATCTGCATCCGCTGACCGTCGAGACGTACGACGCTGCCGGACGGCGGCGTTCGCTACGTACCGTGATGCATCGTCGCCGAGATCAGCATTCAGCTCGAGAGCAGCGGCGTCTCGACGCGATCGTTGGGAAATTGAGCTTGTCGCCCGCGACGATTCGGAGTGGTCCCACGGCCTTTGCGGTTCGCATTCGCTCGGTCGGGGAGCAGCATCGCCTCATCTTGCTCGAGAACGGCAAGCGCGCCGCCCAGCTCACCTTTGAGTCGCGTAACTTTCCCAAGCAGTTCAGCGTCGAGGAGCTCGAGCATCCCGCAGCGAAGGTGCGTTTTGTGCGCGTGCGAGCCGACTGGCCCTCCGGCGCCTCAACGATGGGGAACGATTGCCACGCGCGACTGGATCTGATGCAGGTGCTGTCCAAAAAGTAGGTCGCTGGAGCTACCTCACGTACCAAGCAAACATCAGCTGCGCCACGAAGTACGCCGGCAGCCCCCACGCGCGGTTCCAGAAGCCGGCGTGCTTGAACCGATCGAGCGCGACCGAGAGGTCGCTGCAGTAGAACAGCAGCGCTGCGCCGAGGAGGATCGTCGCGCCGTGCGCCGCCGCGCCGACCGCGAGCATCAGCATCGTCGAGATCACCACGATGTACGCGACCACTGCGCCGCGCAGCTTGTCGGGCACCGACGGCATCAACCAGCGTCCGACGACGAGCCCGACCGGTACGAGGAGGAGCGCCGCCGCGGCGGCCCAGCCGAGGTCGACGCCGCGCACCACGAAGCCGACGCAGAAGCCGACGTGCCCGAGGAGAAACGCGCCGATGCCGGCGAGGAACGCCTGCTTCGACTTCGGAATGAGCAGCACGTCGCCCACCAACCCGAGCACCAGCGCGACGACGATCACGACGCCGTAGGTCGTCTCGAGCGCGCCGCGCAGGACCGCGGTCGCGACGAACGACGCCGAGGCGAGCGGCTTGGCGATCCACTTCAACCACACGAGGTCGAGGCGCTCGGAGACGAGCAGCAGGCCGATCGCGAACAGGCAGACATAGACGGCCCAGATGGCGGCAGCGCTCATGGTTGGCTCCAGCTCTGACGAGAGAACAGCGCGACGCGCAGCGGCTCGGGCAGCGCGGCGAGCAGGCGCGCGCCGAGGCCGAGCAGCCGCGGCAAGGTAACGTGCGACGGACGGCGGGGCAGGGCGGTCAGGATACCGTCGGCCGCCGCGTCGACGGAGAGGAGCTGCGGCAGCGGGTGCGTCGAGTGAGCGACCATCTCGGTGGCGACGAAGCCGAGGTAGACGCTGGTGACCGCAACGCCGCGCGGTCCGAGATCGAGCCGGAGGCTGTCGCAGACCATGTTGAGGCCCGCCTTGGGCGACGCGTACGCGAGCGCCGCGGGCAGCGCGCCGAACGACGACAGCGACGAGATCGACACCAAGTGACCGGCGCGCCGCGCCACCATGCGTTCGGTGAGCGCTGTCAGCGTGGCCGCCGCGCCGCAGAAGTTGGTGTGCAGCGCGGCGCGGGTCGCCTCGTAGGAGTACGCCGGGTGCGCGGCCGCCGCGCCGACGCCGGCGTTGGCGATCACCAGGTCGATCCCCCCGCGCTCGTCGTCGAGGCGGCGCAGCGTCGCGACCAGCGCGTCGGTGTCGTCGACCGACTGGGCGCACGGTACGAAGCGCGGACCGAGCTCGGCGGCGAGCTCGGCGAGCGCCCCGGCTCGCCGCGCCAGCCCGACCGTCGTGACCCCGCCCGCGACGAGCCGCCGCGCCAGCGCCGCGCCGATCCCGGACGACGCGCCGGTGACGAGCGCGCTCCGCCAGGGAAGCGATTTTGTAGCCACCATCATCGAACCTGGACTAAAAGATCGTTTCTAAGAAGGGTGACCATGGCTGACGCTCCCGACGACGAGTACGTTATTCCCAAACCCGAGCCGAAGGAAGTCGACGAGAAGCTGTCGATCCAGCTCAAGCACCTGGCCGACGACGCGGTGCTGCGCGCTCGCCCCAACGGCGAAGAGCGCTGCGACAACTGCCTGTACTACCTCAATCCCGACGACAAGATCAGCTATTGCTGGCACCCCAAGCTGCGCATCCTCGTCGGTGATCAGTGGTGGTGTCAGTGGTGGGAGAAGATCGAATAGGCGGGATTGAGGACGCACGCGAAGCGTCGCCATTTTCTGGTAACATCGACGCGCATTCATGGCCGGCCGCTCCTTCGCAATCGGTGACATCCACGGTGACGTCACCGCGCTGATGACCCTCCTCGGTCGCCTCCCCTACATGGACGGCGACGACACGATCGTGTTCATGGGCGACTACATCGATCGCGGCCCCGACTCGGCCAAGGTCGTCGAGATCGTCCGCTCGTGGCTCCCCGGCCACTCGCTCGCCAAGATCGTCTCCCTGCGCGGCAACCATGAGGACGCCTGGCTGCGCGTCGCCAGCCAGGGCTGGGCCGAGTACGTCATCCCGCCGACCAACGGCTGCTTCCAGTGCTATCGATCGTTCATCGGCGGCAAGCCGCCGACGCCCGACGAGCGGCCGACGCAGGCCGACTTCCAGTCGATGCTGGCGGCGAACTTCTTCCCGCCGCAGGTCCTCGCCTGGATGCGCACGCTGCCCTATTGGTACGAGGACAAGCACGCGATCTATGTGCACGCCGGCCTGCCGATCAAGGACGGCAAGTTCCTCCACCCCTCCCAGGTCGACAATCAGCAGACGCTGCTGTGGGTGCGCACCGAGGAGTTCTTTCGCAGCTATCGCGGCAAGCCCGTCGTCGTCGGCCACACCACGACCGACACGCTGCCGCCCGAGCTGTCGACCTACACGCCGTCCGATCCGAAGGACATGTGGGCCGGCGAGTGCGTCTATGCGATCGACACTGGCTCGGGCAAGGGGGGCTTTCTGACCTGCCTCGAGCTGCCGTCGATGACGGTCTACGAGTCCCGATGACCGAGGAACGCTTCCATCATGAGTGACAGCTACGTCGAGGTGTCGGCCGAGGTCGAGGTGCAGCGCTCGTGCGAGGATTGTCGCGCTCAGCTCCTCGACATCGACCACTACATTCGGAGCAACGTTCACGCCGGGGTGCGCTACGGGTGGATCGATCCCGAGACGCGGCGCTTCGGCACGGCGCAGTCGGTGCTCGGCCTCGAGCAGCACGACGTGTGGACGATCGCCCGCGAGCCGGACGGATCCGTCGTCCAGCGCTCCGATCCCGAGCGCGGCTCGGGCGCGCAGCTGACCTACCACCTGGTCCCCGTCGAGGTCGGCCCGGGCGAAGCGCCCCGCTGCCGCCTCAAGCTCGAGGCGCGCTACCCGAGCTCAACCCTGCGGCGGCTGCTGGGTCCGCTGTGGAAGCTCGGCCTCCGCAAGCTGCTCGAGCGCCAGCTCGACGAGAAGCGCGCCGCGATGGAGGGCAAGTATCGGGGGGGCGCGGCAGGCAACCTCGATCGGGCCTTCGGCCTGCTCGGCGCCGTCGACGGCAAGGTCTGGCAGAACCCGGAGGTGGCGCGCGCCATCGTGATGGCTGCCTGCCTCGCTGCCGCCGCCGACGGACAGACCGATGGCGCCGAGCGCGATGTGCTGCTCCGCCTGCTCAAGACGCTCAAGCACCCTGACCTCGACGCCGCCTGGCTCGAGCGTGCCTTCGATGAGACGCTCGCGCTGTCGCAGACCGAGGCGATGGGGCACGTCGCCGGCCTGGCCGGCAGTCAGCTCAAGCAGCTCGGCGTGGCGCGCGAGGGGCTCGTGGCCGCCTCGATCGTCGCGCAGTCTTCGACGGGGGTAGCGCTCTCGGAGCTCGCTGTGCTAGAGCGTCTGGCGACCTCGGCGGGCCTCGACGAAACGGCGGTTCAAGAGGTGCTGCTCGAGGTCGATCAAGCTCTGTCCGCCGCTGCCTAGGAAGTCTTCGCCTTGCTGATCGAGGTCAACCACCTTCACCCCGAGCCGCGCAAGATCAAGCGCGCCGTCGAGATGCTCGAGCGCGGCGGCGTCGTCGGCTACCCGACCGACGTCGCCTACGCCCTCGGCTGCGATCTGCACAGCCGCGACGGGATCGAGAAGCTCTACCAGACCAAGCAGATGGAGCGCAGCCAGCCCCTCGCCTTCCTCTGCCCCGATCTGTCGGACCTGGCGCGCTACGCCGTCGTCGACAACCCGTCGTATCGGCTGATGCGCCGCATCTTGCCGGGACCCTACACCGTGCTGCTCCCGGCGAGCCGCGAGGTGCCGCGCCTGCTGCAGTCCAAGCGCCGCACGATCGGCATGCGCGTGCCCGACAACCCCGTGACGCTGGCGCTGATCCGCGCGCTCGGCCGGCCGATCCTGTCGACCACCGCGGCCGAGCACGGCGGCGAGCCGCTCATCGATCCGCGCGACGTGCAGGCGATGTTCCCCAAAGCCGACATCGTCCTCGACGGTGGCTACGGACGGGCCGAGGTGACGACGGTGCTCGACCTGTCGCGCGGCGCCATCGAGGTGGTGCGCCAGGGCGCCGGCCCGATCGACGACCTGTTCTCCTGAGCCTGCTGCGACGTAGCGTCCGCGCCTCCCTGCAGACGTGGTAGCGTCTCGGCACCATGAGACCGCTTCGCCTCGCTGCCCCCTGCCTCGCCCTTGCTCTCGTCGCGTGTGCGCCGCAGGTCGGCCGCAAGGACGCGGCGCCGCCAGCGCCAGCGGGAGGCGCCGGCGAGAGCAAGGGTGCGCCCATCGGGAGACAGACCATGAGCTTCGACACGCCAGAGTGGAAAGAGATCGATCGCCTCGTCGACGAACAGAAGCTCGAGGCGGCGCGCGAGCAGCTCGGCAAGCTGCGCCAGCGCGCCGAGGCGGAGGGGCGCGCGACCGACTGGACGCGGGCGCTCATCCGCGACGTCCAGCTCGGCACCGCCCTTGGGGGGGTCGAGACCGCGGTGCGCAAGCTGCGCGAGCAGAAGTGGCCCGACGATGGGTTCTCCCAGCTCGTGCTCGAGCTCTACTACGCACAGACCCTGGTCAACTATCTTGACCAGTACTCCTGGGAGATCAACCAGCGCGAGCGCATCGAGAGCAAGGCGGCCGTCGATCTCAAGGCGTGGACGCGCGAGCAGATCGTCAAGGAGGCGTTGGTCGCCCTCGGGCGGGTCTGGCACCGGCGCGACACGCTCGCCGGCTCGGCCGGCATCCTCGGCCCCTACGCGACGGTGAACAACTACCCGACCGGCGTGCGCGACACGCTGCGCGACGTCCTCTCGTATCACCTCGTCGAGCTGCTGGCCAACACCACCTACTGGCGCGCCGCCGAGCAGAACGACCTGTTCCGCCTCGATCACGCGGCACTGCTCGCCGGGGCGCCCAAGGATCTCAAACAGCTCGACGACCTCTCGGTGCACCCGCTGCTGCGCGCCCTCGGCGTCCTCGCCGATCTGTCCGCCTGGCACCGCGCGTCGGGCCGCGAGGCGGCGACGCTTGAGGCCGAGCTCGAGCGCCTGCGCCGCATCCATGCCAGCTTCTCATCGACCGACGAGCGGAGCGCCCAGCGCGCGGCGCTCGAGAAGCTGCTCGCCCCGCACCAGGGATTGACGTGGTGGTCGATGGGCCAGTCGCTGCTCGCGCGCTGGGTCCGCGAGAGCGGCGACAGCGTCAAGGCGCACCAGCTCGCGCAGGCGGGCGCGGCGGCGCACCCGGGCAGCCCGGGCGCTACCGAGTGCGCGCGCGTCATCGCCGAGATCGAGCAGCCCGCCTTCCAGCTCGGCGCGCCGATCGTCGACGGCCTCGGCAAGCGCTCGCTGCGCATCGAGCATCGCAACCTGAAGCAGCTCTACCTGCGCGCCTACAAGACGGACCTGCTCGATCGCGTCGAGCATGCGCGCGACTACAACCTCCTGCCCGGCTACGACGAGGTGCGCCGCCTCGCCACGGGGACGCCGCTCGTCGAGTGGACGGTCGAGCTGCCGGATCTGGCCGACTACGGCACGCACGCCACCTTCGTCACGCCGCCGCTCAAGGAGCGCGGCTTCTACACGATCGTCGCCTCGCCGGACAAGCTGTTCATGCCGGCGCACAACCGCGTCGAGGCGGTGCACCTGGCGCTGACCCAGCTGGTCATCCGCCACCGCACCGAGGCCGATGGCAGCATCGAGCTCACAGTGCTCGACGGCGAGACGGGCAAGCCCGTGCCCAAGGCAGAGCTGCTGCTCTACGAGTTCAACTGGCAGTCGGGGCACAAGCGCGTCGACACCAAGGTCACCGACAAGGACGGCCTCACGCGCGTCGCGACGCCGGGCTTCCTCGGCATCGGCACCAGCGGCAAGAGCGTCTTCGTCCTCGGCCGCGCTGGCAGCGACGTGTCTCCGGCGGTCGGCAGCCTGTGGATCGGCAAGCCCGGATCTCCGTCGGAGACGCGCTCCTCGTTCGTGTTCACCGACCGCAGCATCTATCGCCCCACGCAGCAGATCGCGTGGAAGGTGCTGGCGTATCGCGGCAAGGAGACGCAGTGGCAGAGCCTGACCAGCGAGAAGCTCGACGTGCGCCTCTTCGACGGCAACGGCCAGGAGGTGCAGAAGGTCAGCGTCAAGACCAACGACTACGGCACGGCGTCGGGGACGTTCGCGATCCCGACGGGGCGCCTGCTCGGCGCGTGGTCGATCCGCACCTCGCTCGGCGGCTATCAGCAGGTGCGCGTCGAGGAGTACAAGCGCCCGACGTTCGAGGTGGCGCTGCAGCCCAGCAAGGAGGCGCTGCGGCTCAACCAGCCTGCGACGCTGCGCGGCGAGGGCAAGTACTACTTCGGCCTGCCGGTGCAAGGCGGAACGATCAAGTGGAAGGTCGAGCGCCAGGAGCGCTACCCGTGGTGGTGGTGCTGGTGGCGGCCACCCGAGGCCGCGCCGCAGGTGGTCGCCTCCGGGAGCGGCAAGGTCGACGACAAGGGGCAGTTCGAGGTGAAGTTCCTCCCCGAGGCCGGCAAGCAGAAGGTCAAGGGACTTGTCTATAGCTACGCGGTCTCGGTCGATCTCACCGACGAGGGCGGCGAGACGCGCTCGGCGCGGCGCAGCTTCTCGCTCGGCCAGGTGTCGATCGATGCGCGGCTCGATCTCGACGTCGGCTTCGTGCGCGACGATCAGCCCGGGAGCGTCTCGCTCCGACGCACGAACCTCGATGGCGATCCGCGCCCCGGCAAGGGGCGCTACCGCGTGCTCGCGCTCGAAGCGCCCAAGTCGACGCCGCTGCCCGCCGATCTGCCGCCGCTCCGCGATCCGAGCGACAAGCGACCACGCACCGTCGGTGATGATCTGCAGCGCCGCGATCAGCCGTCGTACTCGCCGGACAGCTACCTGGCGACCTGGCACGAGGGCAAGGAGCTCGCAGCCGCCGACCTCGCCACAGCCGAGGACGGCAGCGCGACGATCAAGCTCCCCAAGCTCGCCGGCGGCGCCTACCGCCTGCGCTACGAGTCGGTCGACGACTTCGGCGAGAAGCTCGAGGTCTTTCGCGACTTCGTCGTCGCCGGGACCCACACGCGGCTGCCGTTGCCGGCGTTGCTCAGGGTCGAGCAGAGCTCGCTCTCGGTGGGCGGCGTGGCGCGCGTGCTCGCGACCTCGGGGCTCACCGATCAACCGCTCTTCCTCGAGGTGTATCAGTCGGGCAAGCTGCTCGAGCGGCGTGCGCTGCAGCCGAGCTCGCAGGCCGTGCAGGAGATCAAGATCACCGACGCGCACCGCGGCGGCCTCGCGGTTCAGCTGGTCGGCGTGCGCGACTACCAGGCGCTCCACCAGGCCAGCTCGCTCTTCGTCCCCTGGGACGATCGCGCGCTCTCCGTCGAGATGTCGACGTTCCGGGACCTCCTGCGCCCGGGACAGAAGGAGACCTTCCGCGTCACGGTGCGCAGCGGAGGCAAGGACAAGGCCCTGGTCGCTGCGGCCGAGCTGCTCGGGTACATGTACGATCGCAGCCTCGACGTCTTCGCCCCGCACCATCCCCCATCGCCGCTGTCGCTCTATCCGATGCGCGGCTACGCGGGCAACTCGGGCTGGAACCTGCAGACCTCGAGCACGATGTGGATCATCGACGACCACTGGGCCGAGCTGCCGGGGGGAGCGGGGCTGCACGGCGACTCCCTGATCTTCCCCGATCCGTACGCGTACGGCGGGCCGGGCGTCGCGTTCGGCGGGCGCCACTCGACGGGTCGGTTCATGGCCATGCCGCCGCCGTCGCCGGCGGCGCGTGCTCCCGGTGGTCCCGCTCCACCGCCACCGCCGGCGGCCCCGGAGCCGCCCAAGGCGCAAGCAGCGGGGCGCGTGGTGGCGGGGGAGGCTATGCCCATCCTGCAGGCTGCCGCGACGACGACGCCGGCGCCCGCGCCGGCACAGACCGAGGTGCGCTCGAACTTCTCGGAGACAGCGTTCTTCCTGCCGAGCCTCTACACCGACAAGCAGGGCACCACGGCGCTCGAGTTCACCGTCCCCGACTCGGTGACCTCGTGGAACGTCTGGGTGCACGCGCTGACGCGCGACTTCCGCTCGGGCTCGGTGCGCAAGGAGACCAAGAGCGTCAAGGATCTGCTCGTCCGCCCGTACCTGCCGCGCTTCCTGCGCGAGGCCGACGACGTCGCGCTCAAGGTCGTCGTGCAGAACGCGAGCAAGGACTCGCTCTCCGGTGCGCTCGAGGTCGAGATCACCGACGCAGCGACGGGCAAGTCCGTGGCCGAAGAGCTGGGCGTAAAGCAGAAGACGCTGCCGTTCTCAGTCGCGGCCAGCGGGTCCACCAACTTGACCATCCCGGTCAAGGCGCCGCGTCGGGTCGGCGATCTGGCGGTGAAGATCGTCGGCAAGGCGGGCGCTCTGTCCGATGGCGAGCTGCGGCCGCTGCCGCTCCTGCCGAGTCGCCTCCACCTCGTGCAGAGCAAGTTCGCGACCCTGCGCGGCGACGGCAGCCAGCGGACGCTGCAGCTCGCCGATCTGGCGCGCACCGACGATCCGACGCGCCAGCACGAGAAGCTCGTCATCACGGTCGACGCACAGCTCTTCATGACGGTGCTCAAGGCGCTGCCGTTCTTGATCGACTACCCGTACGAGTGCACCGAGCAGACGCTCAACCGCTTCCTGTCGGCGGGGATCGTCGCCTCCGTGTTCGGCAGGTATCCGGCCGTCAAGAAGATGGCCGAAGAGCTCGTCAAGCAGCGTTCGACGTTGCTCGACAAGTTCGACGCGCCCGATCCCAACCGCACCACGCAGCTCGAAGAGTCGCCCTGGCTGGTCAACGCCAAGGGGGGACCCGACGTCGTCGATGGGCGCCTCCTCAAGGTGCTCGATCCCGAGGTCGCACGACGCGAGCGAGATCGGAGCCTGTCTCGCCTCGCCAAGATGCAGACCGCGATCGGCGGCTTCCCGTGGTTCCCGGGGGGCCCGCCCTCGCCCTACATGACGCTCTATCTGTTGATCGGCATGTCGCGCGCCACCGAGTTCCAGATCGACGTGCCGCGCGACCTCGTCAGCAAGGCGTGGGGCTACCTCGGCCAGCACTTCCGCAGTGAGCTCGTCGCGGACCTGCGCAAGGACAAGGTGTCCGCCGAGTTCATCACGCTGCTGGCGTTCGCCACGACGTCGTTCCCGGCAGACTGGCTCGGCGGCGCCTTCTCCGACGCGGAGCGCAAGGAGATGGTCGACTACGCGTTCGGCAAGTGGAAGAAGCTGCAGCCGCTCATCAAGTGTGTGCTGTCGCTGACGCTGCTGCGTCAGAAGCGCGGCGCCGACGCCAAGCTGGTGTTCGACAGCGTCATGGACTCGGCCAAGACGACCGAGGACGAGGGGACGTTCTGGAAGCCCGAGGATCGCGCCTGGCTCTGGTACAACGACACGATCGAGACCCACGCCTTCGCGCTGCGCACGCTGCTCGAGATCAACGACAAGGATCCGAAGCTCGACGGCATGGTCGTCTGGCTGCTGCTCAACAAGAAGCTCAACCAGTGGAAGTCGACCCGCGCCACGGCCGAGGTCATCTACTCGCTGGTCAAGTACCTGGACAAGAAGCAGGCCCTCGGCGTCCGCGAAGCGGTGACGGTCACCGTCGGCGGGCAGGCGGCGCAGGAGCTCGTCTTCGAGCCCGATCACTACAAGGGCAAGGAACAGATCAAGTTCGACGGCCCCGAGGTTCGACCCGAGATGGCCAAGATCGACGTCAAGAAGAGCGGCAAGGGCGTCGCGTTCGCGTCCGCCACGTGGCACTACGCGACCGACAAGCTGCCGGACGAGGGCAGGGGGGATCTGTTCACCGTCAAGCGGACCTACTTCCGCCGCGAGGGCATGGGCAGCGAGCGCAAGCTCGTGCCGCTCAGCGAGGGCGCCAAGCTGCAGCCGGGCGACGAGATCGAGGTGCAGCTCTCGATCACGTCACGCGCGCAGGCCGAGTACGTGCACCTCCGCGATCCGCGGCCGGCGGGGCTCGAACCGCCGATCACGGTCTCGAAGTACCACTGGGATCTGGGCCTCGTCTATTACGAGGAGGTGCGCGACACCGCGTCCAACTTCTTCATCGAGTGGCTTCCCGCCGGCGAGTACACGCTCAAGTATCGGCTGCGCGCCAACCTGGCGGGCCACTTCCGGGTCGGGCCAGCGACGCTGCAGTCGATGTACGCCCCGGAGTTCGCCGCGTTCTCCGCCGGCCACACCCTGCACGTCGACAGCAACTGACCGAGCGCTACTTCAGCACGTCCTTGGGCGGGCCCGCCGCCGCCACCTTGCCCGCGTCGAGCTTGATCACCCAGTCGCAGCCCTCCGCCAGATCGTGGTCGTGCGTCACCACGACCTGGGTCATGCCGCCCTCGCCGATCCGACGCAGCATCGCCTCGACCTCGCGGCGCAGCGACGGGTCGAGCGCCGAGGTCGGCTCGTCGTAGCAGAGCAGCTTGGGCTCCATCGCCAGGGCGCGCGCGATCGCGACGCGCTGCCGCTGGCCACCCGAGAGCTGCTCGGGGTACTTGTCGATGTGCGCGGCGAGGCCGAGCGCCTCGAGGTGGCGCCGCGCCGCGCGCTCGGCGTCCGCCGCGGCGACCTTGCGCACGAGGCGGGGCGCGAGCGTGCAGTTGGCGAGCACCGACAGGTGCGGGAACAGCTCGAACGACTGAAAGACGAGGCCGACCATGCCGTGGAGCTGCTGGACGGCACGCTCGCGCTCGCTGAGCGGCGCCTCGCGCTCGCCCTTGAGCGTCACCTGGTCGATGGTCAAGCTACCTGACTGAAAGTGCTCGAGGCCGACGAGGCAGCGCAGCAGCGTCGACTTGCCGGCGCCCGAGCCGCCGAGGATCGCGCACAGCTTGCCGGCCGGCAGCTCGAAGGTGACGCCGCCGAGGACGAGCGGGCCGTCGTTGCCGTAGCGCTTCTCGATCGCTTCGGCCCGGATCATTTCTTGGCTCCGCGGCGCAGGTTCTTCGACAAGCGATCTTCGGTATAGCGCGCCAGCCGCGCAAACGGCAGCCCGAGCAGCAAGTAGAAGATCGCCACGACGAGCCCGAGCCCGAGGTGATCGCGCGTCGCCGAGGCCAGGTTCATGTACGTCTTGTTGAGCTCGGTCAGCGTGACGATCGAGACGAGCGACGAGTCCTTGAGCAGCGCGATGAAGTCGTTGGTCATCGGCGGCAGCGAGACGCGCAGCGCCTGCGGCAGCAGGACGTGGCGGAGCGCCTGCCAGCGCGACAGGCCGAGCACCGTTGCGGCTTCGAGCTGGCCGGTCGGGATGCTCTCGAGGCCCGCCCGGTAGTTCTCCGCCTCCGCGGCGGCGTAGTTGAGTCCGAGCGCGAGGACGCCAGCGACGAACGGATCGAGCCGAACACCGAGCTGCGGCAGCCCGAAGTAGAGCATGATGAGCTGCACGAGCAGCGGCGTGCCGCGCACCACCTCGACGTAGGTCGCCGCGACGAGGCGCAGCGGCAGCGGGCCGTAGACGCGGCAGAGCGCGAGCGCCACGCCAAGGAGGATCGCCAGCGCCATCGCGGCCAAGGAGACCGCGAGCGTCAGCCCCGCGCCCTTGACGAAGGCCGGCACCATCCGCCAGTAGCGGGTCGTCACGCGCTCCCAGAACGGCGGCGGCGCACCGACGGCGGCCCGCCAGGTCTCGAAGGCCGGGGCGAAGGGCTCGTCGGTGGGCGGGGTGCGTCCGAGCAGGCGGGCCGTCGCGGCGTTGGCGATGCCCCACTTCTCGTAGAGCTGCCACAGCGCCCCCGAGGCCTTGAGCTCGGCGAGCGCGCCGTTGATCGCGGCGAGCAGCTCGGGGCGATCCTTGGGGACGCCGATCGCGTACTGGAGGTCCTCGGCGACGAGCGGCAGGGTCTCGAGCGTCGGGTCGATGTCGGCGTAGTACTTGGCGACCGGCGAGTCCATCAGCGCGCCGTCGGTGCGCCCGTTCTTGACGTCCTGATAGACGTCGTCCTGTCCCCCGTCGTAGGTCTTGACCTCGGCGCCCAGGCGCTCGAGCCAGCGCGCCGCCAGGGACCCGGGGAGCGTGCCGATCTTCTTGCCGCGCAGCTCTTCGGCCTTGGTCGGGCGGAAGCTGCCGCCGCGCCGGACGGAGAGGCGCAGCGACGCGGTGTAGTAGGGCTCGGAGAGCAGCGCGATCCGCTTCTTGTCGTCCGTGAGCTCGAGTCCATTCATGGCGATGTCGAAGTCGCCATGATCGAGGAGCTCCCAGAGCTTGTCCCACTGCCCCTGCACGGGGTGAGGCACCGCGTGCAGCCGCTCGGCGAGCAGCGCCGCGAGATCGACCTCGAAGCCGATGACGTGGTTCGGATCGACTGGATCTTGATAGACGTACGGCGCGCCGCCCTGCGCGTCGCAGCCCCAGCGGAGGACGTTGTTCTCGAGGACGGGAGCGGCGTAGGCGGGGGCGGTCGCGGCGAGCGCTGCGGCGAGGAAGAGGCCGACGAGCCGAGTTGGCGAAGTGGTCAAGGAGCTTGACTAGGCAGCGTCGAGGGCGGCGCGCAGCGGCAGCGGCGCCAGCGAGCTGTCCTGCGAGTGCGTGCGCTCGCACTCCTTGGCCCACAGGTAGAAGCAGGTCGAGTAGCTGATCTTGAGCCACCCCGACAGCGCCCAGTAGGTGTTCACCGTCGCCAGCCAGAGGAGCACGCCGAGCGGCGCCCAGATGCGGAAGCCGACCTGCATCAGCGTGCCGCCGATCGCGAACACGAGGAAGCCGACCGCGTAGGAGACCAGCGAGACGGCCACGACACCGGCGCCAACGCCCGTCGGATCCTGCTTCATGAGATCCTTGCTGCGCTTGAGGGCATCGCCGAACGAGATCTTCTCGATGACGATCGCCGGCATCATCACGTAGGTCGCCGTCGTCCAGATGGCCCGGATGATGTTGAGGATGATCTTGGCGACGACGTCCCCGCGCTCGCGGGCGTAGGTCGACGCGACGTCGAGCACGCCCGAGACGGCGCCGAAGATCGCGATCGCGCCGACGCTCTGCTTGACCCGCGCGGTGGCGTTCTCCATGGTCGCGTTGCCGGTGGTGACGTGGTCGTAGATGAGCGACGCCGTCAGCGCGTTGCAGAAGTAGTCGATGAAGTAGAGGATCACCGTCCCGAGGGTCATGATCCCGTAGGCCATGCCGTAGGACTTGACGAAGATGAGCGGCAGCACGACCGCCAGCATCACGGCGCTGGCGATGGCGATGTTGAAGAAGATCGGCTTCTTGATCACCGGCGCCGCCTTGGCGAGATCGCGCATCTGACCGAAGAAGGCGAAGGCGCGCGAGAACGAGCCGAACGAGCCCTTCTGCGCCGGCGGCGTGTAGGGCTGGGCCGACGGATTGTAGGCCGGCGCGGCGGCGGTCGACGGCGTCGACGCGTACGGCTGGGCGGACGGGGCGTAGCCCGGCGCGGGCGCTGAACCGGGCCCCGGCACCGGCGTCGTCTCCGACGCGGAGAAGCCAGCCGCGGCGACGGG
>CAZPEY010000098.1:0-16231 GCA_964585665.1 uncultured Polyangiaceae bacterium | reverse complement strand
GGTGCTCCTCGCCCCAGCGCATGAAGGCGCGGATCGCCGTCGGCGCAGTGTAGAAGATCGTCGGCTTGTGCTTGGCGATCAGCGCCCAGAACCGATCCTTGTCGGGAAAGTCGGGCGCGCCTTCGTACATCAGCACCGAGCCGGCGTTGAGCAGCGGCCCGTAGACGACGTAGCTGTGCCCGGTGACCCAGCCGATGTCGGCGGTGCAGAAGTGCAGATCGTCGTCGCGCAGGTCGAAGACCAGCGAGGTCGTGTAGGCGACGCCCGTCGCGTAGCCGCCCGTCGAGTGCACGACGCCCTTGGGCTTGCCGGTCGTGCCCGACGTGTAGAGGATGAACAGCGGGTGCTCGGCGTCGACGGCGACCGCGTTGTGGACGGTCGACTGCTGCGGCACGAGATCGCGCCACAGGATGTCGCGCTCGGGCCGTAGGTTGAGCGGCACCGGATGCGGATGAGCGTCGGTCTGCGCCGCGTGCACGCCGAAGTTGGCGAGCCGCTCGACGACCAGGACGTTCCTGACGGTCGGACAGCCGTGCTCGAGCGCGACATCGACGTGCGGCTTGAGCGCGACGATCTTGCCGCGGCGGTAGCCGCCATCGGCGGTGATGATCAGGCTGCAGCCCGAGTCGTTGACGCGATCGCGGATCGCCTCGTGACCGAAGCCGCCGAAGATCACCGAGTGGGTCGCGCCGACGCGGGCGCAGGCGAGCATCGCGATCACCGCCTCCGGGATCATTGGCAGGTAGATCGCGACGCGATCGCCCGGCTTCACCCCGAGGGCGCCGAGCGCGTTGGCGGCGCGACACACCTCTTCGTGAAGCTCGCGATAGGTGAACGTCCGGACCTCGCCGGGCTCGCCCTCCCAGACGATCGCGCGGCGCTCGCCGTGGAGCGGCAGGTGGCGATCGAGGCAGTTGTGCGCGAGGTTCAGCTTGCCGTCGGCGAACCAGCGGAAGAAGGGCGGGTTCGACTCGTCGAGCACGGTCTGAAAGGGGATCGCCCAGTCGAGGCGCAGCGCCTGCTGTCGCCAGAAGCCCTGCGGATCGATGCGCGCCTGCTCGCACAGCGCCTCGTACGCGTCGCGCGACGGAACGCGCGCCGCGGCGGCGAATTCCGGTGGCGGGGCAAACAAACGTTTCTCCTGCAACACCGAGCTGATGTGCGTCGTCTCACCCATGCACGCCCCTTTTACGCTTGGACGCGCGCAAGTTCAATTGACACCGTCCGTCGGCAAAGCCTACAGTGCCCGAAAAGTCAACCTAGTTGACCATTGTCCTGGACTCAAAAGGTTAAACGCGAAGGTTAAAGAGCGATGACCAGCCTGTTTCGTCCCCTCGCATTTGCTACCCTGCTGCTCTCTCCGTTGGCGCTCGCCCAGCCGGCCGACGACCCCGGGCTCGACGAGCCGAAGTCGACGACGCCCGCACCCGCTCCGAAGGCGACGCCCGCCACGCCCGCCAAGTCCAAGTCGACCGTCACCAGCGAGCCTGCTTCCAGCAAGGCGACGGTGCTGACGCCGGCGGCTGGCGCCGCGCCCGCCCCGCAGGTGGAGGAGAAGGTCGAGACCAAGGAGTCGTGGATCGAGGGCGGCGAGGTCAAGAAGAAGTCGGACAACCCGGGCGTCGAGTTCTACGACGATCGCGCCGCGCCGACGCTGATGGGCCAGGTCGGTCTGTTCCGCACGATCACCGGCGACTCGGGCACGCCGCACCACTTCCGCGTCGGCCTCCACATCGGCGGCTTCCGGGCCAACTCCTTCCTCATCGCTGGCAACTCGCAGGTCAAGGGCGACCGCAACGGTCACTTCTCCGGCGACCTGACGATCGGCTACACGCCGTGGAAGTACATCGAGCTCTACCTCTCGATCTTCAACGCGTCGAACCAGAACACCCGCACCGACGCGGGCCGCACCGATCCGGAGGTGATCTTGTCGCTCGGGGACGTGCAGTTCGGCTTGAAGGGCCGCTACAACGTCACCAAGTTCCTCGATCTCGCGCTGCACCTTGGCGTCAAGTTCCTCAACTCGGTCAGCGGCATCAGCTTCTCGGGCGAGTCGACCAACTTCGCCGTCGACGCGGTCGCCAGCTTCGACTTCCGCAAGGTGAGCTCGGCGCCGCTGCGCCTCCACCTCAACATCGGCTTCCTCCTCGATAACTCGCTCAAGCTGCTGCCGGATGGACAGTGCGGCATCTCGACCGGCAACGACGCGTGTATCCGCTCGCGCGTCGTCCAGACCTACGCCTACGGCATCGGCACGAGCCGCATGCGCATCAGCCTCGCGCTCGACGCCCCGGTCTTGATCAAGTCGGTCGGCCTCCAGCCGCTCGTCGAGTATCACCTCATGGCGGCGGTCGGATCGGGCGACAAGGTGGTGTTCGAGGCGCTGCGCAACGACGCCAACGTCTCGTCGAGCCGGCTCTCGGGGCGGCTGGCTCAGGATCTGACCATCGGTCTGCGCCTCCGTCCGGTGGCCGGCCTGATCATCGACGCAGCGGTGGACATCGGCCTGCAGTCGCAGGGCTTCCGCTACGGCGGCCCCACGGCGCCATGGAACGTCGTGCTCGGTCTCGCCTACGCGTACGACGGCAAGGCGGGTCGCGCCCGCACGAAGCTGATCGAGAAGACGGTGACGCGCGAGGTCTCGCACGCGCCGATCGAGGGTCGCGTGCGCGGCTTCGTCAAGGACGCGGTCACCAAGAAGCCGATCGGTGGCGCCCTGCTCAAGTACGCCGATCGTCCGCAGAACGCGCAGGCGACGGGCGACGACGGCGGCTTCTTGTCGTACGGCTTCCAGCCGGGCCCCATCGCGATCGAGGTCACGCGCGACGACTACGCGCCGGCCAAGGTCGATGTCCAGCTCGTCGCCAACGCCGAGACGCCGGTCGAGATCCTGCTCACGCCCAAGCCCTCGACGGGTGTGGTGCGCGGCCGGGCGGTCGACTCGGCGGGCGGCGCGGTGCGCGGCGTCCAGGCGCGCTTCGCCAACATCGCCACCGGCTCCGTCGTCGACGCGGAGAGCGAGCCCTCGGGCGGCTTCACCGTCAAGCTGCCGGCGGGCGACTACGCGCTCGACGTGCAGGCCGATGGGTACCTCGCCAAGCAGGCGCAGGTCCTCGTCGTCGCCAACCAGGTCCAGACCATCGAGCTGGCGCTGACCAAGCGCCCGGCGCAGTCGCGCGTCAAGCTCGAGAAGAACGAGATCGTGCTCAAGGGCGTCGTCCACTTCGGCACCAACAACGCGATCATCCAGCCCGACGGGCAGCAGCTCCTCGACGAGGTCGCCGACCTGCTCATCAAGAACCCGCAGATCAAGCGGGTGCGCGTCGAGGGCCACACCGACAACCGCGGCGTGCCGGACAAGAACCTGCAGCTCTCCAAGGCGCGCGCCGCCTCGGTGGTCGCGTACCTCGTCAAGAGCGGCATCGACGGCAAGCGCCTCGAGTCCGAGGGCTACGGCGCGACGCAGCCGCTCGTGCCGAACATCACGCCGGCCAACCGGGCCAAGAACCGTCGCGTCGCCTTCAAGATCCTCGAGTAGCTCGCCTCTCCTCGCAGCCTCTCCCCACCATTTGAAGAAGTGTTAACCGCGGCTCGCTCCGCCGGGCCGCGGAGTATAGTTCGTGGGTGAAGCGGCTCGCGATCATCCTCGGGGTTCTCGTCGTCATCGGTGGCGTGCTGTTCGCCGTGACTCGCAACCGCGATCCAAAGACCCCGCAGTACGAGACGACCAAGGTCGATCGCGGCAACCTCATCGCCAAGGTGACCGCCACCGGGACGCTGTCGGCGCTGGTCACGGTGCAGGTCGGCAGTCAGGTGTCGGGGCGCATCGCGTGGGTCGGCGCGGACTTCAACTCGGCGGTGACCAAGGGGCAGGTGATCGCGCGCATCGACGCGCAGCTCTATCGCGCCACCGTCGAACAGATGCGCGCCAACCTGGCCGCCGCGCAGGGCAACCTGGCGCGCGCCGAGGCGCAGGCCGAGGACGCCAAGCGGCAGGCCGATCGCGCGACCCAGCTCGCCAACGAGAAGCTGGTCGCCGCAGCGGAGCGCGACACCGCAGTGTCGAACGCCAAGGCGCTCGCCGCCCAGGTCCTGGCGAGTCGTGGCGCCGTGGAGCAGGCCAAGGCGGCGCTGCACCAGTCGGAGATCAACCTCGAGCTGACGACGATCACCTCGCCGGTGTCGGGCGTCGTGATCTCGCGCGCCGTCGACGTCGGGCAGACGGTGGCCGCGTCGCTCGCCGCGCCGACCCTGTTCACCATCGCCGAGGATCTGCGCAAGATGCAGGTCGACACCTCGGTGGCGGAGGCGGACGTGGGCAAGCTCCGCGACAAGATGGACGTCACCTTCACCGTCGACGCCTATCCAGGCAAGAAGTGGCGCGGCGTGGTGCGCCAGATCCGCAACTCGCCGCAGACGGTGCAGAACGTCGTCACGTACGACGCGGTGATCGACGTCGACAACCCCGAGCTCAAGCTCAAGCCAGGGATGACCGCCAACGTCTCCTTCGTGTACGCGGAGAAGAACGACGTGCTGCGCGTGCCGAACGCGGCGCTGCGCTACAAGCCACCCGTCGATCTGACCAAGAAGAAGCCGCCCGGTGGGGCCGCGGACGGCAAGGCTGGCGACGGCAAGCCTGGCGACAGCAAGCCGGCGGACAAGGCCGGGGACGGTAAGGAGTGGAAGCGCGGAGACGGCGAGCGACCGCACGACATGAAGACGGTCTGGGTGCTCGGTGCCGCAGGCCCCGAGTCGAAGCGGATCAAGATCGGCGTCACCGATGGGACGTACACGGAGGTGGTCGAGGGGCTCGAGGTCGGCGCGGCGGTGATCACCGAGTCGATCGGCGCAAGCGGTGCGCCGCCGGCGGGCATGCCGTCGGGTGGAAGGCGCATCTTCTGATGGCGCTCGTCGAGCTCGAGCAGATCGAGAAGATCTACACCATGGGCGACGTCGAGGTGCGGGCGCTGCGTGGTGTGTCGCTCTCGGTCGAGAGCGGCGAGTTCCTTGCGATCATGGGCAGCTCGGGGTCGGGCAAGTCGACGCTGATGAACATCATGGGTTGCCTCGATCGGCCGACGCGCGGTGCGTATCGACTCGGCGGACAGAACGTCGCCGAGCTGAGCCGCGCCGAGCTCGCGATCGTACGGAATCGGACGATCGGCTTCGTGTTCCAGAGCTTCAACCTGCTGCCGCGGACGACGGCGCTCGACAACGTGGCGCTGCCGCTCATCTACGGCGGCGTCGGCTGGCGTGAGCGAGCGCGCCGCGCGCACGAGGCGCTCGAGATGGTCGGCCTGGCGTCTCGGGCCGATCATCACCCCCGCCAGCTCTCCGGCGGCCAGCAGCAGCGCGTCGCGATCGCGCGCGCCATCGTCAACCACCCCAAGATCATCCTGGCGGACGAGCCGACGGGCAACCTCGACTCGCGCACCAGCATCGAGGTCATGGCGCTGCTGCAAGATCTCGGCAGATCGGGGATCACCGTCGTGCTGGTCACGCACGAACACGACATCGCGGCGTTCGCGTCGCGGGTCATCGTCGTCAAGGACGGCCTCATCCAGCTCGATCGCCGACAGGAAGCGGCCGACGCGCGGGAGGCGGTCCCGCCGCCCGATCCCGTCGGACAGGTGCTCGCGGGGGCACAGCCGTGAACCTGCTGTCGACGATCGGCATCGCGTTGTCGGCGCTCGGCCGCAACAAGCTCCGCTCGTTCCTCACCACGCTCGGCGTCGTGATCGGCGTCGGTGCGGTGATCGCGACGGTCGCGCTTGGCGAGGGAGCCAAGGCGCAGCAAGAGGCGGCGATGTCGGCGATGGGGACGAGCCTGCTCATCGTCCTGCCTGGCTCTTCGCAAGCCGGCGGCGCGCGCGGGGGCTTCGGCACGATGCCGACCCTGACGTGGGACGATCTGCGCGCGATCCAGAACGAAGTCCCGTCGGTCAAGTCGGCCTCGCCTGGCCTGCGCCTCTCGGCCAGCGTCGTCGCCGATTCGGGCAACTGGACGACCCAGATCTGGGGAACGTCACCCGAGTACTTCGACATCCGGAACTGGCAGATGGCGCTCGGCGTGCGCTACACCCAGAGCGACGTCGATGCGGGCAACAAGGTGGTCGTGCTCGGTGCCACCGTCGTCGAGAAGCTCTTCGGCGCCGATACCGATCCGGTCGGGCAGACGGTGCGCATCCGCAACATCCCGTTCACCGTCATCGGCGTTACGGTCAAGAAGGGCCAGTCCCCGATGGGCCAGGACTACGACGATCAGGTGCTGCTACCGGTGTCGACGTTCGCCAGCAAGTTGCAGGGCGGGCTGCGCAACTACTTGAACGGCATGATCTACGTCTCGGCGACGTCGCCGGCGCTGACCAGCAAGGCGCAGCGCGACATCACGGCGCTGCTCCGCGATCGCCATCGCATCGCCCCCGGCGGCGAGGACGACTTCAACATCCGCAACCTGTCCGAGATGGCGCAGGCGCAGCAGGAGTCGACCAAGACGTCGAGCATGCTGATCCTGGCCATCGGCGCGATCTCCCTGATCGTCGGTGGCATCGGGATCATGAACATCATGCTGGTGTCGGTCACCGAGCGCACCCGCGAGATCGGCACCCGCATGGCAGTCGGGGCACGGCCGATCGACATCCTGCTCCAGTTCATCGTCGAGTCGCTGGTGCTGTCGACGCTCGGCGGGCTGCTCGGGCTGGCGTGCGGAGTCGGCGTCGTTTGGCAGCTCTCGGCGAGCTTCGGTTGGCCGACGCTGATCCGCGGCGACTCCGTCGCGATCGCGCTCGGGTTCTCGGCCCTGGTCGGCCTGGTGTTCGGCCTCTACCCCGCGCAGAAGGCGTCGCGCCTCGATCCGATCGACGCGCTGAGGTACGAATGATCGCCGCGCCTCTCGTCGCTGTGACGCTGTCGCTGTTCGCTTCGCCGGCGCGCACGCTGACGCTCGCGGACGCGCTCCAGCAGGCGCGGCAGCGGCCGGCGATGCAGAAGGCGCTGCTACAGACCGCGATCGGCAAGGCGCGCGTCGGGCAGGCGCTGTCGCCGCTCTTGCCGCAGATCTCGGGCAGCGCGAGCTACCAGCGCACGACCGCGAACTTCGTCGCACGACCGAGCCAGGTGCCTACGACGCTGACCCAGCAGAGCTCCAGCTTCGACACGGCGAACTTCTTCTCGCTCGGGCTCAACGTCAACCAGCTCCTGTACGATTCGCAGCAGAGCATCGATCGCCTGCGTGCGGCACAGGCGACGGCCGACAGCAACGTCGCGGCCGAGCAGGTCGCACGCCTGGCGACCGAGCTCGAGGTGCGCAGCAACTACTACGTGGCGCTCGCACAAAAGGCGCTGGTCCGCGTCGCCGCCGAGTCGGTCGCCGTCGAGGAGAAGCGCCTGCGGCAGATCGAAGGCTTCGTGCGGGTCGGTACGCGGCCCGAGATCGATCTGGCGCAGACGCGCGTGCAGCTCGCCAACGCGCGCGTGCAGCTCACGACCGCCACTGGCAACTACGAGGCGGCGCGCGCCCAGCTCAACCTCTCGGTCGGACTGCTCGCCGACACCGACTTCGACGTGGTTGACGAGCCCCTGCGCGCCGTCGAGGACGAGGGCGCGGCGCTCGCGGCCTTGATCGCTGAGGCCGAGCGGCACCGCCCCGATCTGGTGCAGCTCGACAAGCGCGTCCGCGCCGCCGAGCTGACGCTGTCCTCGACCAAGGGCAGCTACGGGCCGTCGCTGTCGGCCTCGATGGGCCTGACGTACGCCGGACGCGACGTCGACAAGCTGGTCTGGAACTGGAACATGTCGCTCGGTGTTCAGTGGTCGATGTTCACGGGCCTCTCGACCTGGCACGCGGTCAAGGAGGCGGACGCGACCTTGCGCTCGCTGCGCGCCGATCGCGATCAGCAGAAGCTGCAGATCCAGCTCGACTGCAGCCGCGCCACCGTCGCGGTGCGCACCGCCAAGGAGGCGCTCGTCGGCAGCAAGGAAGCGCATGCGGCCGCCAAGGAGCGCGTCCGCCTCGCCGAAGGTCGCTACGCCGCGGGCGTCGGCAACATCATCGAGCTCGGCGACGCCCAGCTGGCGCTCGTGCAGGCCGCGGCGCAAGAGGTGCAGGCGCAGCTCAACCTGATGACGGCGCGCGCTCAGCTCCTCGCCGCGCTCGGACGGGACGAGTAGCGTCGAGCTCTGACGGTTGATCGCGTCCGGCGGGATCTTCGGGCGGCGAACGCGACTCGTGGCGGCGGGTGGAGAGGCGGCCTCGCTCCTCGCTACGTCACCCGACGACGGGTGTGCCACACGGCAGGTTCGATCCTGCTCCTGACAAAGTAACTCCGCGAGGAGCGAGGCCACCTCTCCACCCGCCGTGGTTCGCCCGGGGCCACCTCCGCCGTTGCCAATCGCTAGGCCGGCGGGAGGTTCGACGGATAACGGACGACGCCGACGAGGTTCGCAACGCCCCCTAGAGCTCAGCGTCGTCGGGCAGGGGCTGGTCGCTGCGATAGGGTGCGGCGATCGCTTCGAGCACGCGCGAGTCCACGCCAAGCTGCTGCGCGATCTGGTCGATCCACAGCGGCAGTCGTCGCTCGACCAGGCGCTTTCCGACGCGTATCCCGAGCGCACCGAAGATCAGCAGAGGCGGCACGAAGCCGGCGAACAGCTGTACTCCCACCATCAGCTTGGCGGTCGCACCTTGGGCGAGCGCACCAAACCTCGCGTCGATCGCCAGATACAAGATCCAGCCGAGGTGCGCGGCGATCGACACGAAGCAGAACGCGATCGTCACGCGCCAGCCGACGATCCTCCGCTGGAGCTGCTGCATCGCGTACAGCTCGGTGTCCATCCCAACAGTCTAGCGCGTCAGGGCTGGATTCGCACTTCGCCGAAGTGGAACGGGGGGCGCAGCAGCGACGGATTGAGCGCCCCGATCGGCAGGAACCGGACCTGGCGCGAGCCCCACACCGGCGTGACCGTGAGGCCGAAGTCGATCGCGACCTCGTCCTTCTTCGGCGACGGGGTGAGCTGCGCCGCGACGGCGAGGATGAGCTGTGCGTCGGGCGTCACGTCGAGGGACGAGAGCACCTGGTTGGTGATGAACAGCGGCCCACCACCGCCGGTGATGTCGCCGCGCGCCACCTGGCCGGGCTGCGGCGGGTTCCACAGGCGCATCGCCTGCTTGGTGCCGTCGGGCCGCGCCACGTCGATGGTCGACAGGCGAAACATGGAGTCGTTGACCGTCGTCATGAAGACCGCGGCCTTCTCGGGCGGGATGCGGACGATGGCGCCTGACGCTACGGGTTGACCGCGCGCGACGGCGATGCGCAGCGGTGCCGAGGCGCCTGGTACGGACTGGGTCTTCCAGACCGACAGGTTGCCCTTCTTCTCGTTGCTGATCCGCACGCAGGTCAGGCGCGTCGGCTCGACGATCGGCAGGGTGCGCTCGCTCGTGCCGGAGACCACCCACAGCGACTCGCCGTCGATGGCGAAGGCGAGATCGCGGACCAACGGGAGCTGCGCGTCGGGCAGCAGGTTGAGCGTCGCCACGGCGTTTTGCTGCTCGAAGCTCCACAGCACGACGCGGTTCTGCTCCGCGAGCAGGAGCGCCAGCAGCTTTCCGTCGGGCGAGATGTCGATGGCGCGCGGCTTCTGCAGCTCGGGTGGCAACTCGAAAGACGGCGCCGCGGGGGCGTCCTCCTTGAGCAGCGTGACCTTGCCCTCACCGAGCGCGGCGGCGACGGGTGCGTTGAGCGCCGCGGCGAGCAGCGTGGCCCGATGCTGCAGGGTGACGGTGCGGACGATCGTCGGTTGCGCACCGGAGACGAGATCGATAGCGTCGACCCGCGCCTGCTCGCGCGCGAAGCCGAGCACGTAGGCCATCGCGCCGTCGGCGGACAGCCGTACGCGCTCGGCGCCCATGGTGACGAGCGGCCGCCCGAAGCGCTCCGCCTTCTCGCGATCGACGGTGAAGAACTCGGTCGCGTCGTCGTGCGCCATCACCGCCAGGCGCGACAGCGGGTACCCAAAGGTGCTCTTGCCCACGCCGTTCTGCACCACCACGTTGGTGTGCCCGACGGCAACCGACGCTGGCACGCGGACGACGATGTGGCCGCCCTTGGTGCGCGCCAGCACCGGCGTGGCGCGATCGCCGATCAACACCGTCGGCGTCAGCCCGAAGTTGCGACCCTCGATGAGCAGCAGCTCGCCGGGCAGCGCGCGTCCGTCGCCGGAGCCGACCCACGGGCCCTTGTCGGGGAGCTTGGCGCGGCCGACGTCGCGGATCTGCTCGATCCGGGGAAAGCCCTCGGTGCTGAGCACCTCGTGCGGCAGCACGATCGACGGCAGACCGGAGGTGGCGCAGCCGCCGAGGCTGAGGCCGAGCACCAGCCCGAGGCGGGTCGCCAGGCGCGTCGCAGCGCGGATGCCGTCGAGAGGAGACAAGGGGAGGTCTAGGCCGGGCCTTCGGTCAGGCGGAAGGTCGTCATGACGTTCGGCACCACCGAGAGCTCGTCGTGCTGCTCGATCATCTTGCCCTTGTCGTCGAAGATCTGGGCGCGCGACAGGACCACGAGCTGGACGGTGCCGAAGCCGGGCTTGCAGGTCGCGACATAGCCGACGATCTTGGCGCCGGTGTCGTAATCGAAGGTAACGCGGTGCGAGATGAGCTCACGGAGCTTGTCGTAGCTGGCCATAGCGGCGATATATCACGAATGGTTGAGCTGCTGTTGATTCGACATGGGCAGAGCGTGGGCAACGCCGAAGGGCGCTTCGGCAGTCACGGACCGACGCCACTGACGGCGCTCGGGCTCAAGCAGGCCGAGGCGCTCGCGGGCGTGCTGGCCAACGAGCCGCTCGTCGCGCTGTACTCGAGTGATCTCCACCGCGCGGTGCAGACGGCGATGCCGACGGCCAAGCGGCTCGGGCTCAAGCTCGAGACCGACGTGCGGCTCCGCGAGCGCAACGTCGGCCAGTTCGAGGGGCTGTCGTTTCTCGAGGCGGAGAAGCTCTTTCCCGTCGAGTACGCGGGGATGATGAGCCGCGATCCCGACTCTCGGCCGCCGGGTGGCGAGAACCACCACGAGTGCCTGACCCGCGTGCGCGCGGCCTGCGACGAGATCGTCGCCCGGCATCCCCGCGGCCGCATCGGGATCATCTCGCACGCGATGACGCTCAATCAGCTCCTGCGCTCGCTGCTTGGCATTCCGGCGGCGCTGCGCGCGCCGTGGTTTCGCACGGACAACACCGGCATCCATCACCTCCGGCTCGAAGCGGATGGCCGCCTTCAGGTCCTGGCGCTCAACGCGCGTGGGCACGTCGCCCACCTCTAGCTCGCCAGCCAGCGGAACGAATCCTCGGCAGCCGCCGTGGGTGCGGCCGTTCGTGGCGAGCTACTTCTTGGCTTCGGCGAGGACGCGCTCGAGCTGACGCTCGGCGATGCGGTCGCGTACCGTCTGTGAGAAGCTCGCCGCCGAGAGCAGGCCGGCGCCGGCGACGATCGTGGCGACCACCAGGCCACCGATCGAGTCGACGCTGGTCGCGACGATCATGCCTACGGCGACGGAGAGGACCAGGCCGATCAGGAACACGGCGAGCTGCACCGACAGACCGACCAGCTCTTCGAGAAACACCTTCATCAGAGAACCTTGTCGAGGTTGATGACGACCTGCTTTGCAGGCGGCGTCAGCACCGGGGAGGTGCCGACGAGATCGCCCGGGTTCTTGGTCGTTGCGTTGCCGTCCTTGTCGATGCGGGCCGTGACCTGCACCTTGCCGGACAGCGCGGTGCCGGCCATCATCGCGTCGCGCCCGTCGACGACAAACGGCTGCGGGAAGGACTTGGCGTCGAGGCGCTTGACCGCCAGGATCGGGCCAGGCGCGCCGCTGTCCTCGGCGCGACGGACGACCAGGAAGATCGTGTCGCCCGTCTTGACCTTGTCCTTGTTCGTCGCCGGTACGGCGAGCGTGCCCGCGATCACCGACTTGTCGTCGAAGGGGATGCCGCCGGGCGTGGTCGGCTCCCCGGCCGCGTTCATCGCGGGGATGCCGCCCGGCATCGGCGCGCCACCATGCGGGTTCGCGCCCGGCATCTGCATGCCGGCGTGCGGGTTCGGGCCGCCCGGCATCTGCATGCCGGCGTGCGGGTTCGGGCCGCCCGGCATCTGCATGCCGGCGTGCGGGTTGGCCCCCGGTGCCTGGGGCGCGGTGGGCGCGGCCTTGGCCTCGCCGGGAGCGAGCGGCGGCAGGCCGGCGGGCGCGGGCGCGTTGGTGTTGGCCAGCGGTGCCTTGCCCTTGCCGCAGCCGAGCGGCGCCAAGGTGGCCAACGAGAGTGCGAGTGCGAGCGTGCGGGAGCTCTGGTGCGACTTCATTTTTCGGGTAGGTTCTAACACTCGCGATGTCCAACGTCCATCACGCACGCCTCGTGCACCGTCAGCAACTCGCGGGGGCGATCTTCGAGCTCGGGTTCGAGCTCGTCGAGGAGCCGCCGCTGCGCTTCCGGGCCGGCCAGTTCATCTCGCTGCGGGTCGGCGAAGACGCCGCTGGCGATCCCGTCCTGCGCAGCTACTCGATCGCCTCCTCGTCCGGTTCTCCCCGCCTGGCCCTCATCGTCCGCTTGATCCCCGGCGGCGTCGCTTCGACCCTGCTCGGCGGCCTGGCGCTCGGCGACGTGGTCCGCTTTACCGGGCCGATGGGCTTCTTCGTCCTCGATCTACAGCACGCTGGGGACGTGGTGTTTGGCGCGACGGGGACGGGGATCGCGCCCGTCCTGCCGATGCTCGATGAGCTCCTGGCGCGGCCGGAGCCGGGTCGCATCTTCGTCTTGTGGGGCAATCGCTACGCGGACGACCTGTTCTGGCAGAGCGAGCTCGCCGAGCGGCAGGCGCGCTCGGCACGCCTGATCGTCCGGACGTTCCTCACGCAGCCGCCCGACGACTGGCGAGGCGAGCGCGGCCGCATCGCGCAGCCGCTCGTCGACTTGGTCAAGCAACTTGACAAACCCGTCTACTACCTGGTCGGCAACGGCGCCATGATCCGCGAGGTCAAGGCGGCGCTGCAGGCGGCGGGGCTCGATCGTCGGAAGCAGATTCGCAACGAGGCCTTCTTCGGGTAGAAGATCGGCCTCATGTCCTATGCTGCCGAATACGTCGTCGACCTGGCCGACGCTCGACGACGTCTCCTGCGCGTCACCGCGCGCTATCGCTCGACGGGCTCGACGCTCGACCTGCACCTCCCGGTGTGGACCCCTGGCTCGTACCTGGTCCGCGAGTACGCGCGGCACGTTCAGGATCTGGTCGCAGAGACCAAGGACGGCAAGGCGCTCGCCGTCGAGAAGATCGACAAGGCGACCTGGCGTGTCGCGACCCTCGGCGAGTCGATCATCGTCGTGCGCTACGCGGTGTACGCCGCCGACTTGACCGTGCGCTCGGCGCACGCGGACACCTCGCACGCGTACTGGAATGGCGCCTGCGCCTTCCTCTATTGCTACGCGCAGCTCAAGGCGCCGAGCCTCGTGGCGGTCAACGCGCCCGAGGGCTGGAAGATCACGACACCGCTCGCGCCGGAGAGCGGCAGCAAGCACAAGTTCGTGGCGCGTGACTACGACGAGCTGGTCGACTCGCCGTTCGAGGTTGGCACGCACGAGCTCGTCGAGTTTCGGGCGCTCGACAAGCCGCACCGCATCGCGATCTGGGGCGACTGCGCGCGCGCTCGCCACGAGCTGACGGCCGACTTCGCGAAGATCGTCGAGGCTTCGGCGGCGATCTTCGATGGCACGCTGCCCTACGACGACTACGTGTTCATCATGCTGCTCGCGCCGAACGCCTATGGCGGCCTCGAGCACAAGAGCTCGACGACGCTCCTGTCGTCGCCCTTCACCTTCACGCCGAAGAAGAAGTACGAAGATTTTCTCGAGCTCGTCTCGCACGAGTTCTTCCATCTGTGGAACGTCAAGCGGATCCGCCCCGAGGCGCTCGGGCCGTTCGACTATCAGAAGGAGAACTACACGCGCGCGCTGTGGATGATGGAGGGGATCACCTCGTACTACGATCGAGTGATCCTGGTGCGCGCCGGCTTGCTGACGCCGCGCCGCTTCCTCAGCAAGCTCGCCGACGACTGGGCCAAGATGATGCAGACGCCGGGCCGCCGCCATCACAGCCTCGAGGAGGCGAGCTTCGATGCCTGGATCAAGCACTACCGACCCGACGAGAACACGGTCAACACCTCGATCTCGTACTACCTGAAGGGCGGGATCATCGCGACCCTGTTCGATCTCGAGATCCGCCGGCGCAGCGAGGGGAAGAAGACGCTCGACGACGTGATGCGCCTCTTGTGGCGCGAGTACGGAGCGCGCGACAAGGGCTTCCCCGAGGGGCAGGCGCAGGAGATCTTCGAGCAGGCGGCGGGCGTGCCGCTCGGCGATCTGTTCGATGCCTGGGTGCGCGGCAAGGACGAGGTCGACGCCAAGGCGACGCTCGCCTCGGTGGGCCTCGAGGTCGTTTCCGGCCACGACGACGACGAGGCGCAGCAGCCGTGGCTCGGCATCACCTGGTCGGACACGGGCCTCCGGGTGCGCGAGATCCTGGAGGGCAGCCCGGCAGAGCGCGCTGGCCTGCAGCCGGGCGACGAGGTGGTCGCGCTCGGCGGCTATCGCGTTGCCAGCGAGGCGACGCTGCGCGATCGGATCGGCCAGCGTCGGCCCAACGACGTCATCGAGCTGACGCTGTTCCGGCGGGAGAAGCTGCAGACGGTGTCGGTGATGCTCGGCGAACGGCCGGTGCTCAAGTACGAGATCAAGGCGATCGCCGACGCGTCGGCGGCACAGAAGGCAGCGTTCGTGGCCTGGATGGGATCGGCGCTGCCCGATGAAGAGTAGAGCGCTGCGCACGGTCCTCGGCGCCCTCGTCTGCTTGCTGGCGTCGAGCGCGTCAGCCAGTAAGGAGCCGCGCCTGCGCTTCGCCTGGCCGGTCCCGACGCGCGTCGTGGTCCACGAGACTTCGACGAAGAAGGGGCAGACGGCGCGGGTGCGCTACGAGGTCGTAGTCAGCCGCGATCCGAAGAGCGCCAACCTCCACGTCCAGCTGCAGAACTTCGCCTTCCTCAAGATCGACGGCATCGATCTCGACGATCCCAAGCTCAAGAAGGAGCTGGCGCAGGCGCGCGCGCTCGCCGAGGCGATCCCGACGCTGGTCGTCGCGCCGAGCGGTCGCTTCGTCGACGTCACCGGCTATCGCGAGATGGTCGAGAAGGTCGTCGCGACGCTGCCCGGCCTCGATCCCCGGATGAAGGAGCTGCTGCTCTCGCCGTCGATGGTGGCGATGATGAAGGAGAAGTCGGTCGAGTTCTGGCGGCTGTGGGTGGCCTTCTGGGTCGACGTTCCCGTCCTCCCGGGTGGCAGCGCGAGCGTGCGCATGACCGTGCCGCTGCCCGACGGCACCAAGGCCGAGGTGCCAGCGACGGTGCGCCATCTCGGCCCCGACGCGTCGAACGCCAAGCTCGTCGTGCTCTCGATGGAGAGCACGCTCGCCGGCGACGCGCCCCTTGCGGCGATGCGGCGCTTCGCCAAGCAATCCGCATCCGAGGACTCCCACGGTCACGGCAGCGTCAACGACGAGATGCTCGAGGCGGTGACCAAGCGGAGCAAGATGCGGCTGGTGACCGATCCGTCGACGATGCGGCCGCGTGTCGCGGAGTCGGAGTCGACCACCGAGCTCAAGGTCAAGGGCCAGCCGCCCCAGACCCAGCTCGAGAAGCACGTCTACGAGTTCGACTGGAGGTAGCGCTGCAGCTTGTCGCGCAGCGTGTCGCGGGCAGTACGGAAGCGGGCCAACATCTCGTCGCGTGGCAGCGGCGTCGGGCTCGCCGGATCGGGGATCGGCCAGTGCAGGCGCTCGGCGGCGCCCAGGAACACCGGGCAGACCTCCTCGGCGCAGAGCGTGATCACGGTGTCGACCGTGGCCGGGTCGATGGTCTGCACGGACTTCGAGCGGTGCGTCGACAGATCGATGCCGAGCTCGCCCATCACCTCGATCGCGTAGGGGTTCACCTGCGACGGGGCGCTGCCGGCGCTCTGCACCGTGGCGCGATCGCCAAAGAGCGCGCGCGCCAGCCCCTCGGCCATCTGGCTGCGCGCCGAGTTGGCGACGCAGAGGAAGAGGAGGGAGCGGGGCTTCATGGGGCGTGGCTCCCGGCGGGCGCGGCGTTGCCAAAATATCGTCGCTGAGCCCACAAGGCGACGTTGACCAGCGCGA
>CAZPEY010000097.1:0-16491 GCA_964585665.1 uncultured Polyangiaceae bacterium | reverse complement strand
TCGACGCGCTGCCCGACATCACGAACAACCAGGTGCTCGTGCTGACGCGCGCGCCAGGGCTCACGCCCGAGGAGATCGAGCGCCGGGTCACCCGCCCGATCGAGACGGTGCTCGGCGGGCTACCAGGGATGCTCGAGCAGCGCAGCCTGTCACGCTATGGGATCTCGTCGGTGACCGTGGTCTTCGACGATGAGGTCGAGCCGTATCGGGCGCGTCAGCTCGTGCAGGAGCGGCTCAACACGCTCTCCGATCTGCCGGCGGGAGTCGACAAGCCGGAGCTCGGGCCGCTGTCGGGCGGACTCGGCGAGATCTTCCACATCACGCTCGCGGCGCGCGATCGGACCGCCGCCGAGCTGTTCGAGCTCGCCCAGTATCGAGTCGCGCCGCTCCTGCGATCCGTGCCCGGCGTCGTCGAGGTCAACACCTGGGGCGGCCAGCGGCGGACGTTCGAAGTGCTCGCCGATCCGATCCGGCTCGCGCAGCGCAAGGTGACGCTCGCCGAGCTGCGCAGCGCGCTGCAGGTCGCGACGGGGACGGTGCCAGGGGCTTTCTTGTTGTCGACGGGCGGAACCCAGACGCTGCTCCGTGGCGTGGCGCTGCCGGGGCGCCCCGCGGACCTTGGCATGATCCTGGTGCGCCGCGGTGATGATGGGCAGCCGGTGCGGCTCGCCGATCTCGCGACGATCTCGGAAGGGGCCTTGCCGCGCATCGGCGCAGCGACGGAGAACGGCCGCGGAGAGACGGTCTACCTGATGGCCCAGATGCTGCGCGGTGAGAACGCGCTCGACGTAACCGGCGCCATCAACGCGCGCATGCCCGCGGTGCGCGCCGCGCTGCCGCCGGATGTGCGCATCGATCTCGTCTACGACCGCAGCATCCTCGTCGGCCGGACGCTGGCGACGGTCGGGAAGAACCTGCTCGAGGGAGGGCTGCTGGTGATCGTCGTGCTCTTCGCGATGCTCGGCAGCCTGCGGGCCGGGCTGCTGGTCGCGCTGGCGATCCCGCTCTCGATGGTCGGCGCTTCGGTCGGGATGGTCGCGTTCGGCGTCGCCGGGACGCTGATGAGCCTCGGCGCGATCGACTTCGGATTGGTGGTCGATGGGTCGGTCGTCGTGGTCGAGCAGATCTTCCACAGCCTGCGCGGCGCCCACGCCAACGCCGACGTCCGGGCCCGGATTCGCGACGCCGCGAGTCAGGTCGCGCAGCCGATGTTCTTCTCGGTGCTCATCATCCTCCTCGTCTACGTACCGGTGCTCACCCTGTCGGGCGTCGACGGCAAGATGTTCCGGCCGATGGCGCTGACCGTGGTCTTCGCGCTCGCGACGTCGCTCGTGCTCGCCCTGACCTTCATCCCCGCGGCGGCGAGCCTGGTCCTGCGGCTGCGCGACGTCCCGGCGCGCGACCCGCTGCTCGTGCGCGCCGTCGAGCGCGGCTATCGGCCGCTCCTGGCGCTGGCCAGCCATCGACCGATCGTGGTGGCCGCGATTGGCGGCGCGCTGCTCGCGCTCGGCATCGTGCTGTTCGTGCGCGCCGGCACCGAGTTTGCGCCGCAGCTCGACGAAGGGGATCTCGTGCTGCAGACGCAGCGCGCCTCGGACCTCAGCCTCGACGGCGCGGTCACCAAGGCGAGCCAGACGGAGACGCTGCTGCGCGGCTTCCCGGAGGTGGCGCAGGTGGTGTCGCGCATCGGCAGTCCGGCGATCGCGACGGACATCATGGGCATCGAGCAGTCGGACGTGTTCATTCGACTGCACCCGTCGGAGAAGTGGCGGCGCGGGCTCGTCCGCGATCGGCTCATCGCGGAGATGCAGCAGGCGATCGAGCGGCTGCTTCCAGGGGGCGAACCGTCGTTCACGCAGCCGATCCAGATGCGCTTCAACGAGCTGCTCGGTGGCGCCGTCACCGACGTGACGATCGCCGTCTTTGGCGACGATCTATCGACACTGCGCCGGCTCGCGACGACGATCGACGCCGAGGTGCAGAAGGAGCCTGGGGCGGTCGATGTGCGCGTCCTGGCCCCCCCCGACGTGGCGCTGATCGACGTGGTGCCGCGTCCGCTCGAGGCGAGCCAGCGCGGCTTCTCCGTCGGAGACGTCCTCGAGGCCGTGCAGGCGCTACAGAATGGCGTCGAGGTCGGCGTGACCTACGATGGCCCGGTGCGGATCCCGATTCGGCTGCGGCTCGACGCCGATCGGGCGGCGAACGCGCTGCCGCGGCTGCCACTGCCATCGAGCGCCGGTGGCGTCGTGCCGCTTTCCACCGTCGCCGATGTGCGCCAGGTGGCGGCGCCCAGCCTGGTCAACCACGAGAACGGCGCGCGTCGACTGCTCGTCGGCTTCAACGTGCGCGGCGCCGACCTGGGACAGGTCGTCGAGCGAGCGCAGGCTCGCGTCGCGGCGAAGGTCGTGCTGCCGCACGGCTATCGCCTCGTCTGGGGCGGGCAGTACGAGACGCTGCAGGCCGCCAGCCGCCGCCTGCGAGTCGTCATTCCCGTCGTGGTCGTCTTGATCTTCGCGGTGCTGCTGCTGGCGTTTCGCCAGCTCCGGCCGGCGCTGGTGATCTTCACCAATGTGCCGTTCGCGTGTGTCGGCGGCATCGTGGCGCTGGCGCTGCGTCAGATGCCGGTCTCCATCTCGGCGGCGGTCGGGTTCATCGCGCTCTCCGGCGTCGCCGTGCTCAACGGTGTCGTGCTGGTGTCGCGGATCCTGTACGAGGAGCAGCGCGGCGTGTCGCCCGCGGAGGCTGCCGTCCAGGCGGCGCGCGCCCGGGTCCGGCCGGTCTTGATGACGGCGCTCGTCGCCGCGCTCGGCTTCGTCCCGATGATGCTGGCGCATGGCGTCGGCGCCGAGGTGCAGCGCCCGCTCGCGACCGTCGTCGTCGGCGGCCTGGTAACCTCGACGTTCCTGACGCTCGTGATCCTGCCAGCCACCTACCCGTGGTTCGCGCGGCGCCGCCGGACCGCTCCGCCCGCCGCGAGCACCACGGCACCGCCCGCTGCGCCAGCGGAGTGAATCGGAGGTAGACTCGTGCGGATGCGGATCCTGCTCGTCGAAGACGAGGCCAAGATGGCGCGGCTGCTCGAGCGGGGGCTGCGCGAGGAGGGCCATCAGGTCGACCACTGCAGCGATGGCAGAACCGCGCTCGAGCAGGCGGGCGCCGTGCCCTACGACGTCATCGTCCTCGACTGGGCGCTGCCGGGCCTCGATGGCATGAGCGTGCTGCGCACCTGGCGCGAGCAGGGGCTGCGCACCCCCGTCCTCATGCTGACGGCGCGCGACACCGTCGGGGAACGGATCACCGGCCTGCGCGCCGGTGCGGACGACTATCTGGGCAAGCCGTTCGACTTCGACGAGCTGGTCGCGCGGTTGACTGCGCTCCATCGCCGCGCCGTGGGGCACGACGTGCGGCGGCAGCTGGGCCCGCTGCGGCTCGACGCCAACCGACACGCCGTCGTCCTCGACGGAGAGGAGCAGATCCTCACGGCGCGCGAGTGGGCGCTCCTCGTCGAACTCGCCGGCCACGCGGGCGAGGTCATGACGCGCTCCGAGCTGCTCACCGCGGTGTGGGGCGCCGGCTTCGACGGGGCGCCCAACGTGGTCGACGTCTATGTCGGGTACCTGCGCAACAAGCTGCGCCGCCTGCACGACAGCGCGGTGCAGATCGAAGCGGTGCGTGGCGTCGGCTTTCGTCTGACGGTGGCCAGATCCGCGAGCACGAGCGGCGGCGCATGAGGGTCGGGCCGAGGCTGCTGCTGTTCGGTGCTCTTCTGCCGAGCGTCGGCATCGTCGGGGCGGTGCTGATCGCCGGGCAGCTCTTCGAGCGCAGCCTGCTCGGGACGGTCGACGAGGCGCTGCGCAACCAGGCCACGGTCGAGAGCGTCAGCTTGTTCGACGGTCCGAGCGGCGCGCCTCACCTCCACCTGCTCGAGTCGCCCCGCGGCGAAGATCAGCTCCTCGGCAACGTCTCGGTCGCGGTCTACGGCCAGGAGGGCGTGCCGATCCTGCGCTTCCCCATCGGTGCAGACGTGCCGGCCCAGCTGCGGCACGACGATGCCCACGCGATCACGGGGCCGCGCACGACGCGCACGCCGAGCGGGCTGCGGCGCGAGCTGGTACGCAACCTGGTGTCCAAGGACAACCGCCACTTCGCGCTGTGGCTCGGCGTGCCGCTCGACGGGGTCGACGCCACGACCGCGACGTTCTATCGCGTCACGCTGTCGGTCAGCGGCGCCTTCGCGGTGTTGCTCTTCGGGGTACAGAGCTGGCAAGGGCGGCGTCTGTCGAGGCGCATCGGCGACGTCAACCAGCAGCTGCCGCGCCTGCGTCGGGGTGACTTCGCGCCGCGCCCCGAGCCGGCGCTGCCTGCGCGCGATCGCGACGAGGTCGATGAGCTCGGCGCGACGCTCGCCGAGGTGGCGCGCGAGCTGGCTGCGGCGCGCGAGCGGCAGGAGCGGCTGATCGCCAACGCCGCGCACGAGCTGCGCACGCCGCTCGGGCTGATGCGAACGGAGATCGATCTGGCGCTGCGCAAGGAGCGCGATGCCGATGAGCTGCGGCGCGCGCTGGCGGAGGCGCGCACCGAGGTCGACCGCCTGTCGGCGCTGGCGCAGCGACTGCTCGATCTGGCCGCGTTGCGCTCCGTGTCGCTGGCGCGGCAGGTCGAGGATCTGGTGCCGATCGTTCGTGACGCGGTCCAGGCGATCGCTCACGAGGCAGAGGCGCGCCGCATCGCGGTCGAGCTCGACGTACCGTCGCGCGCCGAAGCGCGGATTGCGGCGACCCGGATCCGGCAGGCGCTCGACAACCTGCTGGCCAACGCGCTGCGCTTCGCGCCAGACGGGTCGCGGATCGAGGTCGGTCTGCGGGCCGGCGCGCGCGGCTGGGAGCTCTCGGTGGCGGATCACGGAGAGGGCGTCCCGCTCGCCGATCGGGCGCGCATCTTCGAGCCGTTCTTTCGCGCGCACGGCGATGGCAAGGGTAGCGGGCTGGGGCTGGCGATCGTTCGCGAGATCGCGCACGAGCACGGCGGCGAGATCAGCCTCGCCGAGCGTGACGACGCGACGGAGTTCCTGCTCTCGATCGAGCGCGAGGTCTGAGCGTCGCCGGGCGCGGCGATTGGACGGTGGGCGCAGCGGCGGATATCGTAGACGCATGCGTCGTCTCGTCGCGGCTTGGCCGGCCCTGATCCTGCTCGCCCTTGGCGTCTCCGGCTGCCGGACGCGGCCTCTGCACGGAGAACCCGAGGCGGCCGCTTCGCTCGATCTGGCGCCGGCCCAGGCGTCGGTCGATCTGCACGCGCCGGGGGACGCGGCGGTGGCCGGCGATCTCGCGTCGCCCGTGGGCCCCGACTTGACGAGCCTGAGCGTGAGCGACCTTGGCGCCGCACCAGCGGATCTGGCGATCCCGGTCGACCTCGCGGTGGCGTACGATCTCACCCCACCACCCGGCTGCGGCAACGGCATGCTCGAGCCGGGAGAGGAGTGCGACAACGGCAACGACAACGGCGCACCGGAGCTGATCCTGTATCAACAGTCCGTCGGCACGGTCGCGATCGTTCCCGTCGAGAGCCCCGCACCGGGCGCGGGCTTCTATGGCTACCAGTCGGCCAGCTCGCACATGGGGTACGAGCAGCCGCTCCAGAGCCGCATGCTGCTGCACCGCGACACCAAGCTCGGTGGCTGGAGCCTCATCCTCAATCACGGCAGCGAGCCGACCGCTTCGGGGCAGACCCAGCCGAGCGCGCGCGTCCGCCTCACCGTCGACGCCAGCTTTTCCGGCATGACGCTCGACCTGTGCGACGATCAGAGCCAGGATCAGTGCACGTTCTCGTCAGCGACGCAGTTTCGCGGCGACTGGCGCTTCAAGGACAACACCGATGGCGCGGTGCTCGGCAACCTGCCCCTGCCGGGTGCGAACAGCCTGACGATCACGCCGGACTTCCGCTTCGGCATCAGCGAGTGGGTGTTCCTCGACGGCAGCGGCAAGCAGATCGTGCTCGATCGCCAGCAGCCGGTGACGATCAAGGCAGTGGATCGCGGCGCGCTGTGCCGCAGCAACTGCACGGTGCCGCGCTGTGGAGACGGGATCGTCGACGTGACCGAGGCGTGCGACTCGACGCTTGGGTGCCTGCCAACCTGCGCCGGCTTCAGCCCTTGAGCCAGGCGCGCAGCTTGTCGAGCGTGCGCCTCCAGCGCGACGACGTGCGGAGGGCGAGGAACTCGGCGAACGCGGCCGCGAGGAGCCGGTTGACGAGGCGCAGCCGCTGCAGGCGCTCCTCGGCGAGGAGCTCGGCGTCCTCCTCCTCGAGCTCGAGCTTGGGCAGCTTGCAGCGCTTGAGATCGAAGTAGGGCGCCTCGACGACGACCTGGTACTGATCTTCACCGACCTCGATGCCGAGCTCGGCCTGCCGGACCTGAAGCCCACCGGCGATCGCGTAGCGTAGATCGGCGGACCCGACGGGTGCGGGGCCCTTCATCGTCAGATCGGTGATCTGGCCGAGCGGTGAGCGGAGCACGAGGCGGTTGCCGAACTGGATCGTGAAGGCGGGAAGGTCGTTGCTGGCCGCGAACTCTCCGCCCTCGACCTCGGCGTGAAAGACCAGCCACGACAAGAACTCGCGACCCAAGAAGGTCGCGTCCTCGAACAGCTCGCGCTCGGCCTGCTCCTCGGTCGTGAGCTCGGTCTCTCCCGAGGCCGCGATCTCCTCGCGCAAGCTCGGCTGCTTGGGGCTCGCCATGGCTATTGCTCCTCTTCCTGCTGCAGCGACAGCGGGCGCACGTCGGCAAAGCCGCGCCACAGCTCGTCGGCTGGCTTGAGCTTCTCGACGGCATCGGCGCCGAGGATCTGGTTCGCCCAATAGGACGGCCCATCGATCTCGAGCTGCAGCGCGAACGACTTGGCGAAGAGATCGAGGAGCGTCTCGTGCGCCTGCTTGGTGGTGCCCCAGAAGAGCACCGTTGCTGCGTCGAGGTCCCACACCAGATCGTAGACCTTGGTGATGGGAAAGACCTTGCTGCGCAGGCTGCGCTCGATCTGCTGCTTGAGGTTCTTCTTCTCGGTCCGCGACAGCGGCCGCGCCCGTTCGCGCTCGGCGGCCTTCGACTTGAGCTCGAGCTGGCGACGCACCTCGACGGGCGGCGCGACGAGGCGATCGGTGCGGAGCGCGACGCGCAGCTCGCTCTGCCCCGTGCCGGCGAAGATGCGTCCGTCGCCCAGCTCGGTCTGATCGAGGTCCTCGATCGCGACCCACCCCGCGCTGCGGTCGGTGTCTCCCTTCGGATCGACCGGGGAGAAGTGGTGCGCGACGACGCCGCGCTCGAGCTTGCGCCGGAGCTCGGCGCGGTTCTTGGTCGCTGGTGGATCGATCACACGATAGCGGCGCACCGCGAGCGCGCCACGATAGAGGCCCATGCCGGGCGCATACCACGATCGCCCGGCGAAAATCTGCTTGCGCTTGCTTATGGCTGGCCGGCGCGGTGTCGCGCCAGATCGCGCAACACCGGCTCGGCGATGCGGGCGCCAAAGCCGGCGAGCGTCCCGACGAAGTCGAGCCCCTGGCGGAGGCCGCGCGTGTCGAGCCCCGCCCTCTGGGTGCGCGTCTTCGGGGCCTGCATGTGCGGCAGGTTGTCGGCCACACGCGCCTCTTCCTCGTCGGTGCAGATCAGGGTGAAGTGGCAGTGCAGCGTGCCGCATGGGAACGTGCGATGCAGCGCGTGGCGCTGCTTCCCGTCGGGGAACTCGAAGTCGGCCACCAGCTCGTCGTACGCGATCCCGAACGTCTTGGCGGGGGTCTGCGCCGCCTGCTTGCCGTCGAGCTCGCGCAGCAGCTCGCGCACACCGCGCGCGGCCCGCGTGTGGCTCATGCGCTCCCCGTCGACGGCGATGAGCAGCGCGCCACCCGGGAAGCGAAAGCGCCAGCGCCAGGGCTGCTGCTCGACGAGCTGCCAGCTCTCGGGAGCCGTGAGCAGCGGGCCTTGTCCGACCAGCATGATCTGTCGCTGGTCCGGCTGCCAGACGATCGGGCGGGGGCTGGCGCAGGCGCCGAGGAACAGCGACAGGCCGAGCGACGCGAGGACTGCAGCGCGCACGTTCGGGGTGGGGTGGCGCTAGGCGCCCTTGAAGAAGAAGGGGAAGTTGACCGTCGTCGCACCGGTCGACTTCGGGAAGGTCCAGGCCTTGACCTGCCGCACCATGCACCCCTCGGCAGCGGGGTTGGACAGCGTCGAGCTGTCGACCTTGGACATCGTGACATGCCCTTCGGTGTCGACCTTCCAGTTGAGCATCACCTTGCCCGCCAGGTTCGGGAAGCGCTGCAGCTCCTTCTCGTAGCAGAACTGGATCGCCGAGGCGTGCGCCTGCACGACCTTCAAGATCTGCTCCTTGGTCAGCCCGCCCTCTGTCGAGGGGGGACCCGTCGACACCGCGACCTTGAGCTCCTTGGCGGCGCGTCCTCCGCCCGAGCCCGGCCCGCTGCCGCCGCCCGGCCCCTTGCCGGTTCCACCGCCGCCCACGCCGAGGTTGCCGACGCCGAAGAGCTGGCCCTTGCCAGTGCCGCCGCCGCCCGGCCCATCGCCGCGCGTCGACATGCCGCCCGAGCCGCGGCCGACCTGGAGCTGCGTGCCTTTGAGGCCCGCCATCGCCGTCGTCACCGACGCGTCGGGCGTGTCCGACAGCAGGTTGGCGAGCGCCCCCTTGCTGCGGTTCTTGTTCATCATGCCGAGCAGGCCCATCTGCGAGACCTTGCTGGCGATCTGATCGCGCTCGCCCTTCGGGATCTTGGTCTCGGCGACCTTGGCGTCCTTGTTACCGACCTTGCCCTCTTTGCCCTCGGCCCGCTTGCTCTGATCGGGCTCCTTCATCTTCTTCTCGCCGCCGCCCTTCTGCTTCTCCTTCTCCTCCTGCTTGGCCTCGTTGAGGATCTTGGCGATCGCCTGCGACGGCGGCGGATCGACCTCGAGCTCGTCGGTGGGCGTCCAGGTGAAGTAGGCGATGAAGACGACGGTGAGCTGAACGAGCGCCGAGATCGCCAGGCCCTCGCCCAGGAAGCGGTCGATGAGATCCGTCTTGTGCGGCAGCACCGGCGCGGTGTCGGTGATCGGCTGGAAGAAGACGGCGACCTCGCCCTTCTTGTCGAGGCCGACGATGCCCCAGTCGCCGGGACCGATCGGCGGCGGCTCGCCATCGTTCATCGCGATCTCGTCGACGGAGTAGGGGCGTCCGCCGACGTGCAGCTTGCCGGTCATCTGGCGATCGAGGAGGACGCGCCAGAGGCCGTCGGGGCCGGGACGGAGGAGAGCAAAGCTCTCGCCGCGGCCACGATCCGGGACGAGGAACGTCGCGTCGAGCGCACTCCCAACGGTGATCGTCTCGCTCGCCTCGAAGTGGCGCTCCTCGAGCGCGTCCCCGGCGAAGACCAGGACGACGCGAAGCGGGACGGCCTTGCTCGACATTACATGCCCTCCGGAGAGCGCTCGAGCTCGGGCAGGAAGCTGCGGTGCTCGGGGGTCACCGAGTCGAACTCGGAGCGCACGCGCGACAAGAAGTAGAGGAGCTGGGGCGTCTTCAAGCGGCCGTCGATGTCGAGGCCGGTGAACGAGTAGACCTTGCTGCCATCGGTGCCACGCTCGCCGCCGTCGCTCTTCTTGGGGGAGGCCGCCGCGCCCTTCTTCTTCTGCGCGGCCGCATCGCGGGGCGCCAGGAGAGAGGCGACGAACGCCGCCCCGATCAAGAGCGCGACGAGGAAGGGAGCCGTGAAGCAGCGTCCGGGCGTCGTGTTCACCGTGACCCTCATTTAGCCGCCGGCGCCGCCGCCGGAGGTGGTGCGAGCTTTGATTCTAGCTCTTTTTTGCGCTGCTGCGCGTCGCTTCGTTTGGGGTGGCTGCCAGCTGCGACCTTGAGGAAGCGCTCGAACAGGGGCAGCGCGCGCTCCGGCTGCTTCTGGAACTCCATCGCGAGGACGCCGGCGTTGTAGAGCGCGTCGGCGCTCTCTGGGTTGATCGCGAGCGCCTTGTCGTAGGCCTGCTGCGCGCCCTTGAGATCACCGGCGCCGCGCTCCGCGACACCGAGGGCGATCAGGGCAGGGACGTCCTCGGGCGATGCCTTGACGACCTTCTGCAGCTCGGCCGACGCGCGCTTGTAGTCGCCCGCGTCGAGGTAGACCAGGGCGCGGTTGCGCCGCGCCGTCGCGAACGACGGGTCGAGGCGACTGGCCTGCTCGAAGTGCGCGAACGCCTCCTGGTCGCGCCGTCTCTCGAGCGCGATCAGCCCGAGGTTGTTCCACAGGACCGCGGCGCGCTTGGACTTGTCGTCGAGCTCGAGCGCCTTCTTCAGGATGAACTCGGCGAGCTCTGGCTTCTGCTTGGCCGCATAGACCTGCGCCAGCTCCGAGAGCGCGCCCACGGATCGCGGATCCTTCTGCAGCACCAGCCGTAGTACGGCGAGCGCCTCGTCGTGCTTCCCGAGTCGACGGTAGAGCCCCCCGAGCTGGACGCGCAGCGCCAACGCCTCGGCGGCCGGGATCTTGTCGAGGTGCGACTCGATCGTCTTGCTCGCCTCGGCGAAGCGGCCGAGCTTCTGCTGGGTCTCCGCGAGCGCAGCTACGGGCGCCGGGTGTCCTGCTGACATCGCGAGCGCCTTCTCGAAGGCCGCGAGCGCCGTCTCCGGGCGTCCCTGCTCGAGGAGCACCCAGCCTTCGTCGTAGGCCGCTTCCCAGAGCTTCGGATCGAGCTCGCTGGCTCGTCGCAGCGAGGCGAGCGCGTCCCCGTACGACCCTGGCCCGCGCTTGACCAGGAGGCCAGCCTGGCGCAGGAGCTCGAGCGCTTCGCGCGAGGCGAGCGAGCGCTGCGGCCCGGCCTTCCTGGCCGGCTTGCTCTCGGGCGCGGCGTCCGGTTTCTTCGTCGTCGCGGTGGTCGCGCAGCCAGCGAGCGCGAGCCACACGATCAGGCCGAGCCGCCTCATTTGACCACTCCGTCGAGGAACGGTAGGTCGGCCCGCACGGCGCCCATCTCGGCGCGGCTGCGCACCTCGAGCTCGGGCGGAAACTCGACCTCGGACAGCCGCGACAGCGCCACGCGCAGCTTCTGCGTGAACGCGTTGTAGACATTGAGCTCGAGGGCCTTCTTGTAGCCGCCCTTGTAGGCGTCGATCGCCTTGTCCTCGACGGTGACGACGACCTTCTCCAGCTCCTGCTTGTAGATCTCCTGCTCTTCGGGCTTGAGGCCTGGCGGCACCGGCGCCGAGCGCAGCGCCTTGGCGAACTGCTCGTAGCACTCGCCGATGCGGTAGAGCGCGGCGGTCGCCCACTCCGGATCGCCGAAGCTCACGACGTCGACGTAGATCGCCTTGCTCTTCTCGAGGAGCTGCGACTTCTCGGCGAGCGACTTCTCGAGGCGCTTCGGATCGGAGGCGAGCTTGGCGCGCTCGAACTCCTTGAACTGCAGCTCCCCTTGCAGATAGCGGGCGTGCGCGGCCGAGTCCGCCACGGACTTGTCCTGGACGCGCTTGTAGAGCGCGACCGTGTCCTTGAGGATCTCCTGCGCGCGCTTGTCCTGCCCGAGCGAGACGAGCGCCGCGGCGGCGCGCTCGAGCGCCTCGACCGTCTGCGCCTTGCCCGGGTAGGTCTTGCTGAACTCCAAGAACGCCTTGGCTGCGCCCTCTCGATCGCCGCTCTGCTCGAGGACGCGCCCGACGCGGAACGCGACCTGTCGCACGTCGTCGCGCGTCTTGTAGCGCTTGGTGTACTCGGCGTACGCGGCGGTCGCGGCCTTGGTGTTGCCGAGGTGCTCGTTGAGCAGGCCGGCGTTGTAGAGCGCGTCGGCCGCCTTGCCGTCTTGCGGGAACTTGTCGGCGAGGAGCTGATAGAGCTTGGCCGCCTCGCTCCACAGCGCCGCTTGCTCGAGCAGCCGCGCCGCCGACCACGCCGCCTTGGGCGCCTCGCCAGACTTGGGGTACTTGTCGACAAGCTGCTGGTAGATCTTGATCGACTCGTCGGTCTTGTCCGCGCGCAGGAAGAGCAGGGCGGCGTTCGACAGCGCCATCGGGGCGCGCGCGTTCGACGAGAACTCGCTCGCCACCGAGACGTAGATCTCGGCGGCCCGCGCCGGCTCCTTCTCGGACTTCTGCTCGGCCGACTTCATGCGCGCGTCGACGACGAGCTGGCCGAGCCGATCCTGATCGGCCTTGCTCTGGAAGGCGGGCACCTTGAGCAGGCGGCGCGCCCACTCGGCGACGTTGTCGTAGTCCTTGGCCTGGTTGAGCGCGTTCAAGATCCGATCGCCCGCGGTCTGCGCCGCCTGGTGCTTGGGGTACTTCTCGACGATGACGCCGAAGCGCTTGACCGCCTCGTCCCAGGCGCCGATCTCGACGAACAGCTCGCCGGACTTGAGCAGCAGCGGCGCCATCTCGGTGTCGTTCGGATAGAGCCCGGCGTAGATCTCGATCGCCTCGCCCATCTTGATGTCCGACGGCAGCAGCTCCTTCTTGGGCTTCTCGCGTCGGACCTTCTCGTAGGCCGAGATGGCGTTGAGCAGCGCCTCCTTGTGGAGCTTGGTGACCGGCTTGCGCTTGGCCGAGGCGAGGTAGGCGTCGCCCGCCTCTTCGTTGCGGCTGAGCTTGAAGTAGTAGATGTCGCCGAGCAGGTACTCGATCTCGCCAGCGCCCGCGTCGCCGGCGTACTTGCCGAGGTAGAACGAGTAGGCCTCGGCGGCGCGCGTGTAGCGATCCTTATCGACGCGCTTCTGCAGCTGCTCGATGCGCTGCGCGTCGGCGTGCAGCGACTTGGCCGACTCGACGAGGCGGCGCGACACGAGATCGTGCGCGTGCTTGATCGTCTCCGGATCGCGCTGCGCCTTCAACCAGGTCGAGCTCGGACCGTAGGTGTCACCGAGGCGGCGCAGCTCGACGATGGCGTTCTTGGTGTCGTCCATCGACTGGTACGATTCGGCGATGCGCGCCTGCCGATCGACGGCGTTGGGATCGGTCGGATCGAGGTCGATGAGGAAGCGCTCTGCCTCGATCGCGCGATCAAAGCGCGCCTGCTGGAAGAAGGTCTCCCCGAGGCGAGCGAGCACCTTGCGGGAGTACGGTGCGCCGCCGATCGACGCGAGGAAGTCGTACGTCTCCTTGGCTCCCTTGCGCTCGTCCTCGGCGAAGATCTGCACGAGGTAGTCGAGCGCCTCTGAGCGCAGCTCCTGCAGCCGCTTCTGCCCCTCGGTGGTGCTGCGATCCTGGCGCAGCCCCTCGACCTTGCTCTGGGAGGTGCCGAGATCGAGCACCTCTTTGAAGCGCTTGGCGGCTGCCTCGGCGTTGCCGCGCTTCCACATGCACCACGCCGTCTTGAACAGCGCCAGGTCGTAGAGCGCCGACTGTGGGAACTTCAGCACCTCTTCGTAGGCTTGCTGAGCGGTGACGTAGTTGCCGTCGCTGTAGAAGCGCGCCTCGGCGACCGCCATCCAGGCGTCGGGCAAGAAGCGGCTCTGCGGATACTCGGCGATGATGCGCTTGAAGTGCAGGAGGCCCTGCTCGAGCTTGCCGTCCTGGCGCAGCGCGAAGCCGTAGAGGTAGAGCACCATGTCGGTCTTTCGGAACCGCGGGAACTCATCGAGGATGCGCTTGTAGAGGCCGAGCGAGCTCGACAGATCGAGCTTGGGCGGGAGCTGCGGGCACGCGACGGCCTTGCGTGCCTTGACGCTCTTGCTCGGCTTGCCCTCGTCGGGCTCGTCCTTTCCGGCCTCCTTGGCCGCGGTGCAGCGCTCGGTCTCGGCGTTGTACTTCGCCATCTTCTCGAGGAACGACGCCTTCGACTCCTCCCAGCGCAGCTCGGCGAGCTGAAACACGATCTCGCCGGTCGCCTCGGTCACCTTGTGCGTGCGCAGGTACTCCTCGAGCAGGCCGATCGCCTGGCGCCGCTTCTCGGCGACGAGCGCCTCCTTGCGCTTGAGCACGCCCTCCATCTCGGCGGAGATCTGGAAGTCGACCGCCTTGTCGCCGGCCTTGAGCTTGGCCTCCTCGGCCACGCCGCCACCCCAGGCGGTCCCGACGAGGGACGACCCGGCGAAGGCGAGCGCGAGCAGCGGCCTACTTATAGTCCTCATACTCATCCGCCCACTTCTCGGGCTCGGGGGGCCAGAACTCTTCGTCGTCGGCGAGCAGCCCCTCGATGTGGAGCCGCGACATCATCGACTTCGGGAAGCGACCGGCGGCGATGTCCTCGACCTCTTTCTCGAGCTGGCGCTTCCAGCGCACCACCGCGTCGATCTTGGCGAGCTGCGCCCGCTCCTCGATCGACTGCAGCTCACGCGCGATCGCGTCGAGGCTCGACTGCACGAGCTCGGCGGCGGTCGCGTCGAGCCTCGCCTGCAGCTCGACGGCGCGCGCCGAGAGCTGCCGACCCGCCGCGCGATCGTCGAGCACCAGCTGCAGCAGGCCGGCCTGCGCCTCTCCCGCCTTGACCGGTGCGACGCGGGCTTGCGCCAGCCGCTCGGCGAGCCTGGCGCGACGCTGCTCGAGGTCGTCAAGTACCTTGACGACATCTCCGGTCGGGCTGCGCCGCCGCAGGCCAGCGATGGCGCGCGCCAGCTCGGACAGCTCCTCGGACAGGCGCAGCGCGTCGCGCGTCTCCTCCCCTTGGACGGCCTGGACACCGCCCGTCGTCTTCTGCCCGACCTTCTGGGCCAGCGCCTGCCAGCCGCGCTCCGAGATCGCAGCGCGCCCGAGCGCCTGCTCGCTGTCCTGCGCCAGCTTGCGCAGCCGCACGAACGACGGCACGCGCTCGAGCATGCGGACGAGCTGCTTCTCGTCGTCGCTCGGCTGCACGGTCGAGTCACGACCGAGCAAGCGCAGCGCGAGCGAGCGCCGCAGCGACGCGTCCTTCTGCGCCGCAGCGACGAGCTTGTGCAGCGGCATCAGCTTCTGCAGGTACTCGTCGAGCTCCTTGTCCGCTTCGGCAAAGCGACAGGTCCGCACCTTGAGCGTCGCCATGAGGAGACGCGCTTCGAGGGCGCGCCCCGAGCTCGGATAGAGCCGCAGGAACTCCTCGGCGAGGCGCGCGCCGATCGCGTGCTCCTTGCCCTCGTAGGCGGCGAAGGCGCCCTCGAAGAGCGCCGTCTCGAGCTCCGGCGAGTCGCTGGGGACGAGGAAGTAGTGATAGAAGGCGTCGGAGTGGTTGCGCTCCTCGTGCGCCAGCCGCCCGAGGCCGAGCCGCGCCAGATCGCGGAGCTGGAAGTACCGCCCGTCGATGACGAAGCGGAGTCGATCGCCCTCCTTGACGTCGGCGATCGTGCAGAACGCGCGGCGGCCCTCGGCGAAGTTGCGTCGCTTGACCGCGATGACGCCGCGCAGATAGATCGCCGCGGTGTAGAACCGCGACTGCGGGGTCACCGTCTGCAGCGCCGCCTCCGCGTCGTCGAGCTTGCCGGCGTCGTACCAGGTCCGGCCCGACAGGTACGCGAGCTCGCCGTTCTGATCTTCGACCTTGGCGAGGAGGAGCTCGTTCTTGCACTCGGCGCCGAGCTTCTCGCGCAGACACAGATCGACGGTGGCGCGCAGCGCCGCGAGGTAGAACGCGCCGCTCTTGCCGCGAGCGAGCGCGCGCAGCAGGTACTTCTTGGCCGAGCTCGCCGCGCCCGCCTTGCCGAGGGCGATGCCGAGCCGATACTCGGCGTCTTGAAACGCCTCGGTGTCGGAGAAGTCGGCGTAGGCCGTGCCTTCGACGATCGCGTAGAGGTCCGCGATCGCCTGATCGAGCTCGTCGGAGGTGAGGCGCTGATCGGCGAGGCGCACCGCGGCCTCGAGCCGCTTCGGCGAGGCGAGCGTCTTGTCGACGAGACCGACCTTCTCGAGCTCCTGGAGATAGGCGCTCGCCTCCGGAGCACCGCGCTTGGCCCCCGGGTCCGTCTTGTTCGGCTTGTCCGCGAGCGCGGCTGTCGGCAGCAGCGCGACGAGGCCCGCGGCGATCGCCCGACGGAGCATCAGGGCTGCCCTCCCTTGGGAAGGTCAAGCTGCTTGACCTTCAGCTTGAGCCGCACGTCGATCGTGCCAGCCTGCTTCTTGGCGAGCGACTGCGGCCCGTCCCCCTCCTCCTCGACCGAGAGCTGGAGCTGGGACAGCTTGCCGTCCTTGAGGTCGACGACGAAGGTCTGCTCGCCCGACAGGCCGACGCGCTCGGTGCCGACCGCTCCCGACTCGAAGCGCAGCGTCACCGAGTGGCGGCCCGGCGTGACGAACCCCTCGTGCAGGCGGGCCTCGCGGCCGTCGCCGCCCGAGTCCCCGGTATAGATCGGATAGTCATCGATCTTGACCACTGCGCGCTTGAGCGGCCAGACGCGGCCGGGACCGTAGCGGAAGCTGATCGCGATCTTGGTCTTGTACAGCGCCGAGCCGACCAGCTCGACCTTGGCGCGCGCCTTCTCGAGCTCGTCGCGCAGCGCCTGGGCCTCGCCGGCGATGGCTTGCAGATCGACGTCGGCCCGCTTGGGCTGGACCGGCTCGGGCGGCG
>CAZPEY010000096.1:15140-16526 GCA_964585665.1 uncultured Polyangiaceae bacterium | reverse complement strand
CAAGCGCCGCCGCGTCTGACCAGGCGTCTGAATAGACAGACAAGGACTCTAAGAAAATGGCACGTTACACTGGTCCCGTTTGCCGTCTTTGCCGTCGCGAAGATGCCAAGCTGTTTCTGAAGGGCGATCGCTGCTACACGGACAAGTGTGGCTTCGAGCGCCGCGCCTACGCTCCCGGCCAGCATGGCCAGGCGCGCAAGCGCAAGATGTCGAACTACGGCGAGCAGATGCGCGAGAAGCAGAAGGTCAAGCGCATCTACGGCATCGCCGAGCGTCAGTTCCGTGGCTACTACTACAAGGCCGCGCGCATGAAGGGCGTCACCGGCGAGAACCTGCTGGTTCTCCTCGAGCGTCGCCTCGACAATATCGTGTACCGCTTTGGCTTCGCCAGCGATCACGCCGAGGCGCGTCAGCTCGTTCGCCACGGCCACTTCCTGGTCAACGGCAAGCGCGTCAACATCCCGTCGTACCTGGTCCGCTCCGGCGATCAGGTTACCGTCGGAGAGCGCAGCCAGAAGATCAAGCGCATCGAGGAGTCGCTGGCGGCGGTCGATCGCCGCGGCGTGCCGAACTGGCTCGAGCTCGACAAGGCCGGCTTCGTCGGCAAGGTCAAGTCGATGCCGTCGCGTGAGGACTTCACGATGCCGATCCGCGAGCAGCTGATCGTCGAGCTCTACTCGAAGTAAGCCGCAGCGAATCCTTCGTACAACTCGAATCGGCGACTGTCCGGCTGGGCCGGGACACAGTCACCCAGCGCGCTACCTGGCCGCGCCCACCGCCGGGAACGACGACTCTACCGAGGAGAACACATGGCAGGACAGCTCTCGAATCCGGCGCTTCAGACCAAGAACTGGCGCGACCTCATCCGCCCGCGTCTCCTCGAGATCGAGAAGAGCGCGTCGAACCCGAACTACGCGCGCTTCGAGTGCGAGCCGCTCGAGCGTGGCTACGGCACGACGCTCGGCAACGCGCTCCGGCGCGTGCTGCTCTCGTCGATCCAGGGCGCGGCGATCGTCGCGGTCAAGATCGACGGCGCGCTGCACGAGTTCCAGACGCTCCCCGACGTCGTCGAGGACGTGACCGACATCGTCCTCAACCTCAAGGAGGTCGTGGTCTCGATGTCCGACTCGCGGCCGCGCACCCTCCGCCTCGACAAAGAGGGCGAGGGCAAGGTCACCGCGGGCGACATCTCGGTCACTGACGGCGTCAAGATCCTCAACCCGGATCACCCGATCGCGACGCTGGCGCGCGGTGGCAAGCTGCACATGGAGCTGCTCGTCCAGAGCGGCCGTGGCTGGGTGCCCGCCGAGCGCAACAAGCAGCTCAACATGACCCTCGGCACCGTGCCGATCGACTCGCTGTTCTCGCCGATCCGCAAGGTCAACT
>CAZPEY010000096.1:0-15130 GCA_964585665.1 uncultured Polyangiaceae bacterium | reverse complement strand
TGGAGCTCACCATCGCGACCGGCCGCGGCTACGCGCCGGCCGAGCGCCACAGCTCGGGCCTGCCGGTCGGCTCGATCGCGATCGACGCGCTGTACTCGCCGATCAAGAAGGTCAACTTCACCGTCACCAACGCGCGCGTCGGTCAGCAGACCGACTACGACAAGCTGACGCTCGACGTGTGGACCAACGGCTCGATCTCTCCGGAAGACGCGGTGGCGTTCGCCGCCAAGATCATGAAGGAGCAGCTCTCGATCTTCATCAACTTCGAGGAGACCGACGAGCCGATCGAGGAGAAGGTCAACGAGGAGTCGGTCAAGCTCAACGAGAACCTCGACAAGTCCGTCGACGAGCTCGAGCTGTCGGTGCGCTCGGCCAACTGCCTGCAGAACGCCAACATCCGCTACATCGGCGAGCTGGTGCAGAAGACCGAAGCCGAGATGCTCAAGACCAAGAACTTCGGTCGCAAGTCGCTCAAAGAGATCAAAGAGATTCAGTCCGAGAAGGGCCTCCAGCTCGGCAAGAACCTCGATGGCTGGCTGCCACCGTCGCAGCGGACCAAGGCCTAAGGGCCGGTCGTACATAGACAAGGAACTTTACCAATGCGCCACCTCAAAGCTGGACGTAAATTCGGCCGCCCCTCGGACCAGCGTCGGGCCATGTTTCAGAGCCTCGTCTCGTCGCTGATCGAGCACGAGCGGATCAAGACCACCGACGCGAAGGCCAAGGAGCTGCGCCGCATCGCTGACCGCACCATCAGCTGGGCAGTCTCGGTCGGCCACCTGCTCGGCGAGGGCAAGAAGCGCGACAAGGACGACGACGCGCGCGTCGTGCACGCCATCCGCATGGCCCGCCGCACGCTCAAGGATCAGACGATGCTCGACAAGCTCTTCAACGAGCTCGGGCCGAAGTTCGTCGGTCGCACCGGTGGCTACACGCGCGTCCTCAAGCTCGGCTTCCGTCGCGGTGACGCGGCGCCGGTGTCGGTCATCGAGCTGACCGAGCACACCGACGAGAGGAGCCTCGAGCCGAAGGCTGCCCCCGCGGCCGAGGCGCCGAAGGCTGCCAAGGGCAAGGCCAAGGCCGCCAAGGCCGAGGCGGCGCCCGCCGAGAAGCCGGCCAAGGCTGCCAAGGCCCCCAAGGCCAAGAAGCCGAAGGCTGAAGCCTCCGCCGAGTAGCGCTCCCTCACTCTCCTCTGGCGGCGCCGCCGCGCGCCCCCTCTCCTCGACAGCAAGAAGCCTCTTTACGCGCCCTCCGCGGCCGTGTCGCCGTGCGCCAACTTCGCGTAAAAATTTGCGGGTCCAAGCGCGCGGCGCTTACATCGTCAGCTATGGAACCACTCTACATCTCGGGCGTCGTCGGATTGATCGGACTGATGGCCATCTTCGCCCTGCGTCTCCGTCGGAGACCGCAGCAGCAGGCCCTCATCGAGGTGCGCGGCGAGACGGCCGTCGGTGCGCACCGCATGGTGCTCGTCGAGGTCGAGGGCCACAAGCTCCTCGTCTCGCACACGCAGTCGGGCCTTCATCTCCTCGCGGCCTTTGCCGCTCCCACCGCCTCACCGGCCTCCACGGCCCTCGAGGCGCCGCGCCTGCGGCCGATGGTCGCGCAGGAGAGCGGCCCGCTCGAGCTCGCACCCACCGTCCCCGTCTCTCTCGAAGCGACCGCGGAGCCGACCCCAACCCCGGCGCCGGCGCAGGTCAGCAATCGCGTGACCCTCGACTTCGGCCTCCTCGAGAACAAGGGCGAGAGCACCAAGCAGTTCCCGTTCGAGATCCAGCAGCTCGCCGCGCGACGCGGATGACCCTCGGCGACGCCACCTGGCTGCCGGTTCTGCTCGTCGGACTGGTCGCCTTCTGCAAGCTCGCCACGGTGCTCGTGGTGCTCGGGCGTGGGCTCGACGGCAAGGGGCTGCCAGGAGCGTTGCTTGCGTCGGCGATCGCGCTGGTCGCCGCGATCCTCGTCACGGCGCCGATCTCGAGCGCGCCCGACCCGGTCGCCGCGAGCCGCGCCCGCCTCGCCAAGCAGACCAACGAGAAGGACAAGGCCACCTTCGTCGATCTCACCAAGCAGCTCTCGCCCGACGGAAAGGTCGCCACCGACGACCCGCGCGTGCTCGCGGTCGCGGCGCTGACGTCGCAGATGAAGCTGGCGTTTCAGATGGGCTTCCTCTTGCTGTTGCCCTTCCTGCTCCTCGAGCTACTCGCCGGGACGGTGGTCGCCGCCGTCGGTGCCGAAGGCCTGTCGGCGCAGACCCTGGCGCTGCCGTTCAAGCTCCTGCTGTTCGTCGCCGTCGACGGGTGGGCGCTGCTCATGAAGGGGCTCCTGCAGTGACGGCGGAGCGGACGGGCAGATGACGCCCCTGCTTCTCGTCGAGACCCTGCACCAGGCGCTGCGCCTGCTCCTGGTCCTGTGCCTGCCGCCCGTCGCCGCGGTGCTGCTCGTCGGGGCGCTGCTCGAGGGCCTCCGCCTGTCGACCAGGATCGCCGACCCTGGCATCGCGACGGTCCTGCGGATGGGCGCTGCGGCCCTGGCGCTGGCGCTCTCGGGCCCTTGGATCTTCGGGCAGCTCTCGCGCTTCACCCTGTCGCTGCTGGCCCTGGTCGCGCGGTCGGCATGACCTGGCTCGCCCTGGCGCGGCCGCTCGGTGCCGTCGCGGTGCTGCCGCTCGTCGGGATCGGATCGCCGCTCGTGGCGATCGCGCTCGCCGTCGTCGTTGCCCTGTGGCTGCAGGCCCTCCAGCCGGTCGCCGCCGGCGCGACGCCGCTCGGCGAGCTCGCGATCGGCCTCGTCCTCGGGCTGGCCGCCGCCGGTCCGCTGTGGGCGGCGCGCCTCGCGGGGGCGCTGGCCGATCGCAGCGCCGACGTCGCGGCGACGCGAGAGGGGGCGATCCTCGAGCGGCTCTATGGCGCGGTTGGCCTCGTCGTCTTCGCGCTGTGCGACGGTCCGCGCCAGCTCGTCGGGGCGCTGGCCAAGAGCCGCCAGGCGAGCCTGCCCGCGGTCGGGGAGCTCGGGAGCGCGACAGCGAAGATCCTCGCGCTGGCGCTCCAGATCGCCGCGCCGCTCGTCGCGGCGGGGCTCGTCGCCGCGGCGGCGCGCCTCGCCATCGCCCGCCTGGGCGCGCGCAGCCAGCTCGTTCGTCACCAGACGCTGTCGCTGGCGCTCGTGCTGGTGATCGCGCTCCTGGCGATGGGGGCACAGGTCGAGGCGCTCCGCCAAGCCGCCAGCCAACCCTGAGCATCACGGCAGCGTGGGCGGCGCGCCCATTTCGTGCGATCCTGAGACAAGATGCGCGTCCCCTGGCCGCTGCTCGCGTGCCTGCTCTTCAGCCTGGTCGCTCACGCTGCCCCGCAGCGACTCGATGAGGACGATCCGAAGCTGGCCCGCGTCGTGATCGGCCGCCTCCGCCCGCCGGTGCCCCGCTTCAAGCTGTCCTACCGCTACCTGCCGCTGCCGACGCCGGACGGGCAGCGCCTGACCTTCCACGCCTTCGGCTTCGACGTCTACCCGGTGTCGACGTACGTGCGCCTCGGCTTCGGGGTCGACGGCGGGTATGGCGGCGGCCGCCTGTCCATGTTCTATGCGTCAATCATCGGCACGCTCGGGGTGCAGTACCCGTGGCGGGTCACGCCCTTCGTCGAAGGGCGCTTCTCGCTCGGCCTGGTCGGCGGGCGCTTCCAGGGCGCGGTGGCGACCTCGGTGATGTTGACCGGTGGCGTCGAGGCCGGGCTCGAGTCGTTCGTCTACCGCCGCTTCTACCTGTCGACGACGTTCGGGTATGCCCACCCGTTCTACCGGGCGCCCGACGTGCTGGCCTATGAGGCCGATCCGACCAAGGCGCCGCCGATCAAAAGTTTCCAGGCCGACGTGTTTACGTTCAAGCTCGGGCTAGGGTTCTGAGTGCGTCTACGGCTCCTTCAGTCGCTCGGTCTGCTCGGCGCGTTCGCGCTCTTCGCCGTCGCGCAGCGGCGCGGGGAGGGGGGCTTGCGGGCGTGCGCCGAGGCGGCATGGGGTGGCGCCGAGACGGCGTCGTCGGTGTGCGCGGGCGCCGCGGCGTCGCTGTTCGGCGGCCTCGCCCTGGCGCTGCTGCTGGTCGGCGCGTTGGTCAATCTGATTGACTATTATCGCTTCCGCACCCTCGGCGCGCCGCCGCTCCGCCGCCTGCTCGCCACCATCGCCACGGCCGCGACGGCCCTCGCGGTGCTGTCCCTCCTCCCGGCGGGCCTCAAGGCGATCGCGGCGACCTCGTCGCTGCCCGCCGCGCTCCTGAGCGCCTGGTCCCTGCTCCGTACGCTCGCGCTCGTCCTCGCCGCGGCCCTCGGCGTGACGGCGGCGCTCGCGATCTGGCTGGCGCCCAGGGCGCCCGAGGAGGGGCGCTCGCTCGCCCAGCGCGATTCCGCTCAACCGAGGTGAGCGCAGGGGGTAATGTCCTCCCTTGCCATGATCGCTCGCGTCGCTGTCTTCGCGCCCGTCGACGAGCCGCTCGACTACCGAGTGCCCAAGGCGCTCGAGCGTGAGCTCCGGCGTGGCACGAGAGTCTGGGTGCCGCTCGGGCGGCGCGCGGTCGAGGGCGTCGTGCTGGCTCTGGCTGAGGAGCCCGGCGACGCGCTGCGCCCCATCGACCGCCTCGTCGGAGAGCCGCCGCTGTTCCCGGATCAGTGCGAGCTCGGAGCCTGGCTCGCCGACTACTACATGGCGCCGCCGGGCGAGGTGATGCGCCACTTCCTTCCCGTCGGGGGAGGCGCCAAGCTGCGGCGCCGGTTTCGGCTCACATCGAGCGGCCAGGCGCTGGTCGACGGCCTGCGCGCCGCGCTCGTGCCTCCGACGGTCGAGGCGCTGCCGACGGCGCAACGCAACCTGCTGCCGCTCTTGCCGCTCGACGAGGCGGCGCACCGACGCCTGTCGCCGGCGCAGAGGCGCGCGCTCTTGCAGCTGGTCGAGGCGCACCACGTCGCCGTCGAAGAGCTGCTCAAGACCGCGCCGCAGCGCACCGAGAGCTGGCTGGTGCCCGGCCGCCGCCCGGCCGCCGACGAGCTCGACCGTGCGCCCAAGCGGGCCGCTCTGCTCGCCGAGATCGTCGCCCAGGGCGCCGTGCCCCGCGCCGCCCTGGCGGAGCGCGCCGGGCTGGTGCTGGCGCTGCTCGACGCCGGCCTGCTCGTCTGCGAGGAGCGCGCCCGCCCGTGGCTCGACACGACGGCGATCGCGCGCACCACGCCGCCCGTCCTCAACCCCGAGCAGCAGCTCGCAGTCGACGAGATCGTCAAGTCGCTTGACCAACCGCGCAGCGAGCCCTTCTTGCTCCACGGCATCACGGGATCGGGCAAGACCGAGGTCTACCTGGCGGCGATCGCCGCGACGCTGGAGCGGGGGCGCTCGGCGCTCGTCCTCGTCCCCGAGATCGCGCTGACCCCGCAGCTCGGCCAGCGCTTCGCAGCGCGCTTCGGCGACGCGGTGGCGATCCTGCACAGCGGCATCGGGGACGCGGCGCGCCAGCAGGCGTGGCAGCGGCTGGCGACGGGACAAGCGCGCATCGCGCTCGGCGCGCGCTCGGCGGTGTTCGCGCCGCTCCCCGCGCTCGGCGTGGTCGTCATCGACGAAGAGCACGACAGCTCGTTCAAGCAGGAGGACGGCGTGCGCTACTCGGGGCGCGACGCGGCGCTGGTGCGGGCGCGGCAGCAGGGGGCGGTCGCGGTCCTCGGCTCGGCCACCCCGTCGCTCGAGATCTTCCAGGCCGCGGCCGAGGGGCGGATCCGCAAGCTGGTGCTGTCGCAGCGCGCCACCGCGCGGCCGCTCCCGTCGGTGCAGATCGTCGACCTCAAGCAGCACGTCCTGCCCCGCGGCGAGCTGTTCTCGGCGCCGCTTCGCGTGGCGCTGCAGGACACGCTGGCGCGCGGCGAGCAGGCGATCGTGTTCCTCAACCGGCGCGGCTTCTCGACCTTCGTGCTGTGCACGAGCTGCGGCGAGGAGCGCCGGTGCGTGCACTGCTCGGTGACGTTGACCTTCCACAAGCAGCAGGGCGCGCTGGTCTGCCACTACTGCGGCCACCGAGAGGCGCTGCCGCCCCGCTGTCCGAAGTGTGGAGGTGGTCCGCTCGAGCGCCTCGGCGTCGGCACCGAGCAGGTGGAGAGCCAGCTCGCCGCGCTCCTGCCGACGGCGCGGCTGGCGCGGCTCGATCGCGACACCGCCAACGAGCTCGGCTCGGAGGCGATCCTCGATCGGGTGCGGCGGCGCGAGGTCGACATCCTGGTGGGCACGCAGATGCTCGCCAAGGGGCACGATTTCCCGTCGGTGACGCTGGTTGGTGTCGTGCTCGCGGATGGCGGGATGGGGTTGCCCGACTTCCGCGCCACCGAGAGGACGTTCCAGCTCCTCGTCCAGGTGGCGGGGCGCGCCGGTCGCGGCGACGAGCCGGGGCGCGTCGTCGTGCAGACGTACAACCCCGAGCACCCCGCGGTCGTCGCCGCGGCGCACCACGACTATCAAGGTTTCGTCGACGCGGAGCTGCCAGCCCGGCGCGAGCTCCACTACCCGCCGTTCGGGCGGCTGGCGTGCATTCGCTTCGACGGCGTCGAGCCGGCGGAGGTCGAGCGCGAGGCTCGCGCCGTGGCTGCAGCGCTGCAGGAGCGGATCGCCACCGCGTCCGGAGGCGGGGCGATCGCTGCGCAGATCGTCGGGCCGGCCGAGGCGCCGCTCGGGCGGCTCAAGGGGCGCACCCGCTGGCAGCTCTTCCTCAAGGGGAGCCGCGCCGATCAGTTGCGTGGCCTGTGTCGAGCTGCTCTGGCGACGACGACCGCTGGCCAGTCGCGGGTGCGTCGCACGGTCGATGTCGACCCGGTGTCGATGTTGTAGTACCTAATGGGTTCCGTGGAGCTGCCTCCAGTCCTCATCGTCGCCAACCCGTACGAAGCGGAGCTGTGCCGCAAGGCGCTCGCCCCGACCGGGATCTCGGTCGCCATCTCCGATGGTGGCGAGGACCTGGCGACGGTGCTGGAGGGCGACAAGCTGGCCGTCGTCGTCGCGTCGGGGCTGTACCTGTCCGAGGCGGACGAGGTCGTGCGCACGGTCCGTCAGGCGGCGCCGACGGTGCCGGTGCTGCTGATCGCCGAGGACGAGCACGAGCTGTCGGGCATGGAGGTGCGCCAGCGCTTCTATCGTCCCGTCGACGCCGAGGAGCTCGCGCACGCCATCGAGCGCCTCGCGGTCGAGCTCGAGGGCAGCGAGGACGCGGTCGACAGCGAGCCCGACATCGTCGTCGACGCGCCCTCGGTCGGTAGCCTGCCGCCCGAGCAGATCCCGCGCATCGCCACCGAGCGGCTCGACAACCTCGACGATCGCGCTGCCATCGTCGACCTGCCGGCCGCGACGCCGCGCCCCGGATCGATCTCCGCCTCGTCGACCACGGTCGAGCCGCAGAGCCCGGTGCGCAAGGGCCCGAGCGCAGCGCCGTCGACCGATCCCGAGCCCTCGGGGCCGCTGCGGCTCGGCGCCCTGATGCGCGCCGACGAAGCGCTCCTCGACGCGCTGCCGACCATCGAGCCGCTCGCGCGGCGTGGCTTCGAGGACGAGGAGCCGACGCGGCGCGGCCGCCTGCCGACCGAGAAGCTCCCCGATCGACCGACGCCCGTGATCGGACCAGCATCGCAGGCGCTGGCTGGGGAGCTGGCCGCGCTCGCCAAGAGCCCGCTCCTCGACGACATCGATCTCGACGCGATCGACGTGGGCGCGCCGCGCCCGAAGGCGGCACCGCCCGTCGGTGGCCAGGTGATCGCTGATGCTCCGACCACGGCCGCGACCCGCTACGACCTCGCCGACGAGCCCGCGCCTCCTCCAGCGCTCTCCGGCACCGAGGAGGAGGGCGACCTCGGCTATGTCGACATCGGCGAGCTGCTGTCCCGCCTCTATCAGGTGCGCTTCTCGGGGCGCCTGATCGTCGAGCGCAGCGACGGCAGCAAGTCGATCTTCTTCGAGGACGGCCTGCCCGTCGCAGCGACCTCCGACTTCGCGACCGATCGGCTGGGCGACATCCTGCACCGCGACGGCAAGATCAACCGCGATCAGCACGCGCGCACGCGCCAGCTGCAGCCGGCGTTCGGCAAGCTGGGCGCCAACGAGCTGTGCGACGCGGGCCTGCTCAAGCAGCGCGAGATCTTCGCGCTCCTGCGGCGCCACACCGAGGAGGTCCTCTACTCGCTGTTCGCGTGGGAGTCCGGGAGCTATCGGCTGCGGCAACAGGAAGCCCCCGTCGAAGACCGGGTTCGCCCTGGTCAGCCGGTGCTGGCCTTGCTCCTCGAAGGGTTGCGCCGCAAGTACAGCCTCGAGCGGCTGAGCGAGCTGGTCGGCCCCGTCGAGACCGTCCTGTCGCCGACCACCGAGCTGCCGCGGCTGCTCGCCGAGCTACCGCTGGCTGAGGGCGAGCGTCGCGCCGTCGAGCTCATCGACGGGGATCGCTCGCTCAAGGACATCCTCTTTGCCGAGCGGGGGCTGCCGAGCGGCATCAGCGAGGCGGCCCTGTACGCCGTCGCCTGGCTCCTGCTGTGCGTCGGCGGCGTGCAGTCCGGCGAGGGCGGGACGATGCTCGACTCGCGCGGGCTCCCGACGCAGGTCACGCCCGCCTCGGTCGGCAGGGTGCGGGAGCGGCGGGAGCGCGGGCGCGACGACGCCGGCGAGAACGACGCCGAGCTGTCCATCGAGCGCGAGCGCATCGTTGCCAAGCTCGATCAGCTCGGCGACGCAGACTACTTCTCGATCCTCGGCGTCGAGCGTCACGCGACCTCGCACGAGATCCGCCGCGCCTACGAGCGCCTCACCGCCGACTTCGCGCCCAAGCGGTTCTCCGTCGCGATGCAGCACGAACTGGGCGCGGCCCTCGGCGAGATCGGCGACGTCCTCGCCGAGGCGTACCGCGTGCTCGGCGACGAGGCGCTGCGCTCGACCTATCGCTCTCACCTCATCGATTGACCGCATGAGCAAGCTCCGCATCGCCTTCATGGGTTCTCCGGACTTCGCAGTGCCGACGCTGGAGGCGCTGCTCGCGCTCGCCGAGGAGGTCGAGGTGGTGGTCGTGATCACCCAGCCCGATCGGCCGGCCGGCCGTGGTCAGAAGCTGCAGCCCCCGCCGGTCAAGCTCGTCGCCGAGCGGGCCGGTGTGCCCGTGTGGCAACCAGCGTCGGTGCGGAAGCCGCCGTTCCTCGACGATCTGACCGCGCTGCGTCTCGATCTCGCCGTCGTGGTCGCCTACGGCCGCATCCTGCCCGAGGCGGTGCTCAAGGTGCCGCGCCATGGCTGCTGGAACGTGCATGCGTCGCTCTTGCCCAAGTACCGCGGCGCCGCGCCGATCCAGTGGTCGGTGATCCGCGGCGAGCGGGAGACCGGCGCGACGCTGATGCAGATGGACGTGGGCCTCGACACCGGGCCGATGCTCGCGAAGGCGACGTTGCCGATCCCCGTCGACATGACGGCAGGCCAGCTGTTCTCCGCGCTGGCGCCGCTCGGTCCGCAGCTCGTCCGACAGGGGCTGCGCGAGCTGCGCGCCGGCACGCTCAAGCCCGTCGAGCAGGATCACACGCAGGCGACGCTCGCGCCGATGCTCGAGAAGGACACCGGCCGCGTCGATTTCTCCCGATCGGCGGAGGCGGTGCGCGACCTCGTGCGTGGCTGCGATCCGTGGCCGACGGGGACGACGCTCCTCGACGGTGAGGTGCTCAAGCTGTTCGGCGCGGCGGTCGCCGAAGGCAGCGGTACGCCAGGGACGGTGCTGGCGGCCGGTAACCAAGGCCTGGTCGTCGCTTGTGGCGACGGCGCGGTGCGCTTCTCCGAGGTGCAGCTCGCCGGCAAGAAGCGCCTGCCGGTCTCCGCGGTGGTGCTCGGCCGCCCGATCCCCGTCGGCACCAAGCTCGGCCTATGAGCGCGCGAGACGTCGCACGGCGCGTCCTGCAGCGCGTCGACGAGGGAGCCTTCGCGACGCTGGCGCTCTCCGGAGAGCTCGAACGTGCCGGCGACCTCTCGACCGCCGATCGGGCGCTCGCCACCGAGCTCGTCTACGGGGTGCTGCGCTGGCGCCTTCGCCTCGACGCGGCGCTCGCGGCGCGCGCGCCGCGCGGCCTCGGGAGCCTCGACCGTCAGACCCGCAACCTGCTGCGACTCGCGGCCCTGCAGATCCTGCGCTTGCGCGTCCCCGCCCACGCCGCCGTCGACGACGCGGTCGAGGCCTGCAAGCGCCAGCGCAACCAGCGGCTGGCGGGCTTCTGCAACGCGCTGCTGCGCAAGCTCGCCGCCGAGGGCGAGCCGCAGCACCTGCCGCGCTCAGCCCGCTTGTCGGCGCCCGACTGGCTGCTCGCGCTCGCCGACGTGGTGCTGCCGACCCGCGCCGAGGCAGACGCCTTTCTGGCGGCGCTCAACGAGCCGCCGCCGCTCTGGCTGCGCTGCAACCGCCAGCGCGCCACCGTCGACGAGCTGCGGGGCCGCCTGCTCGCAGAGCGCCCGGGGGCGACGCTCGCCGTCGACCGGCGCGCGCCCTTCGCGCTGTCCGGCACCGGCCTCGGGGATCCAGCGCGCCTCACGGCGTTCACCGAAGGGCTGGCCACGCCGCAAGACCTCGCGGCGCAGCTCGTCGTCGAGCTCGCCGCGCCGAGACCCGACGAGCGCGCGCTCGACGTCTGCGCTGGCGTCGGGGGCAAGACGCTCGATCTGGCGGAGCGCGGCCTGCGGGTGACCGCGGTCGACCAGTCGGCGCGCAAGCTCGGCCTGTGCGTCGACGCGGCGCACCGCCTCGGCCTCCTCGAACGCGTCACCATCGAGGAGCGCGACGCGCGACAGCTCGCGCCGCCGGCCGACTACGACCTCGTCCTCGTCGACGCACCGTGCAGCGGCCTCGGCGTGCTCCGTCGCCATCCGGAGGCCAAGTGGCGCCCCGCCCCCGATCTGTCCTCGCTGGCGACGCTGCAGCGCGAGCTCCTCACCGTGGCGGCGCGCGCCGTTCGCCCGGGCGGTCGCCTCGTCTACTCGGTGTGCAGCTTCGTCGCCGAGGAGGGGGAGGCGCACCTTCCACCCTTCCTCGCCGCCCACCCCGACTTCCGCGTCGGCCAGACCCTGCGGACCTGGCCGCACAGCGACGGTGCGGATGCTTTTTTCGCGGTCGCGCTATGGCGGTCCTAGCAAATATGGTAAAGACAATTTACTTCACTAATTTTGGTTCCCATCCTCAGCCAGGCCCGCCATAGCCTACGCAAGGAGTCTGACCTCATGTCGGCAGTCAAGAAAGCCCCCAAGCCCGCCCGCGCCGGCGCAAAGAATGGCGCTTCCCCCGTCGAGCAGACGGGCCCCGGCCCGCTCCTCCTGCGCGCCTCGCGCCTCCTGCACGATCGCGCCTCGCGCACCGGTGACAAGACCGCCGCGGGCCTGCGCGTCGCCCACATGACCCTGCTCCAGCAGGTCTCGGCCGAAGGGACCCGCCAGACCGATCTCGCCCAGAAGCTCTCGGTGTCCAAGCAGGCGATCGGCCAGCTCGTCTCCGAGCTCGTCGGCCTCGGCATGGTCAAGCGTGACCCGGATCCGGCGGACGCGCGCGCCACGCTGGTGCGCCTCACGGCCAAGGGGCAGAAGGCGCAGTCGGGCGGCCAGGCCGTCTTCGACGAGGTGCACGGAGAGCTCGAGACCAAGATGGACCGGGCCGGGATCGAGAAGCTCGAGTCGGCGCTGTCCGCGCTCATCGAGGCGCTGTCGGCCGGCGAGTCCGAGCGCGCCGAGTAGCGTCGCCATGCCATCCTCGGTCAAGGTCGCCCCGTCGATCCTCTCGGCGGACTTCGGCCGCCTCGCCGAGGAGGTCCGAGCCATCACCGACGCGGGCGCCGACTACGTTCACGTCGACGTGATGGACGGCCACTTCGTCCCCAACCTCACCATCGGTCCGATCGTCGTCGAGGCAGTACGGCGCGCCACGCGCCTGCCGCTCGACGTCCACCTGATGATCAGCAACCCAGAGCGCTACATCGAGGCCTTCGCCGAGGCGGGCGCCGACATCATCGGCGTGCACGTCGAGGCGACGGCGCACCTCCACCGCCTGCTCCAGCAGATCCGCGCCACCGGAAAGCGCGTCTCGGTGACGCTCAACCCAGCGACGCCGATCGAGTCGATCGAGGACGTGCTCGCCGACGTTGATCAGGTCCTGGTGATGTCGGTGAACCCGGGCTTCGGGGGGCAGAAGTTCATCCCGCGCGCGCTCCAGCGCGTCGAGGCGCTGGCCAAGCGTCGCTTCGAACGCGAGCTGCGCTTCGACATCGAGGTCGACGGCGGCGTCAAGGCCGACAACGCCGCGGCGCTCGTCGGCGCCGGCGCGGATGTCCTGGTGGCGGGGACGGCGGTCTTCGGTCAGAAGAACTACGCCGCGGCGATCGCGGCGCTCCGATCCTGAGCAGGCTCATCACCTTGAGGTTTCCCATGTCCGAGTCCAAGACCTACACAGGCGGCTGCCACTGCGGCAAGGTCCGCTACGAGATCTCCACCAGCTTGGGCGGCGTCGCCGCGTGCAACTGCTCGATCTGCAGCCTGCGCGGCTGGCTGCTCACCTTCGTCGCGCCCGAGCAGTTCAAGCTGCTCAAGGGCGAGGGCGAGCTGACCGACTATCAGTTCGGCAAGAAGAACGTCCACCACCTGTTCTGCAAGACCTGCGGCACCGCGTCGTTCAGCCACGGCAAGAAGCCCAACGGCGACGGCGTCTACTCGATCAACGTCCGCTGTCTCGACGGGGTCGACGTCAACGAGCTGCCGGTCAAGCACTACGACGGCAAGCACCTCTAGACCCCCCACCACGCACAGGTGAGACGATGCCTGAGGTGAAGACCCAGCTGGTCCTCGACGCGCCGCGCGCGCGTGTGTTCGAGGCGTTCCTCGACAAGTCGCGCTGGCGCCAGTTCTCGGCGATGGCCGATCTCGACGCGCACCGACCGATCGAGCTCGGGAAGCGGTTCGCCTTCTCGATCAAGATTCCGGGCCTGCCGCGCGCGCCCATCCTCGTCACGGTGAGCCGCTTCGAGTCAGGCGCCGAGGTGGCGTGGACCGGCCGCGTCCCTGGGTTCGGCGGTGAGCACTACTTCCGCTTCTCCGACGCGCCCGGCGGCGGCACGCTGCTGGTGCACGGCGAGCGCTTCTACGGTCCACTCGGCGACCTGCTGGTCGCGCTGCGCGGCCGCCAGATCGAGGCGACCTACGACGCCTTCAACCGGGGGCTCGCCTCGTCGCTCGGTGTCGGCGCTCGCCCGCCCGCGGTTTGACGAACCCGTCAACGCTTCTTCACAATCGACCGACCGGCTCAACGATGTCGGAGGCTTCGCGGTTGGCGCGATGCCTGCTCTGCGACCTCTCCACTGGGTAATCAAGGAGGTTGACCATGTTCGGCAAGCGCAGCACCGCTCGTCTCGCCAAGGCCGGGTTGTCGGTGGGTGTGTCCCTCCTAGCGACGCTCGGCGTGTCGGCCTGCTTCGACGACTCCGACGAGTACCGCCAGGCGCCGCCCACCGCCGACGAGATCAAGATCACCACCCCCGGGAAGAGCTCGACCTCCCAGGGGCTGAGCACCGGGGAGGGCGTCGGCGGCAGCCAGGGCGCCCTGACCGGCAAGCCGAGTGAGTTCTACCAGGTCACCTGGGCGATCTCGGCCGACCTCAACACGCGGGCCGCGATCCTGCTCGGGCTGATGCGCCTGTCGACGCTGGGCGTGCCGTCGGAGCGGACGCTCAACTCGCGCACCTGGGGGCCCTACACGCCGGGTGGTCTCGACCCGCTGACCTACCGCGTCGTCGTCACCAAGATCGGCGCCGGGCACTTCAGCTATTCGTTCGAGGCGCACGTCGCGGCGCAGGCGAGCCAGGCGTTCTCGCCGCTCGTCACCGGTGACATCACCCGCGGCACCGTCGCGGGCCAGGCCAAGGGCGAGGTGACGCTGCACTTCGACAACCTGCGCGCGCTCCGCGCCGATGCGTGCGAGGTCGGCACGATTCGAGGTCAGTTCGACAACACCAAGACGCCCGCGCACCTCGAGATCTTCTTCGACCAGTTCGCCAACAACAACCCGGCCAACGTCACCTGCAAGCAGGAGACGCCCAAGGACGCCTACTACTACTTCGATCGCGGCGATGGCGGCGCGGGCAACTTCGTCTTCTCCGTCGACATGAACGTCCACAAGGACGCTGACAACAAGCCCAAGCTCGAGACCGTGTCGCTGCGCAGCCGCTGGCTGGCGACGGGGCAGGGGCGCGCCGACGTGCGCGTCGAGGGCGGCGAGGTGGCGACCGATCTGCTGACGCTCGCGGCGTCGACCGATTTCCTGTCGGTGTCGCAGTGCTGGAGCACGTCGTTCGTGACGACCTACGAGACGGCGACCCCCGACGTGCTCGGCCTGTTCGTCACCAACGGCGACGCGGCCAGCTGCGCCTTCACCTCGGCCGATCTGCCCGAGTAGCTAGAGTCCCGGTCGAGGCACGAGAACGCATCTGATTGGGTCTAGAGCCAGGCCGGGTCGCGGTGCTCGCCGAAGACCTGCCGAAACACGTCACTGACCTCGCCCAGCGTCACCCCATCGCGGATCGCCTGCAGGATCGGCGGCATCAAGTTCTCGTCGCTGGCCGCGGCGTTCTTCACCGCCTCGAGGGAGCGGGCCACCGCCGCCGCGTCGCGCCGCTGCCGGTGCGCCTTGACGCGCTCGATCTGCGCGCGCTCGACCTCGTGCTCGATCTTGAGCGTCGGGATCTTCTCGGGCGCTCCCTCCTCGACGTACTTGTTGACGCCGACGATGCCGCGCTCGCCCGAGTCGACCTCGCGCTGAAACTCGTAGGCCGACTGCGCCAGCTCGCGCTGCGGATAGCCCTCCTCGATGGCGCGCACGATGCCGCCCATGCGATCGATCTTGTCGATGTACTCCATGGCGGCGGTTTCCATCTGATCGGTCAGCGCCTCGACGAAGTAGCTGCCGCCGAGCGGATCGGCGACGCTCGCGACGCCCGACTCCTCGGCGATGATCTGCTGCGTGCGCAGGGCGAGCGTCGCGGCGGCCTCCGTCGGCAACGCGTAGGTCTCGTCGTACGAGTTGGTGTGCAGCGACTGCGTGCCGCCGAGCACCGCGGCGAGCGCCTGCACCGTG
>CAZPEY010000095.1:12433-16634 GCA_964585665.1 uncultured Polyangiaceae bacterium | reverse complement strand
CCTCGCCCACCGGGCTCTTGCCGGCGCTCGCCGACAGATCGCGGAACGGCATCACGGCGACGACCGGTGCCGCCACGGCAGGCGAGCACAGCAGGATCGTAAACAGCAGGAGGCGGACCCAGCCAGCGCGTCTCATGCGGCGCCACTATGGCGCGATGCCGGTCGCCAGTAGAAGCACATTTTCGACGCTGGTCGAGACCAGGCCGAGCGGCGTCAACGCCAGGCCGTACGGGGTGTGGGTGTTCGCCGGCAGCGGCCCGGGCTTGACGAAGCCGGCCATCGGCACGCCGACGATCGTCGCTGACGTGTCGAGCTGCAGGTCGAGGCGCTGGATCGTGTCGCCGTCCCGGTTGGCGACGTAGAGCCGCTTGCCGGTCGAGTCCACGACGATGCCCGCCGGGCTGCGGTGGTGCGTGCCTGCCAGGGAGCCACCGTCGCCGGGCTCGACGCCATAGTAGAAGGGCTGGTACGTCAGCCCGGACACGGTCGTCACCGGTCGGTTGACCGACGAGAGATCCGCGCGTCGAACCGTGTCGGCGTTGATCTCGGTGATGTAGAGGAGCTCGTTCTTCGCGTCGTACGCGAGCCCGAACGGCGCGTCGAAGTGCGCCAGCTTGCCCATCGTGTTGTCCTGGTGATCGCGTGACCCGGTGCCGACCAGGACCGACGTTGGGTAGCCGCTGGTCGTCAGGTCGATGCTTCGGATCAGCGAGTTGCCGACCTCAGCGACGAACAGCGTGCCGACCCCGTCGAAGGCCAACCCGGCCGGGCCGTCGAACGACGCGCTCAGGCCAAGCGTGCCGTCGCTGCCCGGGGCGCCTGGCATGCCAGCCTTGCCCGCGATCGTCGTCACCATGCCGCTCGTGTCGAGCTTGCGGATCGTGTGCAGCAGGTTCTCGGCGATGTAGAGGTTCCCTGCGCCATCGAGCGCGAGCCCCGAGGGCCCGTAGAAGCTGGCCGACAGCGCCGGCCCGTCGACGTGATCCGGGTTGCCGTTGCCAGCGATCGTGACGACCGCGTTGGTAGAGATGGTGTACTTGCGCACGCGCGCGCTCTCGTAGTCGCTGAAGTAGATCGTGTCGTCGCCGTCGTACAGCAGGCTGACGGGCCCGCGCAGCGTTGGATTCGGGGAGTTCTTCGACCCGCTGTGATCGCCAAGCCCGGCCCAGGTCGAGACCGTGAAGGTGTCGAGCGTGACGCGCCGGATCGCGAACTCCTCGAACACCCAGAGGTCGTTGGTCGGCCCGGGCAACATCCAGACCGGTGCCTGGAAGCGCGCCGCCGAGCCGATGCCGTCGATCGACAGCTCGGGGTAGACGTTGCCTCCGGCGACGATCGTGCCGGTGTTCAGCGAAGCGAGCGGAAAACGCCAGATGCAGTTGAGCCCGCGATCGAGCGCGTACAGGTTGCCGCCAAGGATGGCGACGTGCGCCGCGGTGTCGAGCTTGGTGTTCGCGACCAGCCGCGTGACGGTGGAGTTGATCGGATCGATGCGGAGCACGCCACCACCGTCGGCCAGGTAGAGCAGGCCAGCATCGAGCGCCATGCCGTGCGGCTCGCTGAAGGTGGCGGGCCCGCCGAGATCGGTGGCGCCCGCCATCACCAGCGCGGGCGTGCTCACCGTCGGTCCGGCGAGGTCGATCTTCCTCAGCTTCTTGTTGCCCGTGTCCGCGACCCAGAGCACCTTGCTGTCATCGAAGGTCACACCCCACGGGTTGAAAAAGCGCGCCGTCGCCGCGTCGCCGTCGTCGCTGCCGGAGTTGTCGATGAGGCCGATGAGGCGACTGACCTTGCCGGTCGCGATCTCGATCTTGTAGATGGCGTGTCGCTCCCAGCTCGCGGTGTAGAGGTAGCCCGCGCCGTCGTAGGCGAGGCCTCCCGGCGTGTCGAGCGAGGTTGGTTGGAGGTTGCCGGCGTTGACGAGCTGCACCGTCGCGCTCTGGCGCGTCGTGACGTCGATCGTGCGCAGGAAACCGGTCCAGTGCTCCACGACATAGATCAGGTTGCCCACCTGTGCCGCGCCACCGATCGAGCCAAACCGAATGTCGGTGCCGACGTCATCGTGCCAGCCCTCGCCGCCATACTGGCCCGCGAGGACGACGAGCGACGGCGTCGCCGGCAGATCGAGCGGGCTGCCCTTCGGGCCGTCCGTGGCCGAAAGGTCGCTCGGGCCTGCCGCCTGGTCGATGGCGCCGCTCAGATCGCTGGCGACCGCCAGGTCGGGGTCGGGCAGATCGACAGGTGACTGCAGATCGAGGGACGGTGGTCCGTCGCCGTTGATCGCGCCATCGGCGCCCGCGTCCACGCCTCCCCCGTCTCCGCTTGGCAGGAGGTCGCTGCTCGCGCTCGCACCGAGCTGCAGCGGCACCCGCACCTGCCGATGCGGCTTGCTCGTCACCTGGGCGTGCGCCGCGAACGCCATGCTGCCGCCCGTGCCGATGACGTCGATGGTTGCGACCACGGCAACATCGGGGAGCTCGACGAGGATCTGACCAGGCAGCGGCTTGCCAGAGAGGCCGAAGCTGCGCTGGAGCTTGCTTCCGGTCGAGAGCCCGACCGAGACATCGAGGCCGGTGATGCTGGCGTCGCCCTCGAGCTCGAGCAGGAGCGTCGTCGGGGAGGCGGTGCACGCGGCCAGCGCGCCGCTCAGTCCCAACGCGCACAGCAGCCTGAGCGCGAGACGCGGATAAGCCATCTCCTCATCTTATCACGGCCTGCGCCGCCACGCGTCGGGACCCTCGCGGCCCCAGATAATTATATCAAGGACACATACACTTCAGTTCGCATCATACGGATTCACCCATCGACGCCTCGGGTTCTAGACTGGGTCATCGCTTATTTGGAGGTCCCTATGCGTTTGCCCGTCTGGTTCTCCTTCGCTCTCGCTTCGCTCGCAGCCGCCGCTGGTTGTCGCTCTTCGGCCCTCACCAATCCCGACGAGATCGGCCACGTCGAGCAGTCGCTCGGGTGCGCCGACCGCCGCCTCCTCTCCGTCGGCGCGGGTCGGATCGCGCGGCTCGACTCTGCCGGCGGAGCGACGACGCTGTTCTCGTTCGGCACCGGCCTCGTCGAAGCTCCGCAGAACATCGTGACGCAGAGCTGGACCCAGCGCGGATCGTTCGTCGCCGCGGTCGCGTACCTCTACCAGACCACGCTGCGCGACAACCGCCACGAATACGTGCTGCTCGATGGCGCCAACGTCCTGCTCCACGACTACATCCCCGAGAGCGTCTACCCGCAGCTCTATCTCGGGGATGGGGGGCGCCTCGCCGTCGCGGCGCAGACCAACTGGGTGCGCCTGCCCAACGGTACGATCGTTCCGCTCGGCGAGTACGCGCCCTTCGCGGGCATGCTCAGCGAGGAGCTGGTGCCGGTGATCCAGCGCTCCAGCCCCAACCAACCCGGGACGCTCGGCCTGCTGCGGCTCGGCAGTCCGGCGAAGTTCGAGCCGCTGCCCGGTTCGCCCGGCGAGGGGACGGTGACGATCACGCCCCACCGGCTCGTCTATCTCTCCAGCGACGGGGGGCCCACGACGCTGCACGCCGTCGGTGCACAGGGTGACACCGCCATCGACCTCCCCGCGGCGGAGGCGTGGCAGATCATCAGCGTGGCTGGGGATCGTTACGTCCTGCTGGGCGAGTCGTGGGATCCGAAGCGCCCGCTGACTCGCATCGACCTGCAGACCCGCACACGCACGGCGCTCGCGCCGGCGAGCGCCTCGTCGATCTACGAGGGCTGGAGCGCCACCGTCGATGAGCAGGGGACGGTGTTCGTCTCGACAGTCGTCGACGATCGGCTCCAGCTCCAGCGCACCAGCGACGGCGGCAAGAGCTTTGCCCCGGTCGGCCAGCCGATGGTGATCGGGCCCGATCTCGGCTTTCAGCCGTGGCTGCGCCCGGTCGCACACCAGGGCAACGCGCTCATTCTCAGCCTCTCGACGGGGTACGGCGACTTCCTCAACAGCGCGCAGTTCTCCGCCGACGCCACGCACAGCGTCCTCGACGGTGGCGGCTACTACCTCGGCTACCCCTCCTACACCCAGTTCGACCTGACCCGCGACGGCCAGTGCGGCGCGGTCTGGGTGCAGGTGGCCGAGCCGACCACGCCAGAGGAGCGCTTCTCGCTGGTGCTGCTCGATCAGCAGGGCCCACGGACGATCGCCAGCAGCGCGGATCTGACCGCGCTCCAGTTCTCGAACTGA